>DATLAN010000344.1:0-26137 GCA_035527455.1 Thermoguttaceae bacterium
CGTTGCCCGAGCAGAGAAGCGCTGCTTCCACAACGGCGGGCAAGCCCGCCCGCTAAACGTCGAGTTCATGCAGTCTTGTGCTGCGGGATCAAGCGAACACGAATCTCACAACACCACCGAGGATCGTTCCATACGAAGGAGACACGTCATGAGGAAACCGACCTTGTGCACCCGCCGCCGGTTTCTCGAGGGAACGGCGGCCGCGATGGCGGCGCCGTACGTCGTCACGTCCACCGCGATGGGTTTCCAGGGGCCGGCGCCCAGCCAGCGGATCACCACGGCGCTGATCGGCTCCGGCAGCCGAGGGCAGCAGATCATCGTCGGCGGCGACAAGGTCGTGGCCGTTTGCGACGTGGACGCCAACCACCTCGCGGCCACGAAGGCCAAGATCGACGGGATGTCGGGAACCCAGGACTGCGCGGCCTACGGCGACTTTCGCGAGGTGCTCGCGCGCGACGACATCGACGCCGTGGTCGTCGCCACGCCCGACCACTGGCACGTGCCCATCGCGCTGGCCGCGATCAAGGCGGGCAAGGCCGTCTACGTCGAGAAGCCTCTGTCGCTGACGATTCGCGAGGGGCGCATCCTGGCCGACACGGTGCGGCGCTATGGAGCCATCCTGCAAGTGGGCAGCCAGCAGCGCTCGCCCGAGTACGAGGCCTTCACCCGAACGTGCGAACTGGTGCGCAACGGTTACATCGGGGAACTGAAGACGGCCCGGGTCAAGATCATCTCGCGCGGCGGCAGCAACAATCCCTGGGCCCCGCAAGCGGTGCCGCCGGAGTTGGACTACGAGATGTGGTTGGGGCAGGCGCCCTACTCGCCGTATCACCCCGACCGCGTCCACTACAAGTTCCGTTTCGTCAGCGACTTTTCCGGCGGGGACCTGGCCAACTGGGGCGCTCACCACCTGGACATCGCCCAATGGGCCATCGGGGCCGACGGCTCCGGACCGGTCGAGGTGGTCGGCAGCGGCAAGCGCAACATCAACGGGATCCACGACACGTTCTACGATCCTAACGTCGATTTCCTCTACGAGGGCGGCGTGAAGGTCGAATTGCGCAGCCTCGACGGGACGGGCAGCGGAGGCGTGCGTTTCGAGGGTACCGAAGGCTGGATCTTCGTCGGCCGCGAGGGCATGTCGGCCCAGCCCGAGTCGTTGACCACCGCCCGGCTCGGCCCCGACGAGATCCGCCTGGCTCCTCCGGATCGCCCCAACACCCACATGGGGATCTGGCTGGAAGCCATCCGCAGCCGCAATTCCAAGATGCTCAACGTGCCGGCCGAAGTCGGCCACCGTTCGGCCACCGTGTGCCACCTGGCCAACATCGTGATGACGCTCCAGCGCAAACTGACCTGGGACCCGGCGGCCGAGCAATTCGTCGGCGACGACGAGGCCAACAAGATGACCTGGCGGCCGATGCGCGAGCCGTGGCAGATCTAGGGGAATCGTTGGCGAGACCACAACGCCCCCGGACTGCGTTCCGGGGGGAGGGAAGCGCCGGGAACCCCGCCGAACGCAGTCGGCGGGCGTTTCGAGAACTTCGTGTGGCACGTAACGAAATGCCAAGCCAACCAAAACACACCGACTCGAAGGAGAACGGCCGATGAAACCACCGGAGAGCAAATGTTGCAGCCGGCGAGAGTTCCTCCGGCACGCCGCCGCGGTCGGTGGCGTCGTCGCGGCCCCCTACGTCATCACCTCGAACGCCCTGGGAGGTGACGGGCGACCGCCGGCCAGCGAGCGGGTCGTGACCGGCTACCTCGGCACCGGGCCGCGAGGACTCCTGAATATCCGCGAGCAGCTCACCTGCCCCGAGGCCCAGATCGTGGCCGTTTGCGACGTGTGGCAACACGTGCGCGATCGGGCCAAGGGCGTGGTGGACGCCCACTATCAGAACACCGATTGCCGCTCTTACGTCGACTTCCGCGAGGTACTGGCCCGCGACGACATCGACGCGGTGGGCATCGCCACGCCCGACCATTGGCACGTGCCGATGACCATCGCGGCGGCCAGGGCGGGCAAGGACGTCTGTACCGAGAAGCCGCTGGGAATCAGCGTCGCCGAGGATCAGGCCTGCCGGGAAGCGATCCGGCGCTATGATCGCGTGTTCCAGTACGGCACGGAAGCCCGGGCGGTCGACGCCTGCCGGTTGGGCTGCGAACTGGTTCGCAACGGGCGGATCGGCGAAATCCGCGAGATCCGCGTCAAGTCGCCCAACAGCGTCCGCGGCGGTTCGCGCGAGGCCAAGCCCGTGCCCGACGGCCTCGATTACGACCTGTGGCTCGGCCCGGCGCCTTGGCGGCCCTATTCGGGCTGCCCAAACAATGGCCCGAGCTGGTACCACGTTCGCGACTATGCGCTGGGTTTCATCGCCGGCTGGGGGGCCCATCCGCTGGATCTGCTGCAATGGGCCTTCGACACCCACCTGGCCGGCAACTGGGAAGTCGAGGGAACCGGCTTGATCGACACCCAGGGCTGCAACGACGCCGTGCGGGATTGGGACGTACGCCTCCGGTTCGCGGGCGGCATCACGATGACGTATTGGGCCAGCGGTGTGCCGAAAGAGGAACCGCCGCAGCTTGCCAAGTTGGGTAACTACGCGCAACTGATCGGCAGCGAAGGGTGGATCGCGATCTACTATGCGAACATGATGTGCGAGCCGGTGTCGCTGGCCGCTGCGCCTTTGGGACCCGACGACGTTCGCCTGCCGATCAGCCGCGGGCAGGAGCGGAACTTCATCGAGTGCGTCCGCACCCGCCAAACGCCCGTCAGCCATATCGACGACGCCGTGCGCAGCGACGTCATCAGCCACCTCGGCGACATCGCCATCCGCACGGGCCGGAAGATCGCGTGGGACCCGACGAAGGAAGTAATCCTCGGCGACGCAGAGGCCTCGCGGATACTTACGCGGGCCGTACGCGAGCCGTGGCAGTTTTAGACCGAGTTGAAGAATAGTAGCCGTCTCGCTCCGCGAGACGAGGCTTCGTCTCGCGGAGCGAGACGGCTACTGAGGGGTCGCTGGAAGGAGGAAACGGTATGAAACGAGCAACCGACCCACGCCACAATCGGCGCGAGTTCCTCAAACACGCTGCGGCGGCGGCCGGAACCTTCGCGGTGCCGCTGGTGGTTCCGTCGCGGGCGCTGGGCCAAGACGGCGCGGTCGCGCCGAGCAATCGCATCGCGCTCGGTTTCATCGGCGTGGGCATGATGGGGCGCGGCCACGTGAGAATCTGCTCGCAACATCCCGACGCCCAGGTGCTGGCCGTTTGCGACGTCGACCGCTGGCGCCGTGAAGACGCCAAGACCACGGTCGAACAGGCCTACGCCGCCCGGACGACCGGCGGAACCTATCGCGGATGCGACGCCTACAACGATCTGCGCGAACTGCTCCGTCGCGGCGACATCGACGCCGTGGTCGTCGCCACCGGCGACAACTGGCACGGGCCGGCCACGGTGATGGCGGCCAAGGCGGGCAAGGACGTCTACTGCGAGAAGCCGATCTCCAAGACCATCCGCGAGGCACGGGCCATGGTCGAGACGGCGCGGCGCTACGGCCGCGTTGTGCAGAGCGGCCTGCAGCAGCGGTCCACGCCCGAGTTCATCAAGGCCAGCCGGCTGGTGCTCAACGGGGCGATCGGGAAGGTCAAGATCGTCTACATCGCCTTCCCCGGGACAAACAGCGACGTGGACCTGCCCGGCCAACCGGTGCCGGACGGGCTGGACTGGAATCTCTGGCTCGGGCCGGCTCCTTGGCGCCGGTTCAACGGCCGCTTTCACATCTACGGCCGGCCTCCGCACGTGGTGCCGTGGCATTTCTGCCGCGATTTCGGCGGCGGCAATTTGACCAGCAACGCCGTCCACTCCTTCGACGTCGTTCAATGGGCGCTGGGCATGGACGAAAGCGGCCCGGTCGAGATCGTTCCGCCCGGGACCGGAGAGTATCCGGCGCTGACCTACAAGTATGCCGACGGCACGTTGTTGCAGGTGGTCAACTGGAAACTGGACCCGCGGGAACACTTCGTGCCCGAGGGCTGGGACGTCAACACGCGTCTGCAGAACTTCGGGGCGCTTTACGTAGGCGAGAAGGGCTGGATCCACGTCGGCCGCCAGGGATACCTGACCGGTTATCCCCGGGAGATCCTCGAAGAACCGGCCGGTCAGCCCGACGGGTCGCATCCGGTGGGCGGTCACCACCAGAACTGGTTGGATTGCATCAAGACGCGCCGGGAGCCGGCCTGCGACGTGGCGATCGGCTGCCGCTCCACGATCGTAGCGCACCTGGGTTGTATCGCCCATTGGACCGGTCGGGCACTGAAATGGGACCCGGCGAAAGAAGAGTTCCTCGGAGACGACGAGGCCAACCGCCTGCGATTTCGGGCGATGCGCGAGCCCTGGAGAATTTGAGTCGAGAATCGGCTTCGGTTAGAATCGGGGGATTGCACCGGGCGAACATGACCGGGAAATATGATACAATCCAGCAGGACACGAACCACAGGAGAATTCCGATGATCCATAGCCGATTGACCCGGCGAACCTTTCTGCGCGGCGCAAGTACTGCCGTGGCAGCACCTTACGTCATCACGTCCACGGCCCTCGGCCTGCAAGGCCGGCCCGCGGCCAGCGAGCGGATCACCATGGGGGCGATCGGGTTGGGCGGCCGAGGGCAAAGCGACATGGGCGCCCTGATGGCAAACGACGACGTGCAAATGATCGCCATCTGCGACGTCAAGGCCGACCGCCGCAACGGGGGAAAGGCCGCCGTGGATCGCAAGTACGGCAACGAGGACTGCCAGACCTACATCGATCTGCGCGATCTGCTCGCCCGCGACGACATCGACGCCGTGCTGGTCGCCACCGGCGACAACTGGCACACCTGCGCGTCCATCCTGGCGGCCAAGGCCGGCAAGGACATCTACTGCGAGAAACCGATGTCGGTCGCCGTGACCGAAGGCCGGGCGCTGTGCGACACGATGGAGCGCTACGGAACGATCTTCCAGTGCGGCACCCAGCGCCGCAGCGTGCCTCGGTTCCGCTATGCGGTCGAACTGGCCCAGAGTGGAAAGCTGGGCGAGTTGAAAACGGTCTATGCGGAGAAAGCGCCGCCCGAGTGGTTCAAGTATCACCCCTACGCCACGTTGCCCGCCCAGCCGGAACCGCCGCGTGAAGTCCTCGACTGGAACATGTGGCTGGGGCCGGCGGCCTGGCGCCCCTACAACGCCACGTACGTCTCGCGCGGATTCTGGATGGCCCACATGGACTTTTCCGGCGGCATGCTCACCGAATGGGGCAGCCACACGGCCGATCTCTGCCAGTGGGCCAACAACGCCGACGACGCCACGCCGGTCGAGTTCGAATTGGCCGAGGGCACCGTCATCGGCCGATACGCCAACGGAGTGAAGCTGGTCTTCGAGAACGGCAAGTGGCCCTTGCACGTCCGTTTCGTGGGCAGTGAAGGGATGGTCTACGTCGACGACGACGGCAACATGGAAGCCGAGCCGAAGTCACTGCTGGAGGGATTGCAGTTCGGCAAGGGCTATCCGCAGAACAACCACGTGCGGAATTTCCTCGACTGCGTCAAGTCGCGCAAACGGCCCATCGCCCCGGCCGAAGGCGCCCATCGGGCCAACGCCACCTGCCAAATCGCGAACATCTGTGTTCAACTCGGCCGGAAGTTGAGATTCGACCCGGCCAAGGAGCAGTTCATCGACGATCCGATGGCCGACCGCAAGCTGGCCCGAACGATCCGGGAACCTTGGCAGCTTTGATACCCGTCGTACTAACCGAATCGAACGAACACTCTCGAGGACAGGAGAAACCCACGATGATCCACAAGGCGTCGATCACACGTCGGCGGTTGCTGCGGCAGGCGGCCGCGGCGGGCGGTGCGTTGGTGGCCGCTCCTTACGTGATTACTTCCACCGCGTTGGGCGCCCCGGGAACGGCGCCGGCCAGCGAACGGGTCACCATCGGCCTGATCGGCTGCGGCGGCCGGGGAAGCGGCGTGTTTCGCGGGCTCATCGGAGCCGGCGGCCAGCCGATCGCCTTCAGCGACGCGTGGAAGGACCGCCGCGAACGCTGGGCCCAACAGACCGGCGGCACGGCCTACGCCGACTTCCGCGAGATGCTCGCCCGCGACGATCTCGACGCCGTCTGCATCGCCACGACCGACTGCTGGCACGTCCATCACACGGTGGCCGCCGCCAGGGCCGGCAAGGACACGTACACGGAAAAGCCCCTGAGCATATGTCTGCGAGACGACCTGGTCTGCCGCGACGTGGTGCGGCGCTACGGACGGATGTTCCAGTACGGCACGCAACAACGCTCCAGTGCCCATTGCCGCTTCGGCTGCGAACTGGTCCGCAGCGGCAAGATCGGCGAGGTCAAGGAGATCCTGGTCGTCGCCCCGGACAGCAACCCGGGCGGGTCGACCGCCCCGCAGCCGGTGCCGGAAAATCTGGATTACGACATGTGGCTCGGCCCCGCGCCGTGGCGGCCCTATTGCGGACAATCCACCGGCGGCGGAGGGTGGTGGCACGACTACGAATACGCCATCGGCTTCATCGCCGGCTGGGGCGCCCATCCGCTGGACATCCTCGTCTGGGGCTACGACACGCACAAGGCCGGCCGCTGGGAAATCGAGGGCACGGCCACGATTCCCACCCAGGGCCGCAACAACGTGGTCATGAAGTGGGACGTCGATATCCGCTTCCAGAACGGCGTGACGATGAAGTTTCGCCCGGGCGGAGACTACACCGAGTTCAAGGGCACCGAAGGCTGGGTGGGCATCTCCCGCGGCGGGATCAAGGCCGACCCGCCGTCGCTGCTGGAGATCAAGCTCGGCGCGGACGACGTCCACCTGGTCCAAAGCGGCAACCACGGCGGCAACTTCCTCGAAGCGGTCAAGACCCGTCAGGACCCGGTCAGCAATATCGAAGACGCGGTCCACTCCGACATCGTCAGCCACGTCTCCGACATCGCCATCCGCTGCGGACGCAAGCTCGTCTGGGACCCGGTCCAGGAGGACTTCGTCGGCGACGAGCAGGCCTCGCGGATGCTCTCCCGCGCCCACCGCGAACCGTGGAGACTTATCTGATACCCTCTCGGAAACCGCCTTGGGGCGGGCCGGGTTCCGAACCAACCATCGCATCAGGAGAACCGAAATCATGCAACACGACCGGCAGCGTTTCAACCGGCGCAACCTGCTCAAGGCAGCCGCGGCCGTCGGGGTGCCTTACCTCGTTGCGTCCTCGGCCCTGGGCGCCGACGACCGTCCCGCCGCCAGCGAGCGAATCACCATGGCCGGCATCGGCATGGGCGGACGAGGCTCCGGCGACCTGCGGGCCTTCATGGGCCACGACGAAGTCCAGGTCCTGGCGGTCTGCGACGTCTACAAGAGCCGCCAAGAGGGGATCAAACGAGACGTCGATAACCGATACGGCAACAACGATTGCGACATGTACACCGACTTCCGCGAGGTCGTGGCCCGCGACGACATCGACGCCGTGGTCATCGGCACGCCCGACCATTGGCACGCGTTGGTCAGCATCGCGGCCATGAAGAGCGGCAAGGACGTTTTCACCGAGAAGCCACTGTCGTTGACGATCAAGGAAGGCCGGGCGATGGTCGACGTGGCGCGGCGCTACGGGCGGATCTGCTCCAGCGGCAGCCAGCGGGTGCTGGGCGACTACGGCAAGCTCGCCCGACAGGTCCAAAGCGGCGAACTCGGCCAGATCCACAAGTGCTACTGCGACCCGGGCGGCCCGCCGCGGGACTGCAACCTGCCGGAGGAGCCGATCCCCGACGATCTCGACTGGGACCTGTGGCTGGGTCCCGCCCCGTGGGCACCGTACAATGCGTTCCGATGCGGCAGGGCCTACGGGCTCGGCGGCAAGGGGTTCCGCACCTGGCGCGACTATTCCGGCGGCATGATGACCGACTGGGGCGGCCACAAGTTCGGCGGGGCCATGTTCGCCCTGGGCCTCGACGAAACCGGACCCACCGAGATCTTCCCGCCCGACGGAAAGGAGCACCAGTACCTTACCTACAAGTTCGCGTGCGGGATCGAGATGGTCGTCGGCGGCGGCGGGCCGAAGTACGAGGCGGCCGAGGGCAACGTGCCGGGACTCACCTGGCAACCGCCGACCCACCTGCTCGAACGGGACTACCGGGGCGATGGCGGACTGCCGGGCGACGTGCTCCACTGCATCAAGACGCGAGAGAAGCCCTTCCGCGACGTGGGATGGGCCCATCGCGTGGCCACCGTTTGCCATCTCGGCAATATCTGCTACGAGTTGAACCGCCCGCTGAAGTGGGACCCGGTCAAGGAGGAGTTCCCCGGCGACGAGGAAGCCAACCGGATGACCTGGCGCCCGATGCGCGAGCCCTGGAGGCTTTGATGTCCCGATGCAACGCGAGCCGGCACGGTGCCGGTTCGCAAGTTCTCGACATTCTTGGTAGAATAGGATCGATAACGACATCCTAATGAGTGAGAGTTTTCCTCTGAATGTAATTTTCAATCGAAAGGAGCGAAAAGAAATGGGTAACAAGTTTCGCATGATCGTCGGCCTGCTGGTAGCAGTCGCGTTGCTCGGTCTGGTGCAGGTTGCGTCGGCTGACGAAGCCTTGGACAAGGCCATGGAAGAATTGAAGGCCTATGACTGGGGGACGGATCGAGCCGTCTTGAACCCGATCGACCAGGCGGTGGCCGCCTCGCACGGTGACGCCGCGGCGCAAAAGGCCCTCGAAGCCAAACTGGCCGGCGTGCTCGGCAGCGATGCCACCCGGGCGGCCAAGGACTTCGTCTGCCGTCAACTCAGCCTGATCGGGTCGGCCGACTCGGTGCCCGCCTTGGCGGCCCTTCTGCCCGACGAGAAGCTCTCGCACATGGGCCGCTACGCGTTGGAACGCATGGGAGGCGATGCCGCGGCCAAGGCGCTCCGCGACGCGCTGGCGAAGGTCGGCGGGCTGCAGAAGGTCGGCGTGATCAACTCGCTGGGAGTTCTGCGCGACGCCGACGCCACGGGTGCCCTGACCGCCTTGCTGGCCGATTCCGATGCCGAGATCGCCAGTGCCGCGGCGGCCGCTTTGGGTTCGATCGGCACTTCCGAAGCGGCCAAAGCCCTGGGCGATTTCCAGAAAAGCGCCCCCGAGGGACTCCGCCCGGCCGCGGCCGACGCCTGCCTGACGTGCGCCGAACGAATGCTGGCCGCCGGCAACAAGGCCGAGGCCATGATGATCTACAAGACGCTCAGCGCCGCCGACCAGCCCAAGCACGTCCGCCTCGCGGCGATGCGGGGGATGTTGGCCGCCACGGGCAAGAATTAGTTGGACTGTAGGGTGGGTCGAGGAACGAGCCCCACGCCGAATAGACCGTAGGGTGGGTCGAGGAACGAGCCCCACGCCGAATAAACCAGCAGGAGAAAACCGTTGAAGAGGATTTGGAATAATCAGACTGCGCCCCGTTGCTTGCTCTTGGGTCTCGCGGGTCTCTTGTTTCTGCCGGCCGTTGCGTCGCGGGCGCAAGATGACGACGTCAACGAGGCGCTCCTCCAGATGGTCGTCGACCTGGTGACCGGCGACGACGCGGACATGCGGACGCTCGGGTTCCAGCAAATCCGCGAGGAAATGCCGGGCGCAGCGGCCACCACGCGCTTCGCCGAACTGCTGCCGAAGTTGCCGGCCGAGGCCCAGGTGGGTCTGCTCGACGCCTTGGGCGATCGCAGGGACAAGGTCGCCCGGCCGGCGATCCTGGACGTGCTCAACAGCCCCAAGGACCGAGTCCGCGCTGCGGCACTTCGGGCGTTGGGGGCGCTGGGAAGCGAGGCCGACGTGCCGCTGCTGGTTCAGACGGCCGCTCCCTCGGATCTCGAACAGGACGCCGCCCGGCAAAGCCTGATTCGGCTCCGCGGCGAAGAGGTCAACGCGGCCATCCTCACGGCCATCGCCGAGGGTGGGCCGAAAGCCCGGGCGACGCTGCTGGGAGTGCTGGCCGCCCGCAACGCGACCGAAAACCTGCCCACCGTGCTGCAATGTGCCCGGGACCCGAACCTGGACGTACGACTGGCGGCGCTGGATGCGATTCGATACCTGGCCGACGAGAATCAGACCGCGGAGATCGTCGACCTGCTGAAGACGGCCGAGGACGAGACCGAGCGCCGAAAGGCCGAGTTGGCGCTGCTGGTGATCGTCAGCCGCGGCGGGGAGGCCTGCGCCGAACCGATCATCGCCGGCTTGGGCAGCGCCGACCCGGCGTCGCGTGCCGCCTTGCTGCGCGCCTTGGCGCGGGCCGGCGGGGCCAGCGCCCTGGAGACCATCGTGGCCCACTCGGAAGATGACGGCGGGATGGTGCGCGACGAGGCCATGCGGATGCTGTCGATCTGGCAAGACCCGGCCGCCAAGGACCGTCTGCTGATGATCGCCCAATCGGCCGCGACGCTGCAATACCACGTGCTGGCCGTCCGCGGCCTGGTCCAGCTCGCCTCCCCGCAGGAGGATAAGCCCGCCGACCTGGAAATCCTGGCCGACGTGATGCGCTTGGCGAGGCGGTCGGAAGAGAAGTCGCTGGCCCTGGGCATCCTCGGGGGCGTCGGCTCGCCGGAGGCGTTGGCCCTGGCGACTGCCGCGCTGGACGACCCCGTTTTGGCGAACGAAGCCGGTCTTGCGACCGTAAGGATCGTGGAAACGATAGAGAATGGCGACAAGGACGAACTGCGAGCGGCCCTGAAGAAGGTCCTCGATCGTGCGACGAACCAGCAGGTTCGCCAACGGGCCCAGGACGCCCTGGCAGCACTTTGACCGTCCGTTGCCGTGATAGTAGCCGTCTCGCTCCGCGAGACGAAGCTTCATCTCGCGGAGCGAGATGGCTACCAAGCAAGACGCGAAAAGCCTCAAAGAAATGGAGAGACACTCGTGAAGCGTTTCAGGCACAATCGATATGTGCAGTCGGTCCTGATCGCGGCGATGATCGGCCTGTTGGCGGGCTGCCCGAAGGTCGAGCCGACCGGCACCCCGACCCAAAAGTCCGCCGCGGCCAAGGAGAAGGCTTCTTCGGCCGGGAGACCCCAGTTGGTGTACGTCTCGCCGAACTCCGCGCCGACAAAGACGCCCCACCTGGTGTATGCTTCCCCCTCGACGACCGTGCCGGGTCTGCCGCCGGGGATGGTCTATGCATCGCCCTCGACGACCACGCCCGGTCTTCCGCCCGGGATCGTCTACGCGCCGCCGTCGACGACCACGCCCGGCATGGTGCTGCCACCCGGTCTGATCTACGCTCCCCCGTCGACCACCACGCCCACGTCCCTCCCGCCGGGCGTGCTCATTTACATGCCTCCGCCGCCCGGCCCATCGGGACCGAAGGTAGACGTAGATTCTCCGCGTACCACAGTCCCGATCGCTGTGGCCAGGCCGCCTGAGACGGTAACCGAGCCTCCCGATGAACCTCCCGTCTGGAAACTGGCTCCGGTCAAGATCGACCTGCCGGCCCCGGCCTTCCGCGGCACACCCAAGCCGCAGGCCGAGCCGAACGTCGAGATACCGCTGGGCAAACCCCGCCCCGACTTCCTCGCACCCCAAGGCACCGTCAACCTGGCCCGGGGCAAAAAGGTCACCGGCAGCGATCCGGCGCCCTCCAGCGGCGAGTACGACCTGGTGACCGACGACGACAAGGAAGCCACCGACTTCGGCTACGTCAAGTTGCGCACCGGCACGCAGTGGATTCAGATCGACCTGGACCAACGGGCGACCATCTACGCCGTGCTCATCTGGCACAACCACGCCGAGGCCCGGGTGTACCGCGACGTGATCGTCCAGGTCAGCGACGAGCCCGACTTCCTCAACGCCAAGACCGTATTCAACAACGACTACGACAATTCGTCCGGCCTGGGGATCGCCGAGCAGATGGGCTACGTCGAGACCTCCGAGGGCAAGCTGATCGATTGCCGGGGCGTCGAAGGCCGGTACGTGCGGTGTTACAGCAAGGGCAACACCCACGACGAAGAGAACCACTACACCGAAGTGGCGGTCTACGGCAGGCCGGCAAAATGAAACGCGCGGTCCCGTTCGCAGCCGTCCTGCTGGCGATCACCGCCGGCGCGGCGGCGCTGAGGCTGGTCGACTTGGACAACCGGCCGATGCACTGGGACGAGGCCAACCAGGCCCTGAAGTTCGGCCGGCTGCTCGAACGGGGCCAGTACGAGTACGATCCCGAGGACCATCACGGTCCGAGCCTCAATGACCTCACCCTGCCGATCGCGCGACTGGCCTCGGCGGAGGATCTCACGCAAGTCACCGAGACCCATCTGCGTCTATTGCCGGCGATCTTCGGGATCCTGCTGGTCGGTCTGGTTTGGCTGCTGCGGGACGAGTTGGGCCGCCCGGCGGCGGTCTGGGCCGCGGTGCTCACGGCCGTCTCGCCGGCGATGGTCTTCTACAGCCGGTATTACATCCAGGAGATGCTGCTGGTTTGCTTCACCTTCGGCGCGATGGCGGCCCTTTGGCGTTGCTCGAGAGCGAAGGCCGCCGCCGAAGAGAACGAGCCTCGCATCCGGCGCTGGGCATGGCTCGTTCTGCTGGGCCTGTGCATCGGCATGATGCACGCCAGCAAGGAAACCTGCGTAATCCCCCTGTTCGCGATGGGCCTGGCCGCCGTGGCAACCATACCCGGGGTGCGGCGGATGCTGACGATCCGCGGCCTGAAAGAAACGATGGGCGTGCGGGGCGTCCTCTCGGTCCTCGTCGTGCTGATCGCGGCGGCAGGCGTCTCGGCGCTGTTCTTCTCCTCGTTCTTCACGCACGCCCAGGGAGTGGTCGATTCGGTCACCGCGTATTCGATCTACTTCGACCGCGCGTCGGGCCAGGGCAGCGCCGGTTGGCACGACCAGCCGTGGTATCACTACTTTCACCTGCTGTTTTGGTGGCAGCGCGGAGACGGTCCCCTTTGGACCGAAGCGTCGATCGCCGTTTTGGCGCTGGTAGGGCTTCTCGCCGCCGCCTTGGGCAAGGGGATGAAGCCCGCCGCGGTTCCCTTCGCGCGATTCGCGGCCATCTACACGCTCGTCATGATCGCGGTCTACTCGGCCATCTCGTACAAGACGCCCTGGTGCGCCCTGGGCTTCCTGCACGGCATGATCCTGCTGGCCGGAGTGGGCGCGGCGGTGCTTATCGGTCTGTCGCGGGGATACGTGTGGAAGGGGATCACGACGGCGCTGCTGATCGCGGCCGCCGGACATCTGGCCTGGCAGGCCCATCGAGCAAGCTTCGAGCAGTACGCCGATGTGAACAACCCTTACGTTTACGCCCATACGACCGAGGACGTTCTTCGGCTGGTCCAACAGATCAAAGAAATCGCCGCGGTACATCCGGACGCAGAGGCCATGCACGTCCAAGTGATCTGTCCCGACTATAGCTTCTGGCCGCTGCCGTGGTACCTGCGCGACATGCCCCGGGTGGAGTTCTCCGCAGAAATACCCGCCGGGCTGCCCGCCCCGCTGATCATCGCGCCGACGCAGATGGAGATCGCTGTGATGGAGTACGCGTTCACCAGGCCCCCGCCGGGCCAGCGGCCCTTATACAACCGGCTGATGACCGAAGACGCCGGGATCTGGGAACTGTCCCCGGGCCTCTACGTGACCGGCTACCTCCAATCGGATCTGCTCAACGCCTATCTGGCCCAACAGCCCGAGTAGGCTTCTTCTCGGAGCGCCAACGGCTCTTGAGCACCGGGATTCCCAGGAAAGAAACAAGACCGCCGGAGCGAACTCCGGCGGTCTCTTGTCTTGGCGATTCTCTCGACCTTCAGCCGCTTCTCGGCTCCTCCGGCGGAGCATCCGCCGAACGGGTGGGGCCGGCCGCGGGGGTCAAGCAGAAGGTGCGTCCCGGACGGGCGCTGATTACCCGGCCTTCTTGCGATCCTTGTGTTCGCCCTTCTTGTGTTCGCCGTCGCCGTGCTTGCCGAAGGCCGCGGTGAACTCTTTCAAGGTCACCTTGCCGTCCTTGTCCGCGTCCCATCGCGCGAAGATCTCTTTGGCCTTGTCCTTCAGCCGGTCGCTGGCCTCGAGTTCTGACAGGATCAGCGCGCCGTCGGCATTCGTGTCCAGCTTCTTGAAGATCTGCTCGGGGGAGGGTCTCTCCCTCTTGGGAGCGTCCTGGGCGTAGGCCGAACCAACGATCGCCACCACCATTCCAAATACCATTGCGAACCACAGCTTAGACATACTCAATCTCCTTGACTTGACGATTAGGTCACGGCCGGTCGCGCCTCGAAACAACGGGCGCATAACCCTACCGGCCAGACCTCCAACCATTGAACCCCGTAGAGGGGGCAAGGTTTCGCGAAAAGAAAAAATCTTCGGATTGGTGGGCCGGCGCATTTTCTCTGGGTTTTTCCGCTTATTACGCACCCCCCGTGAGGTCTCCAGCGCCCGGCAACACGAGCTTCAACGCCCAATCCGCGCCCGCCCGGGCTTCCCCGTCCGGGAATGCCGGCAGGCGGATCTCTCCCGCCGCGTCGGCCCTCAACGTCCCGCCGCCCGCCTCGATCCACCCCCCCGTCCGCGGGTTGAACCACTGGGCCTCGTAATCCCGTTCAGGCAGCGCGCCCGAAAGGACCGCCCGAGGACACTCCTTCTCGAAGTACACCAGGAAGAGCCCCCCATCGGCCGTACGGGCGCAATAGGCCCAGCCGACGCAACTGTCCGGTTTGCCCGATTGGTTGGGCGAGATCAGATCCACCCGAGGCACCAGGTCCTGGTATCGCCGCCCCTCAGAGAGCACGAACGTTTTGAGGTGCCGCATCTGATCGGCGGATTCCCACCGGATCACTTCCCAGATCGGCGTCTCGGAGGCCTCTTCCACCTCGCCGCTCCAGAGGCCCCCGTTCCAGCCGCCGGCGCCGTAAATGTGGCCGCCCAGCCCGCCGGAAAGCACGCTGCCGTACATGGCCGAACGACAATACAGGGCGCAAAGCTCGGTCCCGCCGGGCGTGTCCAGCATGCCGGCGTAGTAGGGCTCTCCGTTGATGCCGGGCACTGGCGGCGAGGCGTTGTAGATCTCGGTCAGGTAAGCGTACACATCGTGGGTCCGCCGGTTGCCGATCTGGTGGAACGAAAGCCAGCGGGCCCGGTCCACGTGCCCGTACATCTCCAGCGACGATGGGTTCGAGTTCGTGCCGGCCGGGGTCCCGAACGGCGGCGGCCCGTACTTCTCGATCACCCGGTTCGCGGCCAGGTTCCAGTCCTCGGCCGGGATGCTGCTCCCCCGCGTGTCGAAATGGATCGGGCTGAGCAGACAGATGTTGGCCTGGTACCGGCTCCAGACGTATTGGATGTAGCGCGTGTAGGAATCCGGCCAGCGATGGTACTTCTTCCAACCCTGGCCGATATCGCGCCGGGCGACCTCGATGAACGGCACGAAGCCCTGGGCGTTGAGATAGTCGATCTTCTTGTCGAGGATGTGGAAGTACGCCGGATTGATGCGGTCGAGGTCCGGGAAGTACTGCTCGTAGCCGGGCACCTTGCCGGGGAACAGGAACGGGCGGCGGCCGGCCTCGTCGGTCATGTTCTTCGCGCTGTCGGTCCCGGCCTGACGCCACGCCGAACGCAACACCAGCCCTTCGGCCGTCTTCAGCGTCGCCGGTTTGTCGTCGTTGGCCCAGTTCGGGAAGGCGGCGATCATGGCGATGCAATTGTAGCCTTGCTGCTTGCGGAACCGCACGTAATCCTTCAACCCGGCTTCGGGACCGATCGGACGCGGCCGGTCGTCGTCGTACCACCGGTAGCGGAACGTGGAGACCGGCCACCAGGTATCGCCGACGAGAAAGAACGGCGTGCCGTCGGCCTGTTCGAACGCATGGCCGTTGCCCGTGGCCCGGATCATTCCGCGCCGGCAGAGGTTTTCTTCCCTTTCGGCTTCCGTCCACGCGGCGGCGGTGAAGGTGCCCGACTTGCCGACCAGTCCCGGATCATCCCGATTGGCCCCGCTGGTCCAACGCCACGTGCCCGGGGCCGTGGCCAAGACCCGCACGCGGAAGGTCTTTTCGCCGTCCCAGAATCCGTAGCATCGCTTCCGGAAGTCGGGCCCGTCGAGATCGACCCAGACCTCGACGTCCGTGTACGGGCTGTCGTAAGAGTTCTCGGCACTCAGCGTGATTTCCACCTTTTCCCACACGCGATACTCGTCGGCGAGAAGCGCGGGGCAGGTTCCCAAGGCGGCGATCGTCAGGACTGCGGTTAACAAAACCGTTCGGCCGGTTCTCGACTTTCGGGCGGAAGGTTGCATGATCTTGCTCCTGATTCTAGTAGAAGTAGGCCGGAACAAGCGCAGCGCAGTTCCGGCAAGTCGTGTCATGTCGCCCCTGTGCGCCAAGTCCACATCATATGCGCCCCAAATGCCGGAACTGCGCTGCGCTTGTTCCGGCCTACACGTCTCTATTCGCCGCTTGTGTCCAACCGCACCGGCTCGGCGTTGAGCGCCCGGACGGTAAGGCGTCGGCCGGCGGCGGGGTCGATGATCCGGAGCGTGCGTTTCTGGCCCGGGGGCATGTCGAAGAAGTTGTCTTCGAACACCGCGCCGGTCACGCCGTCCATCTCGAGTACGACCTGGGCGGCGAACACGTCGGTGGACAGTTCGATCCTGTCGCCCGCGGCCCGCGCCGTCAACTTCGCCCGGGGCAGGTGCAGGTAACGCTCGCCGTAGAGCCGATAGGTGACCTCTCTGCCGGCGAACGTCGCGTGCAGGAATTCGTCCCGCAGGAAGATCGGGCCCAGATCGGTCGTGTCCAGGCAGCGCTTGGACTGGCCCGGCTCGAGTTCCACCTCGGTCTCCAACCGCCCGCGGGAGGCCCCGTCGAAACGTCTTCTCGAAACGGTCAACGTCCCGGAGACCGGCTCGGGCGAATCGTTGACGACCCAGACGGAAATCCGGTCATTGGTCCGCTCGAAGGAAACCAGCACCGGATCGTACGCGCGGCGGAGGTAGTAGTAGGCGATCTTCGGCTCCAGGTAGTAGTCGATCACGGCCCAGTAGATGATCGGCCAGGAGTCGTTCAGCCGCCAGACCATGTTGCCCCAGCAGCGGCGGTTGCCGTCGGGGGTTCCGTCGGGCACGCCGCGGCGCTCGCGCTCCACCCGGTCGCGGAGATAGTCGCCGTGGGCCGAGCCGAGCACGCGGATCAGGTCGTAGGCCGATTTCGGCTCGCAGTATTGCTCGATCCGGCCGATCTTGTCCCACGCGCCGCCGATCGAACGGTACTCCCACATCGGCGGCCAGGCCTTTTTGCCCGGCGTGGTGATGGCCGGATCGTAGCCGGCCGGCCAGAGTTCCTCCTCGCTCATGAACCGCCGCATACTGTTCAGCGACGGGACGCTCACCCGGCCGACTTCCGAGGCGTACAACGGGACCGACGCCTGCGGGCTGAACTTCAGCGTGCTGTAGTCGTGCCAGTCGCCTTCGAGCGGCCAATTGGGCTCGCGGCCGCCGTAGGGCGAACTGGGATGGAAGTGCCGGTCGGGATCGAGCCGGGCGACGGCCTGGGGCATGATCTTGTCGAACAGCTCGTTGCCGATCTGGGGCATCCCGCCGTGGCCGAAATCCCAGCCCATGTGGTTCTCGTTGCCGCCGACCCACAGCAGGATGCACGGATGGTTCCGCAGCCGGCGGATCATGCCCTCGATCTCCAGCCGGCAGTTCTCGTCGAACGCGGGGATGCCGCTGGGGTGCATGCCGTAGCCGAACATGAAGTCCTGCCAGATGAAGATCCCGCGGCGGTCGCACTCGTCGTAGAAGGACTGCGGCGGGATGTTGCCCTCGGCCCAAATTCGCAGCACGTTCATCCGGCCGTGCTCCATCAGGTCCAGCAGCTTCATCGCGCGATCGTGGTTCCAGCAGTGGGTCGGCCCTTCCAACGGCGCCAGGTCGGCCCCGCGCATGAAGACGGGCTGGCCGTTGACGTCGAAGCGGAATCGTTTCTCGCCCGTCTCGGGGTCGGTGAGCACGGGCTTGACGTCGCGGATGCCGAAGCGCACGCTGCGGGTGTCGAGCCGGCCGTCTTGGTCGGAGAGGGTTACGTCGAATTGATACAGCGGTTGCTCGCCGTGGGAGCGGGGCCACCAGAGCTGCGGATCTCTCAGTTCGACGTTCACCGCCAGGGCATTGCCGATGGTCGGGTGCTGCCCTACATCCATCTTCTCCCCCGCCGGGTCCGAGAGCACCCATCGGGTTGTGGGAGGCGTCTCCGACGCCGAACGGACGCCCTCGGCGGTCCCGGCGGTCTCGACCCGCAGGTGGATCGTTGCCTGCCTGCCATCGTCCGAGAGTTCCGGGCGCACCCAGACGTCTTCGATCCACGCTTTCTCGGGCAGATCGAGCCAGACGTCGCGGAAGATGCCCACTTTGGCCGAGTGCGGCTTGGCGCCGAGATAGGAGCCGAAGTCGCTGTGGCACTTTCGCAGGTAGTGCATCTTGCTGACGCCTTTCAAGTGCGGCGCTTCCTCGACCTCGCGGACGGCACGCAACGGCGAAGTGAAGACGATCAACAACACGTTGTCCTTGCCGGCCGCGGCCAGCTTGTCTTTCACGTCCACGGCGTACTGGCGATACATGTTGTCGAAGCGGCCGACGTGCCGGCCGCTGAGATACACCTCGGCCAACGTGTCCAGCCCGTCGAAGTGCAGCAGTACGGGCCCGTCGTTCGGCGGCGGGCTGGGGAAGGTGCAGGCGTAGGCCCAATCCTTTTCGCCCACCCAGGCACACTCCGCGGCGTTCTTGCCCACGCGGGGATCGGGGATCTTGCCCAGCCGCAGGAGCACGTCGTGGACCTGCTCGGGCATCCGGGCGGGCAGCCAGGAGTCGTCCGGCTGGGCGGCTTCGCGCGTCAGGGCCGCGACGTCCGGCCGGTCGTTGTCGAGCTGTTTGACGTGCCAGTTGTCCCTCAGCACGATCCTGGTCCGCTCGGCGGCGATCAGCGGCGCGGCCGAGAGCAGCAGGAGGATCAGGATTGCCGCGGTTGGACATGAGGCCGTTCGATGGCGTGTGTGGATGCGTGTCATGGGTCTTTCTCGCGCGGGCTTTGTTAGCACCAAACGGTTCTTGGCATCGTTGCCGTAAACTTGGGGGTGGCACGCCCTGAGGAACGAAGGGCGTGTTCTTCCGACGTACCACGCCCTTCGTTCCTCAGGGCGTGCCACCCACCGCGTGTTCCTCCGACGCACCACGCCCTTCGTTCCTCAGGGCGTGCCACCCACCGCGTGGGCTTTGATGGGATGGCTGCGACTGTTTTCAGACGCGGCGAAGCCGCAAGCGGCTATTGGCGTTGCAGATGGACCACGATGTAGGGCATCTCCTTTTCCAGGTCGGGATGAATCTGCCCGTTGCCGTGGACGTCCATGACCTCGATCAGGTACATGAAGTCCCACTCGGGCACGACGTGCTCGCCGGGCACGACGGCCTCGTAGCGATCGTCGCCGACGGGCACCATCTCGAGCGTCCGATAGTCCTCGTACTGATTGACGCTGCGATAGCGGAGCCGAACCCATTTCACTCCGGAGGGATCTCGCACAACGGCGGATACCTTCAGCGGCTTTCCTACCGGCGCGGTGGCGATGGGCTCGTGGGTCACGATCGGGGCCCGATGATCGTCGGTAACGTCTACGGTGATGCGATTCTTGGGCGCCTCGGCCGGATAGGCCGCCTTCCGACCGTCCAGCACAACCGCCTCGATGAAGTAGCTCATTCCCGAAGTGACCTTCTCAACGGGGATCGTCGCGCGGTAAACGAACATGCCCTTCCGCTGCATCTGCACGTAACTGCTCGCGCCGTCGGGGTAACGGAGTCCGACGTGCACCTCGGGAAACGGGTCTTCCCAATCAGAGACCGTCGCGCGGAGTACGAGGTCTTTTCCAGGCGCCACTTTGCGCACGGGCACATGGGCGACGCAAAGGACTTTTTCTCCAGAACCGCGACGGTAGTTGTCCCTCTCTTCTTGGAGCTTTTCCACCCCGGCCTCCAACTTGACCAACTCGTCCTGCCAGTGACCGGAAAGACCGGAGCCGCGGCGGCCCATCATGATGTCGTCGTGATAGACGTCGCCGGCCGCTTCAACCATGGTGTCCCAGGCAATCGTCGCTCTCATTTCATAATGAATGGCTTTGTCAAGCGCCGCGAGATCGTTCGATCGCTTGTACAGGGCCCAATTCACGCCGGCCTTGGCGCGCCACGCGTGATACATCGCCAAATGCGCCAACATCTTCAGGTCGACCATCGTCGAGTCGAACTCCTTGTTGCGATGTTCGCCGATGAGTCCCTCCGCCTGCCTGACCAGTTCGAGCACTTCGTTCGCCGTCCGCTGGAACCAGGCGCTCGACTCCCACGGCGTCCTCTTCGCCGAGTCGATCCCTTCGAGGATGTTCCTGGCCGCTTCGTCGGGGCTGAGGAACTGCTGCGTGTCGCTGGGCAGCGATTGGGCGTAGACGGGCAGGTCCTCCTGACGCTGGCGCTCCACCCAGCCGCGCGTCGTGGGGAAATGGTTGTACGGATAGCAGTACGCGACCGCCATGGGCAGAATCCAACTGGCCCGGTGCAACGCCTGCTCCACGTAAGGTGCCGCCGCCGGGCCGAACCGCCGCTCGAACTCCCGCCGCCAGACCTCCGGCGGCGTCTCGGGGTTGTAGCCGATCCGGCCGAAACACTGGAAGAAGTGCCAGTACCGCTCGAATTCCCAGTCGTAGTATTGGTATTGCGGCCTGAGCAGCTCGAACGGCTCCAGCTCGTGCGGCTGGTCCTGCATCTTGGTGGCCATCGGGGCGGTGATCTCGAAACCGCCGCCCGGGTAGATCAACGTCGAAGCAGCGATCCGCCGCACGTACTCGGGATCGCCCCAGAGGAACACCCGCGTGGTGCCCCCGCTCCAGATCCGCCAGTGCATGTCGTAGCGCTTCGGGTAGCGGAGCATGTCGGCGTATCCGTGGCGGCGGTCGTGCTGGTTGGCCGGGTGGACGTGCGTGGGATGGAACGGCAGGCCCATCTGCTCCATCCAGAACTTCGTGCAGATGCGGATGGGCACGCCGATCTCCAACGCCCGATCGATCAGCGAATCGGGAAAATTCTTCGCCCGGGCGTCGAAGCGGACGTCGCCGCCGTGTTCCTTCATGATCCGGTAGACGTCGGTCCAGAAGCCCTCCATCTCGTCGCGCCGCAGTCCCGATTCGCCGTGCATGCGGAACTGGATGGCGTCGACGTCGGGAACCTCCTGGAGGAACTTCGCCAGGGCCGCCTTGGTGTAGGGCACGAGGTTCTCGGCCGTCACGCCCCAGACGATTCCCGGCGTCGGCTTGCCGGCAAGCTCGGTCGGCCCCTGCACGCCGCCGCGATAGATGTGGTCCCAGATGCCGATCGTGATGCTGAGCCCGCGATCGTGCGTCATCTCGATCAGCCGGTTGAGCGCCCGGAGGTTCTTCTGCTGTTGCTCGGCGGTCAGCCCGACCACTTGGACGTCCGGATAGCCTTCGACGTCGAAGAAGTACGGATAGGGCGGCGAGAAATAGCCCCAGTTCTCGTAGCCGAACAGCAGCGCGAACGTGTTGAAGCGGTTCGCCGCCAGCATGTCGAGGTAACGGGCCCAATACTCTTCGTCGTAGAAGAAGCTCTCGAACGTCTTCTGGTGCATGGTGTAGATCGACAAGGCCCGCTCGGGCATGTACGGCTTTTCGAGCGTGTCGCGGACTTCGCTGATGGGATTTTCGGCGTCGGTTGCCCAGCCGATCCGGTCGGCTACGTCCAGCTCGGCGTACATCAGCCCGCGGTCGTCCCAGCCGAGAACCAGCAGGGCCGGCTTGTCGTCGAGTTCGATGTGCCGAATCGTCAGGGCTTCGGCCGTATCGGGCACGGGTACGTTTCCGACCTTGGCCAACTCGGCGGCCGGCCCGGAACCGGTTGCCAACCCGGCCACGATCACGATCTTGCCTTGGGCCGAGGATACGGCGTCGGGGCGATCCACGTCGATTCCCTTGGCCTGAAGGGCCGCGACGATCTTCTTCAGCCCGTGCGTTGCGCCGAGGCCGGGCGAGGAGTCCGCGACCACCGACACGGCGACGCCGGCAGCTTCCACTTGGGAACCCATGGCGGCGAAGCACATGACGACGACCGCGGCGAAGATGCTGCCGACGAAAACAGACTCCACCGCTATTCTGGAAAGAGACCCACCGAACCGGGCGAGCACGCTCGTGTGCAACACGCGAGTGTCATCCATCTTGCTTCTCCTCTGGCTTGCTTCTCCTCTGGGGTCCAACGCGAGACATGAACTGCCGCAGATCATGCAAATGCTACTATAGCGGAGAATTCGCCGCGGTGCAAATCGCGGCACGGATTCGGGCGAGAGAGTTCAAGCGGTCTGCTTGACCCGGATCGGCATGCCGTATAGAGTTCCTTGATGTGGCTTGGTGATAACTCGAACCGTAAGCGGCGAGTGGAAGATGGCCTTTTTCCAGGTTCTTCAGTAATTTCCGTGCCCTCAATTCCCGGTCCTTCGAAGCTGACGACACGGACGAGTACGGGTTCCTCTTCTCTGATTCCACGTCTTCGAGCGTCGTGAACAGAGAAGAGGAACCCGTACTCGTCCGGCAATCAACGCCCGAAAATGGGGACAGCCCATGACGAAGTGTGCAGGGTGGATTGGCGCGGCGGCTTTGCTGCTTTGTTTCACAGCGGCGGCCGGCTGCGCCGCGGAGATGGAAGATATGTCGGACTCTCCCTTTCCCAAACGGTTGAAGGTGTTGCCCTTTCCCGACGGCTTGAAGTGGATCAACACGGCCGGGCCCATCGAGCTGAGCGACCTGCGGGGCCGGTTCGTGCTGCTGGACTTCTGGACCTACTGCTGCATCAACTGCATGCACGTCCTGCCCGAGTTGAAGAAGCTCGAACGCGCCTATCCCAAGGAACTCGTCGTGATCGGCGTCCATTCGGCCAAGTTCGAGAACGAGAAAGACAGCCAGAACATCACCGACGCCGTGCTCCGCTACCAGATCGAACACCCGGTGGTCAACGACGCGGAGATGGTCCTCTGGCGGCGGTTCGGCATCCAGTCGTGGCCGACGCTGGTGCTCGTCGATCCGCAGGGCTACGCCGTCTGGGGCAACAGCGGCGAGACCACCTTCGAAGAACTCGACGAGGTGATGAAGAAAGCGATCCCTTTCTACAAGCAGAAGGGGCTGCTGAAGGCGGAGCCGATCCAGTTCGACCTGGAGGCCCGGCGCATCGAACCGACCCCGCTGCGATTCCCCGGCAAGCTCCTGGCCGACGAAGCCACCGGGCGGCTGTACATCGCCGACAGCAATCACAACCGCATCGTGGTCGTGCAACTCGACGGCTCGCTGCTGGGCACCATCGGCGCGGGAACGGCCGGCCGTGCGGACGGAGATTGCGACACGGCCCAGTTCAACCAGCCGCAGGGGATGGCGCTCGACGGGCAGTTCCTCTACGTGGCCGATACGGAAAACCATCTCATTCGCAAAGTCGACCTCCTCGAGCGCGAGGTAACGACCGTCGCCGGACTGGGCGAGCAGCGCCGCACGGTGCCGCCGTTCGGACGATCGGTCGACCCGCTGCAGACCGCGTTGAGCAGCCCCTGGGCCCTGTGCATCCACCGGCGGGACCTGTTGATCGCCATGGCCGGATCGCACCAGATCTGGAAGATGCGGCTGGACGAGCCGAGCCTGGAGATCTACGCCGGCAACGGGCGCGAGGACATCGTCGACGGCCTGCGGGCGCCGCGAGAGCCGTATCAGACCGGTTTCTCTTCTTTCGCCCAGCCCAGCGGATTGGCCTCCGACGGCACGTGGCTCTACGTGGCCGACAGCGAAGGCAGCTCGATTCGGGCGGTCCCGCTGGATCCCGGCGGCAAGGTGAAGACGGTGGTCGGCACGGCCCACTTGCCCTTGGCCCGGCTGTTCACCTTCGGCGACGTCGACGGCGACGCCCGGCAGGCGAGGCTGCAACATCCCTTGGGCGTGGTCTATTATCGCGACAGGCTCTACGTGGCCGACACGTACAACAACAAGATCAAGGTCGTCGATCCGGCCGACGGCACCACGCGGACGCTGGTCGGGACCGGCAAGCCCGGCCGAACGGACGACCCGGCCACGTTCGACGAGCCGGCCGGAATCACGGCGGCCGACGGGAAGCTGTTCGTGGCCGACACGAACAATCACCTGATCCGCGTGGTGGATCTGGAGGACGGGAACCGGGTCTCGACGCTTTCGATCCCCTCGGTCCTTTCTCGTACACGTCAACCGGCCCGTTCCAGCAACAGCAGCAGCTCGGCTGCGTCGTCGTAGTCGAGATTCGGGTCGTCGGCCAGGGCCGGATCGCGATTGCCGGCCAGGACGGCTTGCAGTGCGGGGATCAGGGCTTTGGCGTATCGGGGCAGGTCGGGCCGGGTGGCCAATTGGGTCAAGGCGGCTTCGCCCTCTTGCGTCTGGTTCTGCGCGATCGCGTCAGTAACCATTCGGCATAACTGCGGGCCGAGGCCCGAGTGATTCTCTCCGCCGGCGCGGCGGTAGTCGAGGAAGGCTCGGACGGCCTTGGCCCGGGCCTCGGCGGCGGCCTGCGGGTGGCCCGTGGCTTGTTCCAGGTCGTAGAGAATGCCCCAAGTCTTCCACGGCTCGGCGGCATGGCCGTAGGGTTCCTTACACTCGATCGCCCGCTCGATTTCCCGGCGGGCCTCGTCGTGGCGGCCGAGCTTAATCAGCGTATCGGCGGCGTTGTTCCGCGTGCGACCTTCGTCGGCCATATCTCCCAGTTCCACGTACTTGTCCGCGGCCTGGCGGTAGAAGGCGACCGCCTCCTCGAGCCGGCCCATGGCGTCGTAGAGGTTACCCAACTCAAGCAGCGAGGAGGCTTCGCCCGCGGTGTCCTGTCGCTGGACTTTGATCGCCAGCGACTGGCGATAGGCCCGTTCGGCCTGGTCGAACTGCCCGGCCTCGCGGTGAACGATGCCGATCTGGTGCCAGATCACCGCCACGGTGCCGGGCTCGCCGAGGGCCTCGAAGGTCTTTTTGGCCTCGTCGTAGGCCGCCAGGGCGTCGGCATGACGGCCTTGATTCATACGGACCGTGCCGAGCTGGCCTTTCGCCACGGCGGCGCTCCTCTCGTCCCCGATCTTCCCGAACCTCTCACCGGCCTCTTCGTACGCCGCGGCCGCTTCGTCGAGCCGGCCCAAGGCGCGGAGGCAGTCGCCCTGCTCGGTGATCGCGGCGGAGGCCATCCGCTCGGCCTCGGCGATGCCCGAGGCGGCCAGCGTCTCGAAGCGTCGCCGGGCCTCGGTCAGGGGCTTCAGGGCAGCCCCGGCCGCTCCGCCCATTCTCAGCACCCGCCCCAGGCGCCAATGCGCCGCGGCGGTGTCGTATGCGGCTTCCGGAAAAGGCTTTCTCGCTGCGGCCAGGCTGTCGTTCAGCAGCTTCCGGGCCGCCGTGTGGGCCGAGGGCAGGTCGCCCGCGTCCAGCAGCCGGTCGATCGTTTTGGAGGCGGCCTGGAACCGGGCGTGACTCCACTCGCTCAAGCCCTTGGCGGCCGCTTCCCGCACCGCGACCACCTGGGCCAAGGCCCGCGGCCGGCCCAGCGGGGCCACCAGCGTTTCCACGCTGTCGGCCACGTCGACCACCTCCTCGGCCGCCGCCTTCTGGGCCAAGGCGTCGAGCAAGGCCAGCAGGTTGGGAAGCTCCAGCAGCGTAAGCCGGGCCGCCAGTCCTGCGTCCTTGAATGCTTGCTCGTACAGGACCCCCAGCAGCCCCTGCATGGCGTCAGCCCATCGGGCGCGGGTCTGCTCTTCTTCGGCCGCGTCCATCCGCCCCAGCAGATACGCCGGCAGCGCCGGGTCCAGCCGCAGATGCCCGTAGCCCATGTCCTCGCCCAACCCGACGTGGATTAGTTCCGCGAACACTCGGCGTGTTGCCTGTGCATCGAGTTGGTGCATGATCCCGAAGACAGCCGCGTGCGCTCCCCCGTGAAACACGGCCAACACGCGGATCTTCTCCCGCGTCTCCGGCGAAAACCGGCGCAGGGAGAGTTCCACGCTGGCGAAGAGCGACCGCTCCCGGTCGTCGGGGTACTGCCGGTGCAACTCGGCCATCAGCGGGCCGACGTTTTCGG
>DATLAN010000345.1:0-8296 GCA_035527455.1 Thermoguttaceae bacterium
CCCACCAACGCCGACAGAGATCGCAAGTGCTCGACAAGCCGCGAAGCCCCAAGCCGTTTCGAAAAACCGCCCCAAGGCGGTTGCGCTAGCGGTACGCGCGTACGTGAAATTCACCCGTTCCCATATGGCAGCTTTATCTCACTCGAAATCCTCCACGTACCTGGGTCCAAGGTTAACTCCGATATCCTTTAGACGCGGGAAAACGCGGATGGTTTCGAGTTTCTTCATGCAATCAACGTGACAGGTTCGCTTGGTTAAGGGCTAGTATTACTTCATAGGTTGCCACAGATGGAACCCAAACAGAAGCGATACGTGCAGCGCGAGGGCGAAGTCCCGCACGATTATTCGAGGGCGAAAGAGAAGTTCTTAGAGATCTGGAAAGAGCGGACCATCGTGTGGATACACGCCACGTATTCGCTTTCGCAGCCACACCCCGATAGCGTCCCCGAAAACGAAGAAGAACGGTTATATGACGTCTTAATCCAGGGTCGCGAAGCATTTGGTAGCGCGACGTATGTGACGCCCGCGAAGAGGAGTGTGACGCTGGACTTCGCGAGGCAATGGTGTGAGGGATTCAACGCAATTTCGGGAACGACCGCGGAGCAGTATTGCGAGAAGTGCACCAAAATTGACCGCGATAATGAGCGCGCTGCAGAGAAGACCGTCACACACCAGCGGGAAACGGAGGGGAGACACAAACAAGCGGCTGAGTATGGGTACTTGTTCCTGAGCGCCTGCATCCTCCTGGGCTTCGCCCTACTGGCAATCCACGGGTGCCTTACCGGGCAAGAAATCGACGACAGCCCCCGGTTTGACTACTTCCCCCTGCATACTCCTCCCTTCTAGCACCAAGGGCAAGACCGGCAAGAGAGTACATCAACGTGGTCGTCACGAACGATCTCTGGCCGCCCCGGGGATTGTTGCTCCTGGAAAGCCGAAATTTCGAAAAAGTGTGCAAAAGCGTACTAAGGTGTTGCTGCGAAGAGACTTGCGACGACAGGTGGGATGTAGGACGGACTTCCAGTCCGTCGCGACGGACCGGAGGTCCGTCCTACGGGGTTTGTCAAGGCGGGATTCCGTGCCCGGGGCCAACGCCTCTCACTCCAAGCCCGGGGCGAAACCGTGGCGCATGGTGTTCTCCGTGCAGCAACGGGGCTCGACGAAGTGCAGTAGATAATCGGCCCCGCCCGCCTTGGTGCCGCCGCCGGAGAGGCCGAAGCCGCCGAACGGCTGACGCCCGACCAACGCGCCGGTGATCCCGCGGTTGAGATACAGATTGCCCACGCGAAACTCCCGGGTCGCCTTCTGAAGGTGCGACGGCTTGCGGCTGAACACCCCGCCGGTGAGCTTGTACGTTGTGGCGTTGGCCACCTCGAGCGCCTCGTCGAAATCCGCCACGCGCATCACCGAGAGCACCGGGCCGAAGATCTCCTCTCGGGCGAGGCGATGTTCCTCGCGGATTCCGGAGAAGATGTGCGGGCCGACGTACGGCTTGCCCACGCGCTCTTCCAGCCCGGGCGGCACCTCGCAGGCCAACTCCAGCCGCCCTTCGCCCTTGCCGATCTCGATATACTCGCGGATCTTCTCCGCCGCACTCCGGTCGATCACCGGTCCGAGGTCCGTGGCCGGGTCGATCGGATCGCCGATGACCAGCGAACGGGTGGACTCGATCAGCCGCCTGAGGAACGCCTCGTAAACGGCGTCGAGCACCACCGCCCGACTGCACGCCGAGCACTTCTGGCCGCCGTAGCCGAAGGCCGATTGTCGCACGCCCAGCACGGCCTCGTCCAGATCGGCCGATGCGTCGACGATGATCGCGTTCTTGCCGCCCATTTCGCAGACGACTTTTTTGACGAAGCTCTGGCCCTCGGGCGTGTTTCCCGCCGACCGGAGGATATCGAGCCCGACCTCTTTCGAGCCGGTGAACGCGATCATGGCCACGCGGCGGTGATGGACCAACGTCGAGCCGACCACGCTGCCGGAGCCGGGCAGGAACTGCAGGACATCGGCCGGCACGCCCGCCTCCCAAAGGATCTCGCACATCAACCGGGCGATGCCGCGGGTTTGCGTCGACGGCTTGACGATGGCCGTGTTGCCGGTCGCCAAGGCCGCGGTGGTCATGCCGGCGCAGATCGCCAGCGGAAAGTTCCAGGGGCTGATCACGGCGACCACGCCGCGGGGCTCGTGCCAGAGGTGGTTCAACTCGCCGACGAACTGCCCCAGCCGCCGCGGGCGGAACAGCCCGACGGCCGTGCGGGCGTAGAATTCGCAGAAGTCGATCGCCTCGCACGTATCAGCGTCGGCCTCGCGCCAGGTCTTGCCCGCCTCGCGGATCATCACCCCGGAGAGTTCGTCGCGGCGGCGGCGCATCCGTTCGGCGGCCGTCACGAGGGTTTTCGCCCGTTCGATCGGGTCCGCGTCGCGCCATGCCGGAAACGCGGCGGCCGAACGCGCGACCGCTTGCTCGGTCTGCTCGACGGTGATCCGGCCGTCGATCCTCGGGACTTCAACCGCCGCGATCTTCTCGGCGAAGCCCGCCCGCTGGTCCGGCTGGGCGAAATCGCGGGTCAGCTCGTTGGCCAGCGGCCGGCCGTCTCCGAGCCCTTCGACCGCCGGGCTGAGCGCGTGGCGTTCGGGGTTCCGGGCCGCCGGGCTGGCGGGCGTCGTGTCCTCGGCCGACTCCCCGGTCGCGTGCGGCGAGGCCAGCAACTCCTCCTCCGGCACCGCGTCCGAGAAACCCGCTCGCAGCCAGGACTGGTTCGACGTGTTCTCCAGCAGCCGGCGGACCAGGTAGGCCATGCCGGGAATCATCTCGCCGACGGGCACGTACTCGCGCGCCCGAAGTCCGCGCTCCATCACGGCCGCCTTCAACTGGTCCGACATGCCGTGGAGCATCTGGATCTCGACGGCCGACTGCGGCAGGCCGTGCCTGGCGAGCATCGCCAGCGTGTGCGCGATCGAGCGGATGTTGTGCGAACCCAGCGCAAGCTTCACGCCGCCCTGGTCCGGCTCGCGGGGCATCTCGGCGACGAACCGCTCGGCCATCCGCTCGAAGCAGGCGTCGGTGTCGTGTTTCCCGGTCCACACGGGCACGGGCCAGCCCATCTGCTCGGCGTGGATCACTTCGTAGTCCCAATAGGCGCCCTTGATCAGCCGCACGGTCACCTGCCGCCCGGTCCGCTTTGCCCAGGCGATCAGACGTTCGGCGTCCTGCCGGCCGCTGCGGAGGTAGGATTGTATCGCGATCCCGGCGGGGAACTCGACCTCTTCGCAACACCGCTCGAACAGGACCAGGGTGAGATCCTTCAACGCGGCCTGCTCCATGTCGAAGTTCACCAGCACGTTGTGCGTCTTGGCCGACACCAGGATCGGCCGCAGTGCGTCGGAGAGCCGGTCGATCGTGCCGTCGAAATCGATCGGGTCGGTCCGCGCGCAGAGCGAACTCATCTTGATCGACACGTTGGTCCGCGGCACCGGGCCCAGGTGATCCGACTCCAAGCGGGGATTCGGCTGCCAGCGGCGGGTCTCGCGGGGGAGCGTCTCGACCAGGTCGAGGTAACGGGCCTGATACGCCCGGGCTTCCGCGTCGCTGAGGCACGCCTCGCCCAACAGATCGACGCTGAAGGCCACGCCCTGTTGCCAGAGCTTTTCGAGCACCGGCAGTGCCGAGACGGCGTCGGTGCCGGCGATGAAGTTCCCGGCCATCGCCCTGATCCGCCCGGCGATCGTCCTGCTCATCAGCCCCTTGGCCAGTCCCCCGGCCTTGAGCCCCAGGGCCATGCCCGACGGCAGCGTCACGCCCGGCTGGCTGAGGTAATCGACCAGATAGTCGTGGACCATCCGCGGCGTGGCGAGCATCGGGAAGACGTCGACGAAGCGGAAGAGTTGGACCTTGAAGGCCGGGTCCCGCATGGCCCAGTTCATCAACTGGTCGGACCAGAATTTGGCCGAGAGCAGCCCCGCACGCTTTTTCCGCGCGGCCCGGAGCAACTGCCGGCCGATTTCCCGAGCCAGCTTCTCCGGGTCCGTTGAACCGGCACCCGGCGGCTCCGGCGGTGGTTTCGGGCCGCTGGAAACCGGATTCCCTTTGCCGAAGATGGGCATCGTGGTCCTCCCGACCGAAAGGCAAGATCCAACTCATCCAAATATACCGCGGCCCGGTGGATCGACCAGAGGGTGGAGCCCCATGAAGAACTCTCGGGTGGCACGCCCTGAGGAACGAAGGGCGTGTTGGACGTGTTTCTCACGCCCTTCGCTGCTCAGGGCGTGCCACCCTTGCCGGAATGTCTGCCCATTGTTTCTCTGCCGGCCCATCCCACCAACGAGAAGCCGCAAGGCGAGTGGAACGACTACGAGATCATCGTCCAGGGCGGCGATCTCACGCTGAAGGTCAACGGCCTGGTGCAGAACGAAGCCACCGAAGTCCTCGAAGTCTCCGGCCCGATCGGCTTGCAGTCGGAAGGGGCGCCGATCGAGTATCGCAATATCCGGTTGGTGCCGTTGGATCAGTAGTGGCGCCGAAAACAGAAACAGGCGAGCCGCGGGGCTTGTCCCCGCGCTCTTTCACGCGGACGTGAAGTTCCGCGCCGGAGAGCGCAGGGATGAACCCCGCGGCTCGCGAAAGACAGCGCGGGGACAAGCCCCGCGGCTCGCTATCGTGGTTCACTGTTTGGTCAGACTTCGCCCGCCGGCGGCACGACGAAGGGCTTGCGGTAGTCGCGGGTGAGCATGGCGTTGGCCTGGTCGTTGCCGAGGAACGTCTCGGTCTTGGGGTCCATCGTCAGCATCGGTCCCAAAGCCATCGGCGTCTTGGCAAGGTCCACGCCGTTCTTGGCCAGGTGGGCGACCGTCCGCTCCAACGCCTCGACGGAGTCGTCGTTGCTCTTGACGTTGCCCAGTTCCTTCTGCAGATCGGCCAACGAGATCGCTTCGCCCAGACGGTACGAGATCGTGCCGGTGTGGGCCAACGCGGCGGAGAGGTGTCCTTCGAGGATATCGGCCGTGAGATCCTCGTGATTGCGGCTGCGGACCGCCTTGACGAAGTTGCCGAAGTGGTCGCCGCCGCCGTCGAACTTCTCGACCACGTTGCCGGCAAGATCGAAAGCCGCGCCGGACGTGTAGCTGGTCAGCACCACGTAGCCCTCGCTGCCGTAGAAGATCACGCCGATCTTGGCGCCCCGCAGCGCGTCGGTCTCCAGCCCGCGGACCTCGAACACCAGCGTCTTCTCGCCGCACTGGTGGATGGCCACCTGGGTGTTGGCCACGTCGCCGGCGTCCTCGTAGCCCAGCCGGCCGCCGTAGCTGATCACGCGGTCGCTGAGTTGATCCGCTTGCAGTCCCCATCGGGCCAGGTCCATCTGGTGCGGGCCCTGGTTGCCCATGTCGCCGTTGCCCCAGTGATACTGCCAGTGCCAATCGTAATGGAACTTCGGCCGCGTGATCGGGCGCTCGGAAGCCGGGCCTTGCCAAAGGTTGTAGTCGACACCCGGCGGCGGATCGAAGATGCCCGGGGCGCCGATCGACCCGCGGCGCTTGTAGCACAATCCCCGGGCGAGCTTGACCTCGCCGATCTTGCCGGCGTGGACGTACTTGATCGCGTCGATCGAGCCGCCCATCGAACGGCACTGGGTCCCGGTTTGACAGATTTTCTTGTACTTCCGGGCCGTTTCCACCATCCGCCGGCCTTCGCTGACGTTGTGGCTGACCGGCTTCTCGACGTAGACGTCCTTGCCCGCCTGCATCGCCCAGATGGAAGCCAGGGAGTGCCAGTGGTTCGGGGTGGCGATCGAGACGATATCGAGCGACTTGTCGTCGAAGGCCTCGCGCAGGTCCTTGACGTATTTGCACTCGACGCCCTGCTTCTCGGACAATCCCTTGGCGTGGCCGATGCCGAGGTTCTCGTCGGGATCGACGATGTAGGTGATGACCGTATCGCTGCGGCCGGCGAACTCGCCGATGTGGCTGCGACCCCGGCCGTTGACGCCGACCACGGCCACGCTCAATCGTTCGTTCGCGCTGGTGCTCTGCGGCTCTGCGGTGAAGGCCCGAGTGGCAGGGGCGGCCGCCATCGCCGCCGCGGCCAACAGTGAGTCCTCCAGAAAACGACGCCTTGTGAACTTCGACATGAATGGAACTCCTTGTGGATGTCCGGGTAGGGGTGGGTAGGTGGGTGGATGGATGCATTTGCCTGGGTTCTCTAGTTTACTTAACGCGCGAGGGGGTTTGCCAGTGGCCGCGGTTCTTTTTTCCCGCGCGCGCATCACCCACATTATCCTTGCATTCGGAACGACCCATTGCCTTGACCCAACCGTTATCGTTGCCCAAAAAAAAGCCGTAACTACCGGCAGGGTAAAGAATTAGGGCCGCGGGCAGTCCCCTCAAGGTGTCTTTTCGATGCTTCCGATATGACGAATATCTGCCGCGTTTCTTTCACGCCCGTTTCAGCCGGCACAACCGACCCACCCACGCCGATGGCTTTGCGAGACGTGTCTCTATCGAATGGCGTGCGCGACTGCAAAGCGTGCTCGGCCTGCTGTAACTACCTGCGGATTCCCCCCGGCGAAGTCGGCCCGGGCATCAAGCCGGCCGGCGTTCTCTGTCCTCGGCGGAGTGCCGACGGCTGCCGGATCTACAGCCGGCGGCCCCGGTTGTGTGCCGATTTCCAGTGTGCCTGGCTGAGCGACCCGAGTTGGCCGATGGCGTGGCGGCCCGACCAATCGGGGTTGTTGTGTCTGAAGGAAGAGATCGAGACGGGCATGTCGGCCGCGGCGGTTTACGAAATCCGCGGCGATGCGCTTCAGAAACCGGTGGCGGCCGAGATCCTCGAAGATCTCCAGGAGACGGTTGCCCTGATCGTGATCGTCGACATGCAACAGCGCCGCCACCGGCTGTGGGGCAAGTGGAGCGTCGAACCGGCCAAGAAGGACGTTCCCGCGCCGCACTTTCTCGGACAGCAACATGCCGAGCCGGGGGTCGTGGTACGGGATAGTGCGCGAGGGTGAGGCGGGGAGGGGTACGACGGATGTAGGACGGACTTCCAGTCCGTCGCGACGGACCGGAGGTCCGTCCTACGGCGTTGGGCGGTTCTTGCATTGTCAACGCATGCTCTTTCCGTTGTCAGGCATAGCCTGACCTACTGGTGCCCACTCCCTACCCGGCCAGCTTTCGCAATACGGTCTGGAGAATCCCGCCGTTGCGATAGTAGACCAGTTCCACCGGCGTGTCGATGCGGATCTTCGCGCGAAACTCGATGATACGGCCGTCGGCTGCCGTGGCTTGGACCGTCAGTTCGCCGCCGGGCTTGATCCGATCGTTCAACGTGGGCACGTCGAGGGTCTCTTCGCCCGAGAGGCCCAGCGATTGCCATGAAGTGCCTTCCGCCAATTGCAGCGGCAGCACGCCCATGCCGACCAGGTTGCTGCGGTGGATCCGCTCGAAGCTCGACGCGATCACGGCGCGAACGCCCAACAGTTGGGTCCCTTTGGCGGCCCAGTCGCGGCTGCTGCCGGTGCCGTATTCGCTGCCGGCCAGCACGACCAGCGGCACGCCTTCCTCGCGATACTTCATGGCGGCCTCGTAGATGGTCATCGGCTCACCGTCGGGCAGGTGCCGGGTGACGCCGCCTTCGGTTCCCGGGGCCAACAGGTTGCGGATGCGGATGTTGGCCAGCGTGCCGCGCGTCATCACGCAATCGTTCCCCCGCCGCGATCCGTAGCTGTTGAAATCGGCGGGCACAACGCCATGCTCTTGCAGATACTGCCCGGCCGGACTCGACGCGGCGATCGCACCGGCCGGCGAGATATGATCCGTGGTGACCGAATCGCCCAACGCCGCCAGCACCCGGGCGCCGCGAATCGGCTCGATCGGTCCCGGCTCGGCGGCCAACTCCAGCAGGAACGGCGGCTCCTGGATGTACGTGCTGCCCTCGTCCCAGGGGAACAACTCGCCGACGGTCGCCGCCATCGCGTTCCACTTCGGGTTGGCCCGAAAGACATCGGCGTACCGGGCACGGAACATCTCGGGCTCGATCGCCTCGGCCAGCGTCGCGTGGATCTCTTCCGGCGTGGGCCACACGTCCCTGAGATAGACCGGCCGTCCGTCGGCGCCGTGGCCCAACGGATCGCGCGTCAGGTCCACGTCGAGCGTGCCGGCGATCGCGTAAGCCACCACCAGCGGCGGGCTGGCCAGGTAGTTGGCCTTCACCAGCGGATTCACCCGGCCCTCGAAGTTCCGGTTGCCGCTCAGGACCGACGCCGCCACCAGGTTGCCTTCTTCGACGGCCCGGGCGACCGGCTCG
>DATLAN010000346.1:0-18983 GCA_035527455.1 Thermoguttaceae bacterium
TCCGCACCGTGCCCGGGACGATCGGCTCGTGGCGCTCGGCGCTGGCGATGGCGGCGAAACAGAGGGCGAGACTTTTTAGATTGTTGCGGGCACTGTGCGAGGGCTCGCGGTCTTCCTCGATCGCCGAAAGCAGCTCGCCCATCGTGCCGTGGAAGGCGTCGGGGAACCAGCAGCCTTGAAGCTTGGGCTCTGCGCGGCCGCCGGGCGTGAACAGGGTGACCGTCTGATGTTTCAGGTCCGTGCCCGTGCTGCGGATCGTGCCGCGGCTGCCGGTCACGTACGTGCGGTCCTCCGTGCCCAACGGCGTGTGGGCGTCGAAGACCAGCGACGCCTGGGCACCCTCGTACTCGATCAACGCCTGGGCCAACAGCGGCGGGTCGACTTCCTGGCTCGAAGTCCGGGCGATCGACGCGTAAACCCGTTGCGGGTCCCGACCGCTTAGGTAACACGTCACGATATCGAACCAGTGGATCGCGAAATCGTAGAGGATCAGGTGGCGGATCTTCTCGAACTCGGTGCCCTTGACCCAACTGTGGTCCCAGTGGACCGAGCAGTGTACGGCCGTCACGTCGCCGAGCAGCCCGGCGAGGATCGCCTGGTGAATGTAGCTGAAGTGCGGTGCCCAACGGCCGTTCTGGTTCACGGCCAGTCGGACGCCCTGCCGATCGGCCAGTTCGACCATCCGCTGGCCGAAATCCAGATCGAGCACGAACGGCTTTTGGCTGAGCACGTGTTTTCCCGCCAAGAGCGAGGCTTCGATCATGGCCGCCCGGGGTTGCGGATGGGCGGCCAGGTCGACCACTTCGATATCGTCGCGGTCGAGCACGTCGCGGTAATCGCGATAGACGTCCGCTTCGGGGTAGAACTCGGCCCGTCGCTTCCGGGCCCGATCGAGCACGGGATCGCAGAGCGCGGCCACCCGATATCCGGCCGCGCGGTAGGCCTTCAGGTGATCCTTGGTGATTCCTCCGCAGGCGATCAGCCCGATCTGCGGCCGGTCATGCTGCGGATCGCGCGGGAGGTAGGGCAGCTCGGGGGCCGCGATTTCGGTTTCGGCGGGCACGGCGGCCGGGGTGTCGCTTCGAGCTTTCTTCTGTGCCATGACGGGTCCTCGACAATAAGAAGAAGCCACTTACGTCATGCGGCGCAAGTGGCTTGAAGTGGAGGCGGCGGGAATCGAACCCGCGTCCCGCGACATTTCCGTGAGAGCTTCTACGTGCGTAGTCGGATGATTTGAAGCTTCACTCGTCTGACCCCCAACCGACGGGGTGACCGACTCGCTAGTTGGGAACTTTTTTAGCCCCGAACGTGCCCAACGTGGCCCGGGACGATCCGAAATTGGTGACCAGCAGTCGGGCCTCTTCGGCAAAAGCCCTCAGCCGGGGTCGCCGTTCTAGGCGGCCATTGCAAAGCTAGGCTTGGCAATTGAAATGTGTGGTCGGCTTTTAACGTGGCCTGCTGACCAACCACGGCACGCCACTGACACTTCAACCTGCCCGGTCGAATCCTATTCGCCCCCTTTCTTGTGTGAGTGGTTCACCACACGCGAGCGGCTGGATAACGCAGCCTTTGGCCGCAAACGAAACGGCGGGCAAGCCCGCCCGCTAAACGGCCTTTTCACAAAACGTTTTTTCACGACAATTCATTATACCCCGAACCAGGGCACAGGGGAACCTACCTGGTCGGCTGGTGCCAAAGCGATTTCCAGTACTCCCGGTCGGTTGCATACACGTCAATCGGGTCGGTTGCCGGATCGAACGCCTCGGGCAGGATGCCGAAGCGTATCATCTCGCGGACGTAATCCCGGCGCGGGCGGAAGTCGGGCATGTCGAATCGCCCGGCCGCCTCGAGTTGCCTTTTCGCGCCCTCGATCGCGTCGAGCATGTCCTGGAAGTCCGGATCGCTCATACTCTTGAAGACCTCGGCCGATTGACCGTTTCCCGGCGAGTTCGTACACAGCCCGAATCCGCCCGCGTCCTTCGACAACGGTGCCAGCAGGACCAGCGACTTCTCCGGGCAGGTGAGATTGCACCGTAATTCTTCGTGGCCCGGCGGTCCTTTGGCATGACATCCCCCGCAGCGTCGCTGGAGCACATCGTTGGGCAAGCGGACGCCGACCATCCCGCTGCCCAACGCCGCATAGGTTCCCGCATAAGGCGCCCCGGATTCGATCCACAAGCGGACCATCTTGTGCTGCGGATCCGGCAGTTCGACGTCGTAGTGGCTGCCGTCGAGGTACTGCATCAATCGAGTGGCCGAGGTGCCGATGGTTCGCGGCGGGCGATTGCCGTCGGCGTCAAGGCCGTGGCTGACCAGCCCGCGCGTCATGAGGGTGGCGTAGGCGTGCGAATAGATCGGTCCGCGGTCTCCGGTCAGCACAACGCCGCCGTCGCGCCGCGCATAGCCGTGGCATTCCACGCAGTGCGCGTCCAGGATCGGCTGCACGTCGCGCGGGAAGTCGAGCACGTCGGGCACGTCTTCGACGGGCTCGATCTTGCTCGGCCGGCGCTGCAATGCCAAGAGCGTGGGGCTGACGCGCGAACGCGACGTGTCGGTCCGGTTCTCGTGGCAGCCGACGCAACTGGTCGTCTCGCCGGGCATCACGTTGACGAAACTCTGCATCCGCTTGACCGACATGTCGTTCTCGTCCAACGCGATGAAGAACAGGCTCCGCAGGGCGGGTACCTCGAGATACGCCGATCCGTCCGGCTCGACCGGGACCGTGCCGAGGATTCGCGGCAGCGTGAACGTGCCGCCCAAGCTGGTCGGCTCCATCGTGCCGGAGTGATTGATCGGTTTCGGCAGGGTCTCCATGACCAGGAGCTTCTTGATTTCCGCCGGTTGCACCCCGGCCATGTTGCGCCCGTGCGTGACGTCGGCCAGGATCAGCCGGCCGGTGCTCTGGGCCGGGTCGATCCGGGAGGGAATCACGCGCTGGCGGCTTCGCGGCCGCAGCGGGCGCGGCTCGTGGCACCAGAAGCCCCGGTTCCGGTCCTCCGCCGGCAGCGTGTAGATCACCTCGGTGTTGCCCGCCCCGTCCAAGAGCAATAACTCGGCATTTTCCGCCACCAGGAAACAATCCTCGGAGAACGGGTAAGGGTCGCGGTAGTTCGAGCCGGTGCCGATGGGTCGGGCATGACCGCGGGCGTCCGGTCCGGCCTTGGGATCGACGACGGTCACCGCCCCGGCGTGTTCCTTGCGGCCGTGGCCGGGCGAGAAGATCGACACGACGCTCTGGCCGCCGGGGATCGGCTTGGCGTCGAGCATCACGGTGCCGGGGTGCATGTTGCCGTAGTAGACCATCGAGGCGGTCCCGTCCGGATTGCTCGTCCAGAGATGGTGGTAGCGGACCCGGCTGCGGTCGACGTATTCCCATCGCATGTAGAGCACTCTTCCGTCGGGCAGCATCCAGGGCGTGTTGTCCTGCTCCACGTTGCTCGAGACGGCCCGGACGTTCTGCCCGTCGGCGTCGCAGCGATACAGGATGGCCACGTGGGTGTGCCAGCACTGCACCCAGCGTTTGCAGCGGGAGGAACAGAACATGATTTCGCCGTCGGGCAGATAGATCGGCTCGAGATCGTCGTACGGCCCGTCGGTCAGTTGGCGCAGGCCGGAGCCGTCGGCGTTGATTTCATGGAGATGATAGTACTTCGATCCGGCCCGGCGATACGAGAAGAGGATTTTGTTTCCGTCATAATGCACTTGCGGATCGCGGACACCGCCGCCGGGATCGTCGAGCACGGTTCGGACCTCTCCGGTTCGCAGATCCAGCCGGCAGAGCCGCCCGCCGTCGGGGCCGTACATCATGCGATTTTCGTCCGAGGCCCAATAGCCGAAATTGGCGTACCAGTGTCCGTCCCCGCCGGTCGCACGCACGGCGAAGACGATCTCCTCGACGCCGGCCATGGGACCGGCCAGCGCGTCGGCGAGTTGGCGTGAGACGGCTGTTGCCCGCGACGGGAGAGCGGACGTGATAAGAATCGCCAATGTTGCGACGATTGCCGGCTTCCACGTTGCCGACGTGGTGGTCCGCTGCATGCGCGCCTCCTTCGTTGGGTTGGTGCCCGGATCTCGCCGGCGAGCTTCCAGGCGTTGTATTCCCCTCTGCAACACGCCGTCCATTCTATGCTCGGCTGCGGCGCCGTGCCAGCGGGACACTATCGGCTCTGCCACGCGATGGGCGAGCGCGAATTTCTATAAGTGCTGTGATTGCATGATCTTGCGGCAAACGGGATCTGGTTGGTCAGACGTTTAGCGGGCGGGCTTGCCCGCCGTTCGACAACCGGAAGTTGTCAGCGCGTCGAACGGCGGGCAAGCCCGCCCGCTAAACGCCGGCCATTGCAAAAGGTCGGGGGTCCATGTACCCTGACAAAATCGACTTCTCGAACAACCAGCGGCACCGGAACGCTCGCGTGGATACGCTGCTTCGCCTGGACGGGATCACCAAGGACTACGGCCGGCTCCGCGCGCTGGATCAGGTGTCGTTGACGATCGGGCCGGGCGTGACCGGATTGCTGGGACCCAACGGGGCGGGAAAAACCACGCTGATCAAGGTCCTGTTGGGCCTGGTCCGGATCACGCAAGGCTCCGGCGAGGTGCTCGGCTACCGGCTGGAGCGGGAGGCCCGGTCGATCCGCGGCCGTGTGGGGTACATGCCCGAGGACGATTGCTACATCGGCGGGCTGATCGGCGTGGAGATGGTCCGCTTTGCGGCCCGGCTGTCCGGTTTGCCGTCGCTCGAGGCTTTGCGGCGTGCCCACGAGATCCTCGATTTCTGCGGGATCGAGCAGGAGCGGTATCGCGAGGTGGATACCTATTCGACCGGCATGCGGCAGAAGTTGAAGTTCGCCCAGGCGATCGTCCACGACCCGCCGTTCCTGATCCTCGACGAGCCGACCTCGGGCCTGGATCCCGAAGAGCGGCAGGCGATGCTGGGGCGGATTCGCGTGTTGGCGGAGAAGTCGGGCAAGAGCGTGCTCCTCTCGACCCACATTCTGCCCGACGTGCAGTCGGTCTGCGACACGGTCGTGATCCTGGCCCAAGGCCGCGTTGAAGTGGTCGATAGCCTGGAGGTTCTCAGCCGGCCCGCTTCGCCGAGGTTTCACGTCCGCGTGTTGGGCAAGGCTGACGTGTTGGTTCAGCGGATCGAGCGGGAGGGGATTCGGGTGCAGCAGGGGCAAGACGGCGGGTTGACGTTGGAGGGGGCCGATGCTTCGTCGGCCGGGCGCGTCTGGGACTGGGCCCGCGAGGCCGAGGTGGCGATCCGGGAATTCACGCCGGCGCGGAACTCGCTGGAACAGATCTTCCTCGACGCCGTGAAGGGGGAAACCCGTGCCGATCCATGACCTCGGTTATCAGACGTGGGAAGGCCGCCTGGTCCCCGAGGCGGGGCGCTGGTGGGTGATTACCCAGACGGGCATGCGGTTGGCGTGGCGCACCCGATGGGTGCGCCGGCTGATGCTGGTGGCCTGGATGCCGGCGATCTACCTGGGGGCGGGGTTCTTCGCGTTCGAGCAGATGGTGGCGCATCCGGAAATCGGCCGCGGGATTGTCGGTCCCCTCTACGCATGGTCGTGGCAGACCGGCGAGTCCGCCCGGGAAATGTTCCTGGGCAATCCGTCGCTGGCCCGGCACGACGTCTGGGCGCGGCTGCTGCTGATGTTTTTCCGCTATCCGCAAGGCACGCTGATCGTGTTGCTGGTGGGCTTGATCGCGCCGCCGCTGATTGCCCAGGACGTGCGATCGCGAGCTTTCACTCTGTATTTTTCCCGTCCGCTGACTCGGATCGAATACATCTTCGGCAAACTGGCGACGCTTTGGGCCTACGTGCTGTTGATCACGACGATTCCCGCCTTGCTGTCGTACCTGTTGGGCGTGTTGCTGTCGCCGGAGTTGAACGTGGTGGCCCATACTTGGGACCTGCCTCTGAAGATCGTGGCCGCGTCGGCGGTGCTGGTGATTCCGACCACGACCTTGGCGCTGGCCATCTCCTCGCTGACGACCGAAACTCGCTACGCCAGCTTCGCCTGGTTTGCCGTTTGGGCAGTCGGTTGGGTGACTTACATCGTGCTTTCGTTGACCGCGCTGGACTCCGGACGCACGTTGGATAGAAAATGGACCCTGGTTTCGCTGTATCATACGTTGGGAATCGTCCAGGAGTGGGTATTCGGCCTTGGCCCCAGTCCCGACTTCGACCAGATCCTTCCCTGGGCGGCCTTGCTGGCGGCCATCACGGTCGTCTCGCTGGTCGTGCTGTTTCGTCGGGTGTCGGCTCCCATGCGAATGTGACGTGCCGGAGACCTTGCGGGTGACGCGATGATTCATCTGGAAAACGTAACCAAACTCTACGGCTCGGTGATGGGCGTCAACGACGTCACCATGTCGCTGGCGGCGAATGCCTACGGCCTGATCGGACCGAACGGCTCGGGAAAGAGTACGCTCTTGAACCTGATCACCGGACAGCTTCGGCCCACCTTGGGCTCGCTGAGCGTGCTCGGCTGCGATCCTTGGAACAACCGCGAGATGTTCCGGCGGATCGGCGTCTGCCCCGAGCGGGACCTGCTCTACCACGACGTGACCGGTTTCGATTGGGTCCGCTACCTGCTGGAACTCAACGGATACGGCCGCGCGGAAGCCGCCAAGCGCGCCGGGCAGGCGCTGGATCAACTCGGGTTGAGCGAGGCCATGCGCCGCCGAATGGGCGGCTACTCGCGCGGGATGCGGCAGCGAACGAAATTGGCCCAGGCTTTGGCCCATGAACCGGAGCTGCTGATCCTCGACGAGCCGTTCAACGGCCTCGATCCCCTCGGACGCCACGCCATGACCGAAGTGCTCCGGCAGTGGGTGCGCGACGGCAAGGGCCTGCTGCTGGCCAGCCACATCCTGCACGAAGTCGAAGCGGTCACCGATTCATTCCTGATGATCTGCAGCGGACGGCTGCTGGCCTCCGGATCGGCCGAGGAAGTCCACGCCCTGCTGGCCGACGTGCCCGCCGAAATCCACATCCGTTGTCAGGGTGCCGCCCGGTTGGCCCGGCAGGCTGTGGAAGAAGAACTCGTCCAGGCGGTCCGTTTCACCGACGGCGACGAGGGCCTGGTGCTCTCCACGCGGAGCCCCGCCGCGGTCTACGCCCGGCTTCCGCAGTGGACCGACGACACCAACGTCCGAATCCACGAGTTGCGTTCCTCCGGCGAGTCGCTGGAAACGTTGTTCGGCTCGCTTTTGAGGATTCACCGGGGAGGGTCGTGATGGACGTTCGGGCAACTTTGGCCGTGTTTCGATTCGAATTCCGTCGGGCACTGACGCCGGTGCGCTTGGCCTTCTGGCTGGGCCTGGCCTGCTTTCCGCCCGCGCTGATGGCCCTGATCCAGTATCAGGCAGGACCGTCGCTCAGCGCATCGCTGGTGACTTTCATCCTGTTCGTGTTGATACCCGAGGTGGTCTGCCTGATGGGCCTTCTGCTTTGGGCCACACCGGCAATTCACGCGGAACTGGAAGGCAGGACCTGGAGCTATTTGGCGATCCGGTCCGGAGGAAAGGGCTCGGTGCTGTTGGGCAAGTATTTGGCGGCCGTCGTTTGGACCGCGCTGGCCGCCTGGCTCGCGATCTCGGTTTCCATGCTGTTTGCCGCCCCCATGGGAAACATCTTGCGGCTTTGGACGGTTCTGACGGTGCTGGTCCTGTTTTCCTCGCTGGCGTACGGGGCACTTTACGTGTTGTTGGGCGTCGTGTTCCTGCGGCGCGCGATGATGATCACCGTCGGTTACACGCTCATCTTCGAGATGCTGGTCGGCTTCATCCCGGCCATCATCAACCAGTTCACCGTGCAGTACCACTTGCGCGGCATGTTGGCCCGTTGGTTGCCGATGGACAACCTGCCGGGCATTTGGGGCGGACTCTTCCAGAGGACGGCCCCGGCCGGACAACACATATTCATCCTGCTGGCCGCCACGGTCGGCCTGTTGACCGTGGCCGTGGCGATCCTCCATCGCCGGGAACTCGTCCGCGCGGACGATAACTGAGCAAAGTAGCAAAGTAGGCCGGAACAAGCAAAGTAGGCCGGAACAAGCGCAGCGCAGTTCCGGCATTTGCTGTGGAAAGCAGCCACGTGCCGGAACTGCACCAAAATGCCGGAACTGCGCTGCGCTGGTTCCGGCCTACACGTCTACTTCTCCCGCGCCAGCTTCCCGAGCACCTCGATCCCCCGCTCGATCGTCGCGTCCGACGCCGCGTAGGAAATGCGGAAATGGGTGTCGCGGTGGCTGAAGACGTTGCCGGGGATGATCAGCAGGTTGTTCTCGATCGCCCGGCCGACGAACTCCATGCCGGTACCCCAGGGGAGCTTCGGGAAGGCGTAGAAGGCCCCGCCGGGACGGACGATCTCGTAATCGTCGGCCAGGCCGGCCACCAACAGGTCGCGCTTGCGACGGTAGGCCGCGACCTGTTCGGTCATATCGACGTCCATGGCCAGCGCCCCGGCCCATTGGAACGGGTGCGGGGCACAAACAAAACTGTACTGCTGCAGCTTGATCATCTCGTGGATGATCGCCGAAGGCCCGTGGGCGAAACCCAGCCGCCAGCCGGGCATTCCGTGACTCTTGCTGAAACCGTCGACCACCAGCGTCTGCGGGTTGAACTCGGCCGGCGAAACCAGCGGTCCCTCGTAGCAGAACTCGCGATAGATCTCGTCGCTCAGCAGCACCACGTTCCGCTCGGCCGCCAATTGGGCCAGGGCGCGGACCTCTTCGCGCGAGGCCACCGCACCGGTCGGGTTGGCCGGGCTGTTGAAGACGATCAGCTTGGTCTTCGGCGTGATCGCGTCGGCCACGCGGTTGAGATCGATGCGGAAATCGGGATACGTATCGAGGTAAACCACCTTGGCCCCGGCGATGCCCGCCAAGGCGTCGTACATCACGAAATACGGATCGAAGACGATCGCCTCCTCGCCGGGATTCAGCAGCACCAGCATGGCCAGCGTCAGCCCGCCGCTGGTGCCGGAGGTGACGAACACCCGGCGATCGTCGTGGCCGTATTGCCGGTCGATCTTCTCTTGGAGCTTTTCGCGCAGGACGGGCATGCCCTGGGTCAGGGCGTAGCCGTTCTTGCCGCTACGGATGGCGTCGATGGCCGCCTGCTTGACCGGCTCGGGCACGTCGAAGTCGGGTTGCCCGATCGAGAGGTTGATCGGGTCGGTCATCTTCGCGCCCAGGTCGAACACCTTGCGGATGCCCGAGGCGTCGAAACATCGCGTACGTTCGGCGAGCCAATGTGCAGACATGGTATCGATGGAGTTCCTAGGATGCGGTTGCTTTCGCTCTTGTAGGTCAGGGCTTGCCCTGACGGATTCCCGGGCCGGTTATTCGATCTTGTCAGGGCAAGCCCTGACCTACGGATTCTACCGCGTCCCCGCGTCGCGGTCGAGGACCTCGGAGAAATGGCGGTCGCTTTGGCTGAGCAGCACCAGGAGCAGCGTGAGGGTCGTCAGGGCGTCGGGCAGCGGGGTGCCGTTGAAGTCGTACCAGAATCGTCCGCTCGGGCCGCCGCCGAATCGGGCCCCGTGCTCCCGCATCGCCGCGAACATTTCCGACCGGCGAGCACCGCTGCGAACGACTTGGCCGCCGGCCGTCTCGATCCGCCGGGCAACCTGCGGCGGAGTCTCGGCCTCCAGCACGACGACGGCGCGTGGATTCTCGGTCAACAGGTGCCGCACGACGAGCCACAGCAGCCGTTCGTCCGACACCGGACGGCCCAGGTTGTCCAGCACCCGGCACCGCTCGCCGTCGTCGTCAATGCACACGCCGAGATGGGCCTGTTCGGCGAGTACCAGCTCGGGCAGACGACCGGCGTCGGTTCGGCTGGGTACGATGCGGCAGGCGACCGGTCCGGTGAGCCTGTCGAGATATCCGACCAACGGATTGCAGGTGGTGTGCAACACGACGCACAACGGTCGCAGCGCGTGATAGCGTTCGGATAGGCACGCCAGATAGGGCACGTCGGCCTGGAAGCGCCGCAGCGATCCGTACGTTCGGGTCGGGCGGTCGACGCCCGCCGCATAAACCCGCTCCAGCACGTCCAGCGACCCGCCGGCCGAGAGCGGTTGTGGTCCATCGGCCCAGAACTTCAGGCTGGCCGTGTGGGGCCGGCCGTCCGTATTGCCCAGAAGGATTCCGCCGTCGGTTTTCAAGTGGTCGACGGCCAAGGCGAGACACGGCGCGGATGCCGGACCGGCGTCGACCAGGTGGCATCCGGCCCAGCGAACGCCTTCGCCCACGGCCGCCACGAGTTCGCAACCGATCGGCCGGCCGTCACTGCCGAGGACCACCACGGGCGTTCGATTCGCGGGGGCGTCGGCGGGATCGTCTGTGGCGCCGTCGGGGCGCGCGTTGTTGCCCCGTGCAAGTCCTCGTCTCAAAACGGTGCCCAAAGCGGCGGCCAGATCTCTGGCCACGTCCGCGGTGAACTGGTTTCCATGAACGCCCCCGGCCCCTTCCTCGTGAAACAGCGGCGGCGTCAATCCCCGCGGCCGCGTTTCGGCCAGCCGCCGGAGTTGCTTCTGCGAGAGCGTGCCCGTATCGTCGCGGTGCCGACACTGCCGGCAGCCCGGATAGAAACGAGCCAGCCGCCCCAGGTGAACCGCCCGCGAAATCAGATATTCCTCATCCGGGCAGCGGTATTCGGCGGTCTTGTGTGTTGGCACTGCGTGATCCGTCACGTCGCTCTACAACCTCAGCGGGTCACATGCTCTCGACCTCTGACCACGCCTTTTCCAGCAAATCCGCGATTCGCAGTTCGGCCGCCCATTTCTGGAGATACGATCGATCGATGACATCTTTTTGGACTGTCAGCACCTTGATCACGTCGCACCACTGCATTTCCGAGACTTCATTGCCCAATCTATACCACTCCAGCTTGCTGAGCACGATATCTTCGGGGGCCGCAACGAAGAACTGTCGAGAAGATTCTTCCTCACCAAAAGGCTTCTTGCTGATCCGCTGAATCGCTACTCGGTCGTACTCGCGATCCTTGAGCACGAAAACATCTACTTTGAAAGAAGTGGAACTGTGAATGAGATTGAAGCATGACTTGCGGGCAATGGCATCGGAGACTGCCGGAAGGCTTGCGTAATAGCTACCCTTCAAGGCATCGACCAGCGGGACGGCATGTTGCTGGGCCAGATCCGCAACCAGATCCACGTCTTGCGTAGTCCGCATATGTCCGTATGCGGAACTGGCAAACGAACCGCCCACGTAATACCGCACCCCCATGCGTTCCAGTTGCTCCACTACCGGGCTCATGGCCGCAATCGCATACGGAGACTGCATAGCTACCTCTGACTCAACCATTCGCGAAATCCGCCAGCCAGTTCCTTGCCGTAGTGCAATTCGACCCATTTCAGGTCGACTTCGCGAGGGCTCAGTTCCGGGTTGGCTCGGGCGATGGCACGACGGGAAAGCTTGATTGCCATCGCCGTCATCGACTGCATTATTGCCATCCGCCTGCCAACACTCATCTGCCGAATCAGTTCGATCTGGACCTTTTCCGCCTCGGGATGGGTGTCTGAGAGCATGATGGCTGATCCTCGACTATCGCAAGATCATACCATTATCCGCGATGCGAGGGAATCCGGCAACCCGAAAGAACGCCGCTTTCTGCCGAAAACGGCTACCGCACCGTGCAGCGGAAGCGGAGGATGCCGCCTTCGCCGGGCGGCAGCGGGTCGCGAAGCTCGCAGCGGATCGCCAGCGAGTCCCCCTCGTTCGGCTGCGTGAAGAAATCGGCGTCGAGCGTACACTCGGCGCTGTCGGGGACGTATTCCAGGCGGGTCGTCAGGTTGTCGATGATCGTCACGTTGCCGATCAACTGGTTGCCGACGTTGTCGAAGCGGATCGTGAAGGATACCTCGTCGCCCGGCTCGGCGAATTTCGTCGACGCCACCTTGACCACCCGCAGCTTGGGATCGGCCGGAGGCTCCTTGACCGTGAAGACCGACTGCAGGCTCTGGTCGTTGTTCGCCACCATCGCGCTCTGGCGATCGAGGATCACCTGCACGGCCTGGTCGGCGGTCCAGGTGACGGCCGCGTCGACGCCGCGTGCCAGCCAGGCCATCTCCGTACCCTCGAAGATGCCCTGGCGGATGACCTTCACGTTTTCATACGGGAGGAAGGTATCCTGGAACGCCCGCGGCTTCGTCGCGTTGGAAAGCACGCCGTCGCCTTGCCGGGTGCGAAAGGCCACGGTCGACTTGGTGCCGATCTGACGTTCCGCCTGGACGTTCTGCGTGCTGGTGGCGACCGGTTGGGTCGTGGTGGGGCCGACGAGTTTCTCGGGCAAGTACATGCCGGCCGCCAGGTCCATCTGCTCGTTGGCCACGAGACTGACGACCTTCCGCACGGCGCCGAAGCGCGGGCTGTAGATATGGACCCGGTTGCTCGGCTCCACGACGGTCTGTCCGTCCAGCGTGTCGTAATGGGCGATCGTGTCTTCCAACTCCAGCCCGCGGACTTCCCATTGGTCTCCGACTTCGGCGGGCAATCCGCGGTCGCCGCCGTCGCGGAGATATTCCTCCGGCGGCCACGGTCTTTGGATGCCCGGCGGCGCCCAGGCTTCGGTCTGGTCGGCCGGTGCAGGCATGGCCGTGTAGGCCGCCGCCGGAAGGGCCGCGGTTGACGGCTGATATGCATCGTAGGGCAAGCCCGTCTGCGGAGTATGATGGCGGCACGAACAGAAGATCAGCGTACACAGCGCGATCAAGAAGAACCGCCAGGCATCGGGCCATTGCTGGTCGGCCGTTTCGGCAGGAGCCGCGTATCTCATGGCTGCGGTTCCTCCGGAAAGGCCGCTCTTGCCGGGGTCGCGGCCGCCGGGGGTTCGAAGGTTTCGAACGGCGGGCAACCGAAGAGGAATTGCGGACCGGGGCCTCGAACGTCGTCCGGAAGTCGAGCGCCCAATCGCAGGATGGCCACCGGGCGTCCCAGGGCGTCGGCCATCTCGAGAGGATCTTGTCCCTGACCGACCTCGAACCAGTTCTGCGCCTGCGGATCCTCCCGGGTCGGCAACGCCTGGTTCGGATCCTCCAGGTAGATCACCCGCGTGACGAACTTGCCGCCCAGCGCCAGCTTGAGGTCTTCGTCGGTCAACTCGATGGGGATGGCGAAACGGCGTTGCTCTCCGGGCGGCGGGTAGATCCGGTCGATGACTTCGATGGTCGGAAAGACCTCCATCCCGAGAGCCAGCGGGATGTTCATCACCCGCAGCCGGTACACCTGCCCGATCAGGAAGCCCACGCGCAACGGCACTTTCTGCGCGGCGCCGAAATCGCCGGAAGTGGCCAGCGAAATCAAGGCCCCGGGAGGGGCCTTGATCTCGACCGGCTGAAAGTACCCGGGCAATGGTCCGCCCCGCTGGAGTTGCTCCATGCCAATCGCTCCCGGTGGCATCGCACCGTGATGCATGAAGTGCACCCCGGGTTCGGCGGCCGGAAGGACCGCAACGGAACCCAGGTATATGAGCACCAACATCCCTATTCTGCGGGCAACTCGCTTCTTGCGGAGTAACTCCTCGGTTGCCAGGCAGCGGAGCATGCGGACCATTGTCGCGGGTAGTTGCTTCGTGACGGTTCAGTGATTAGTTCGTAAAAGTCGTTTCTAGTATTTGCACTCTCCCGTGTCGTACGGAGGCGCGACTTCGTACGTTCCGGCCGGCTCTGCGCCGGGCAGGATCAGCCGGAGCCTGTCCAGCAACGGTTGCCGTTGGGTACCCAGCCCGGTGAACGTCTGCTCCCGAATGCTGACGTGGTTGGCCGGCTTGGGATAGCTGAAGCCGGGTTGTTGCTTGACGTCGATTTTCACCTGGTTCGTGGGCTGTGGCATTTGCACGCGCGTGTGATTCGTGATCACGTGCCTCTGGAGCCCGGCGGGGCCTCCCAAGGGTATGTGCGGCGGGCCGGGCAGTCCGATCGGCGTGCCGCTGATCGGCATTCCGTATTGCGGGGCCGTGACGCCGGAGATGTAGTTCGTCGGCATCGTCGACATGCCGCCCACCGGCATCCCCATCGGTCTGGGCATTCCGCCGATCATCCCCGTGTCCTCCCGGTAGGAGACCTGCGTGATGGCGTCCTCTTCGGCAACGTCGCTGGGTAGCTGCTCGTCCTTGTTGCCCACGCGGAGGATGGCCAGGATCGCGCCCCGCCGGTCCGCCTCTTCGATCGGGTCGACCCCCGGATCGAGCCGCGTGCTCACCAGGGTTCCCACGCCGGCCAAGGCCAGTTCCTGGAACTCCGGGTCCGGCAGGTAGATCACCTTCGTGACGAAATTCCCCGAGAGGATCTGGTCGAAATCCTCCCGGGAGAACTGCACGGGGATCGCGTTGTGGGCCAGGAACGCCTCGGTTCGCGGCGTGGACGGTCCGACTTCCAACGTCGGGTAGAGTTCCACGCCCGGCAGGCCGTCGATGTTGGTCAACTTCACCCGGTAAATGGCCCCCTGTGGGAAGTTGTACCGCTGAGGGCACACCAGCGGTTCCGAGTCGAATTGGCCCGGCGCACCGACGTCCCAGGTGACGACCATGCCTTCGGGACCGACGAAATAGATCTGCGACGTCTGCTCGGCCGTAGGCATGGCAGGCGGACCGAAGACCATCACGCCGGGACCGGGGCCATCGACGCCGGGGCCGGGATGCATCAACATGGATGTGGGTGGCAAATTGTGCTGAAACGGTAGTTTGCAGCCGGAAATGGCCACCGCCACGATAAACACAGGCACGAAGGATAGCCTCATCATGTCCCCCCTGTCGGTCACTGTGGGCTGGCGCCGGGTCATCCTCCTGATCCGGCGCGGGCCACAAGACAAGTTTCTCTCAAGGTCAATGAACGCATTTCTTTCCGGCAGGTCCGTCGGGATCCGCCGACGAGGATTGACGTAGACTCTCTGCTGGAGCCGTTTTACAATGTCTGCTGCATGTCGCTTCCACTCGACACCCGGTTCCCGATATCCGGGTTCGCCGGGTGAGTCGCGCAAAGTCCGACCGCGCAAGACGATTGGCTGCTTCTGAGGAACTATTGGTCGGCCTGATACAACACGATTCTTTGGCAAATCCGTTAAGACCTGCAAAATGAAGGTCAGACTGCCCATTTTGCCACTATTGTGGGTCCTTCCTTTCGGGTTCCTGGTGCTTCACGTACGGAGCGAACCACCGGGTCTGGAAACGGCAGACACCCATATCCCCTATCCCGTCCAGACTACGCCGGAAACCGAAGCTGGAAGCGTAACTCCTTGGCAAGGAGATACTTACGACGATTCCTCATCCCGCCTCCAGCCGCAGTCGCTCCTGGCCGAGGCGATCCGCAGACTCGAAGGCCATGCGTCGGTCGCTGCCAGCATCCGGCACGAGGTCGACCTGTTCGGCCAGCGGCTGTCCGGATCGGGCAGCTATTTCGAGCAGCACACCGCCGGGAAACACCTAATCCGGCTGGAATTGAAAATTCAATTGGGGGATCATACCAGCAGCTTCCTGCAGGTCTGTGACGGCGACTTCCTTTGGACGTACCAGAAGCTGCTGAAGGAACCGACACTCACCCGCATCGATGTTGCCCGAGCGATCGAAGGTCTCCGCCGGGCGAAAGATACCGGCAGCGAGAAGCGGCTGGAGATGTTGCCTGGTTTGGGTGGATTGCCCAAAGTCCTGCGAGGGCTCCATGCGTCATTCGACTTCACCACTGCCGAGCGAGGCCAATGGGGTAAGGAAAGACGGCTGGTGTGGAGGCTGCATGGCCGTTGGCGCGGCGATCGCCTGGCGGCCCTGATTCCCGACCAGAAAGAGGCCGTCGAGAAGGGCGAACCGGTCGATCTCTCGAAGCTTCCCCAGCATCTGCCCGACCACGTGGTCCTTCTGCTGGGACAAAACGACCTTTTCCCCTACCGAATCGAATACCGCCGAGGCGAGGATCCCGAGGGCGTGACGCTGGTGGCGATGCAGTTGTACGACGTCAGAATCAACGTTCCGACGGACGATCCGGACCGCTTCATCTACAAACCGGATCTCAAGCACACCGATCAGACGCAGGAATTCCTCGATTCGCTGTAGGTCAGGGCTTGCCCTGACGGCTTCTCCCGTCGACCGCTCGATTCCGTCAGGGCAAGCCCTGACCTACTTCCCTTCGAAGGAACCATTGCGAAGGAGATTTTCCGCCTGCACGGGCACGACCATGACGGCCAACGAGAGAATCGCGGTCGTGAATCGAAACAGTCGGTTGGTCATGGGAGCTATTCTTGCAAGGGCACGATGGGCGATTCCCAGCCGGCCATGTCTTCGGGCTTCAGGCCGTCCTTCCGGCGGCCGCGATCTTTCCGCCAGGTGGCGTTGTAGGGCCCGACGAAGCTCACGTCGGCGTCGGCGGTAATGGCGTCTTCCAGTCCGGCCGCCCAGAAACAGGCGTTCAGGAGCATGCGGCGGAAGCCCTCGTTCTCGAAGTCGTTGGAGGCCCCGTACGTGGTCGTAAACACGCGGCCCGACTTGCCCGACGCGCTTGGATAGCTCCTCGTCCACGCCCCGGGCACGGGCGGGCGGGTCGGATCGGCGGCCGCGTCCGGCTCCATGCCCACCAGCGGCTGGGCCATCGCCAGCACTTCGCTCGGCCGCAGCGGATCGGCCTGGTAGCCGCCGCACTGTGCCCAAACGTCCTTCACGCCCCGGAGGATCGGGTGGTCGGCCTTCTCGGGCACGATGTCCAGCCGCGTGCTCGAGCGGAAGTTGCCGCCGTAGTGTCCGGCCCATTTCTCGCCGAGAATCTGGCGTCCGAACCCGTCCTGGAATTCCTCGCCGGCGTATCCGTTGGAGTACTTTGCGAACTTCCGGTCGGCGGGGATCTTGAATCCGTGGGTCGCGGTGCGCAGTCCGACGATCGGCCCGCCGCGGTCGAGGTAATCGACGAAATGCTGCATCTGGTCGTCCGGCCAATCCTGGAACCGCGTGTAGATCACCATCAGGTCCGCCGACTTCAGCGCCTCGATGCCCGGCACGTTCGACATTCCCGGCTGGATGACGCCGTTCTCATCCACGCCGAAGACGACCGTACACTTGAATCCGTGGTGTTTCGCCAGGATTCGCGCCAGCGCGGGCATGGCTTCTTCCGAGCGGTATTCGTGGTCGCTGACGATGAAGACAACGTGTTTGCCCTTGCCCGGCCCGGCGTCGCCTTCGTAGACGAGCGGCCCGGCAAAGGCGGCTGGCGACAGGGAGAAGACGAGAAGCAACGTCAAGGCGGTGAGTGATTTCCAGTACATGATGAAGTGACTCCAAGGGGTTGATGAAGGTGTTATTTGGTGGATGGGTGGCTGGGTGGCACGCCCTGAGGAACGAAGGGCGTGTTTGATGCTTGTAGTGTTAGTCAACACGCCCTTCGTTCCTCAGGGCGTGCCACCCCAAGTCCTCCTCAGAGTGGGCCACCCCGAGTTCGTACAATCGCTGCAAAAACAACGTCTCACCCTGGACACGCCGGGATAGTGCGATCCATTTGGACGTGGACCGGCTCCAGCCCGGCGTACCAGCGTGCGCTCGACCATTCCCAATCCTCGGGCCGGGCGACAAGGCCACGGCGAACCGGATTGGCGTGGATGTACTCGACCATGCTGTGTACCGTGGTCGGTTCGACGACGTTCCGATCATAACCACCGCCCGGCTGCCAGAAGCGCCGACGCAAACGCTTGCCCTCGCGAACCGTAATCCTCGGTAACCATTGACGTGCGTTTCCTTCAAGCCAGGCGATCGCCTTTCGTGCGACTTCCTCCTTGAGCGTCGCTTGAAATCGGCCGATCTCCAGGTTGGGCTGACGGGGATACACCAGCAGATGAACATGCTCGGGCATAATCACCCAGGCCCAGAGATCCACAGGCCACCGCTTGCGAGCGTGTTGAAGCGCTTCGACAAACCAAAGGCGAGTACGGTCGCGGTCCAGGAAATGGTATCGACCATAACAAGAGAATGTCAGTTCGCGTGCGTGCCCCGGCTCATCGTAACGCTTACGGCGTTTACGGAAACAAGGCTTGCCGCTCTTATGGTCCGTGATTTGCATGGTTCATAGTCTACTCGCGCAATCAACGATGTTCAATAGATGGAGCATTGGAGGGTGGCACGCCCTGAGGAACGAAGGGCGTGTTCGATGTGTGTTATGTCAAGCAACACGCCCTTCGTTCCTCAGGGCGTGCCACCCCAATGTTTGTCAAAGCGTGCCACCCAACTTTCTACTTGACGACTCTGGTAAACATCATCAGTCGAAAGTCCATGGCCTGCGAGCCGGGGATTTTCGGCGCCCGCAGCGTCAACTCGCCGCGGCCTTTCTTGAGATCGATCGTCCCCAGCTTCAGGGGCTTGAAGTCCTTGACGTACGATTCGCCGCGAGCCACCCGATCGTGCTCGCCGCCGCGCAGCGGCGGGTCGTGGGCTTCGGTGATTTCTCCCCGCAAAACGCTGTCGCCGAAACTCAACTCGATCGTCGAACCCACGTCGGCGGCCGGGCAGGTGTAGTGGACCTCGACTTCATACGTCCCCTCGGCAAGTACCTCCGCGTCCCACGTGATCTTGTCGTCCGGGCTGGTCCAGCGGGTGAAGAACGAACAGTTGGGAAACCGGTTCGATCGCTCGATGTTGCCGTGCGCCTTGCCGTCGCGGGCCGGGATCTGCGTGTAGCGGTAATCGGGATGCCCGATGAGGAACGGGCGGTCGTCTTGATTGTACCCGGCCAGGACCTCCTCCTTGAAGGTTTTGGCGGCGTCGCGCAAGCCGGCGGCGACGTCCGGGTGTTGCTCGGCGACGTCGGTGTCCTGGCCCGGATCGGCGATCATGTCGTAGAGCATGCCCTGCGGGTCCAGCCGATACTGCTGCGTGCGCACGCTGACGCGGCCTCCCCAGTGCGAGAAGATCATCCGAGCGGGCCACGGCCGGGGCGTGCCCAACAGCAGCGGCTCGAGGCTGACGCCGTCCAGCGGCTT
>DATLAN010000347.1:0-4680 GCA_035527455.1 Thermoguttaceae bacterium
AGTTGCCCACGACCATGCAAGGGCGGAGCTTCCGGAAGAACCTGGCTTCAAGCACACCCGACGACTGGCGCCAAGCGATGTATTACCGTTATTACGCAGACAGCCCGCAGCGCCCGGCCCACTTCGGTGTTCGTACTCACCAGCACAAGTTGATCTACTACGACGGCCTCAAAGACCAGCCCGAGGAAAAGCGTTGGGAGCTGTACGACTTGGCGCAAGATCCACAGGAAACCCGCAACGCCTACGGCGACGCCGAGTATCGAGAGATTGTCATGCGACTGAAAACGCTTCTCCGGGAGGTTCAGGTGGAGTTGAGAGATCACCCATGACTTGGAGACGATCGGCAAGATCCTCAGGCGACACGGAGTTGAAAAGCGGCCGCCCCTTACGGACGGAACGTGGCAGCAGCATCTGACGGTGGCCTGCTGCGCCCTGCCGCTTCGATCGCCGCCAACTTCGCCAGCATCTCCTTCGAACGCTCGGGCTGCTCGCCGGCGAGGTTCTCCGTCTCACCGGGATCATCGGCCAGGTTGTACAGTTCGTACCTGCCCTCGCTTTTCCCGGAAGTCCGCGACCCGCTCGGCTTGGCCCCGCCAAACGCAAGCACTTTCCAATCGCCGATCCGCAGCGCCAGGGTGGGGCCGCGATTGGGTTGCTCAATGAGGTGGTCGCGGCCCGCGGCATCTGCCTCTCCCAAGAGCGCAGGCAGCACGTTGAAGCTGTCCGGGCACGCGTCGGCGGAAAGCGTCTGACCGGTCAGCGCGGCCATGCTCGCCGCCAGATCGATCGTACAGACGATCTTGTCCGACGTGCCCGGCTCGATCGTTCCGGGCCAGCAGGTGATAAAAGGCGTGTGCGTTCCACCCTCGTAGATGCTGTATTTGCCGCCGCGGTACGGGCCGGCGGGCGTGTGTTCGCCGAGTTTTGTGACGGCACCGTCCTGGTAGCCGTCGTCCAGCACGGGGCCGTTGTCGCTGCAGAAAACGATCAACGTGTCCTCCGTGAGATTCAGCCGATCGAGCGTCTTGACCAGTTCGCCGACGCACCAGTCCAGTTCTACGATCGCGTCGCCGCGGTACCCGAGCCCGGTCTTGCCCTGGAATTGTTCATTAGGCATGCGCGGGACGTGGATGTCGTGCGAGGAGAAGAAGAGGAAGAACGGCCCGTCCTTGTGCTGCTCGATCCACTGGACCGACTGTCGGACCCACTCGTCCGCGAGATCCTCATCGCGCCATCGCGCCGCGTGTCCGCCGGTGAAATAGCCGATTCGGCCGATGCCGTTGTGCACGGTCTGGTTGTGGCCGTGACTCCAGTCCATTTTGAGCCCGGCACGCACGTCCGGGTCCGTGCCCGTCGGATGATCCGGACCGGGCCTCGTGCTTCCGACCCACAACGGATCTTTCGGATCGAGATTGCGTACGCGGTGATTCTCCACGTAGACGCTGGGTACGCGATCGTTGGTCGTCGGGAGCAGGAAGCAATAATCGAACCCGATCTCCAACGGGCCGGGCTTGAGCTGACCGTTCCAGTCCGGCGCCGGCTCGGCGCCGAGCCCGAGGTGCCACTTCCCCACCACGGCGGTGGCGTAACCGGCCTTCTTCAGCAGCGAAGCGATCGTCTCCGTGCCCGGCTGAATCAGGGCCGTGGCGTTCGGCGGCGCGATCCCGACGCCGGGCTGGCGGAAGGCGTACTTCCCGGTCAGGAAGGAGAAACGCGTCGGCGTGCAGGTCGACGCGGAGCAATACCCCTGGGTAAAACGCAAGCCGCCCGCCGCGAGACGGTCGATGTGCGGCGTTTCCACTTCGGTGGCGCCGTAGCAGCCTACGTCGCCGTAGCCGAGGTCGTCGGCCAGGATCACGATGATATTCGGCTTTTCGGCGGCACGAGCCGCACCGCCGCACGCGGACATCACCAGAACCAACAGGGTCGCAACAACTCGCATGGGTCTTCCTCGCTTTCTAAGGGCCCGCGTAGAAATAACCTTTACATTTCTCGGCGAGGGTGGCACGCCCTGAGGAACGAAGGGCGTGGTTTGGCAGGTTCTCCACGCCCTTCGTTCCTCAGGGCGTGCCACCCAATTGTACAGATTATTCCTGCGCGGGTCCTAAGGGGTCGGTTCAGCGCGTTTTCAGCCGCCGCTTCAACTGCGCTTCGTAAAGGTCTTGGGGGTGTAGCTGATCGGGCGCGATCACCTCGAACCAGCGGCCTTGGGAATCGGTGACGCTCTGGCCGTCTGCCCGGACGCCGATGATGTTGATCATGTCCGTCGCCCAACCGGCGGGGAAACCGACGGGCCGATCCGTCCGGATATTCCACCACGTGGTCCAGGCTCCGCAGTTCCGGCCGAGCTTCGCGCCCCCGCCGGAATGGAAGATGTTGGTTCCCACGCCGGCATCGACGTCGGTGAAGAGGTTCGCGTGGTTGGCGTACTTGTGGTGGTCGAAGGCCAGGTCTTCGCCGCGGCCGTTGCGCACCACGTTGCCTGCCGATCCGCGCGACATCGTGATGTCGTGAATGAACCTGGTGCGAAAGTCGAAGTCGCTCAGCAGTTGGTCGGTTCCGCCGAGCGTAATGCCGTGGTGGCCCGTGCTGGTGCGGTTGCGGTTCGGCTCCCGGTCGGAGGTCCATACGACTCCGGTAACCGTGACGTTGGCTCCACCGATGAACATGCCGCTGTCGGCGTGGCGGATCTCGACGTCGCGGACCCAGCCGTTGCGCACGTCGCTGTAGGCAACGGCGTTGTAACCCAATTCCGTGAAGTGGCCCTGGTAGGGCGTGACGGGAAACTCGAACGCCAGGTGCTCGACGCCGATCTCTTCGGCGGAACTGTGGGCCCCGTAGAGCGTCGGCTCCCACTCCAGTCGCACGTCGGTTCGCAAGGGTCGATCGAGCGCAATCTGCCGTGCTTTGCCGTCGACTTCGACGACACGCGCCAGCCAGGTTTCCCGCACGCCTCGGAGGTTCTCGAAGTCACCCGGGTCGCCGGCATAGAGATGATGGGTAAGGCTGCCCTCGCGGTCGTCTTGCAGGGCCAGGCGAACCTCATCGCCGACCCGGAACCTGTCCGGCCGATCCACCGCGAGCACCGTCTGGCCGCGGCGGGCAGGTGCCGTGACCTTCGACAGCGCGTCGCCGCTCCACCGGCCCCTGGCCCAGATGATCCCGCCCGACCAGGAATAATTCGACGTCGGCCGGCCGCTGGTGGTCGCGCCCATGTTCGAGCGGATCTTCTCCAGCGGTTTCGGCACGTAGATCACCGTCTGGTTCGGCCCCGCGCCCTGCAGCACGGTTGCGGATTTGCGAATATCGAGGATATCCGTGATCACGTACCGGCCGGGCGGGACGGCGATCACCTTCCCGCCGGCCTCATCCAGTGCCCGTTGGAAGGCGTCGGTGTCGTCGGTCTTCCCGTCGCCGACGGCGCCGAAGTCTTTGACGCTGACCTCCGGGCGACGTTCGGGCAGAGGTCGCTCTCCACGGTGATACCCGGCGTACGAATAATCCGGCAGTCGTCCGTCGGCTTCCCATTGTTCACCCGACAGCCCCCAGAGTCGTGACGTCTCGGCGCCCGTTGCTGAAAGGTGAAAGGTGAGCCCGCCGAGAGAAACAAGACCGCCGCCTACGAGCAGCCAGCACAGCCGGGAGATTTCAGCGGGGAACAAACGGTTCATGGCAACTCCTTTCCTTGCCGTCCGCTCGAGCCTCGGGCGAACGGCGCGATGGCTCGTCATCGATGATCGCTCATTGTAAACGACCGCGGGCCGAGAAGCGAATGACCTGACAACCGCGTCACTCGATCACGACTTCCTGGATCCCGGCCGACCACTGCTTCGGCAGCACGATCTCCAGCTTGATGGCGGACGTCTTGACCGGATCGAACTCGACCTTGTTGAACGTGTCTTTTTCCGTCCCGTAGGCGCCGCGGCTTGCGACCGGCTCGAACTGGCCGTCGGCCTTTCTGTAAAGGACGCGCCAGGATTCCGGCAAATGACACGCTCCCCGCCCGGTGTCGTCGAACCAGTAGACCTTGACGCTCGATATCTCGTGCTGCTGGTCCCATTCGAACTGCACCCACTCCGTCGTGCCCCGGTGGGGCCAGAAGTCGAGCTGCAGGCCGGAGGAGTCGGCCGAGTCGACCGGCAGGATCTGATCCTTGATCGCCTCCAGAGATACGTGGACGAAGGACGCCGTGGTCTTGCTGATGTAGGTGAGCGTGTCGGCCGGCTTGGGACGAGCACCCTCGGGCACGCGGCCGGGCCAGACCGTCATCGGGGCTCTGCCGCGATGCGCCCAAGCGTAGTAGGGAATCGCCGTGAACGGCCTTGTCGAATCCGGCACGATCCGGCCGTCGGGCGTCCGCTTGGCCGTCCGGGCCTCGCCCGAGATCGTCACCACGCCGCCGAGCAGGTCGGGCTGGAACTCGGCCGCCAGTTCGGCGTCGTCGCCGATCACCAGGTCCGAGACATTTCCGTCGTTGTCGGGCCCTTCCAGGCAGTAGACGATCGGGCCGCGCTGCAGCGCCACCTTTCCCGCGTTGGGCTTGACGTTCGGGTGCGAAACGACGCGCCGCACGGGCATGGGAAGGTGCAGTTCGATCGTGTCGCCGTTGCGCCACGTCCGCTCGATCCGTGCATAGCCTTTCTCGATCTTCACGGGTGCCTGCTCGCCGTTGATTTTCAG
>DATLAN010000348.1:0-8600 GCA_035527455.1 Thermoguttaceae bacterium
GAGATCGCCCGCGAGGGCGGCACGGAGGACGAGATGCGCGAGGCGGTCATGGAGTCGCTCGACACGCGGTTCCTGCCGGAGTTCCTCAACCGGATCGACGAGATCATGATCTTCCATCCGCTCGCGGCCGATCAGATCCGCCGGATCGTCGAGCTGCAGATCGCCCGGCTGCAGAAGCAACTGACCGAGAAGGGCATCGAGCTGGAGGTGACCGGCGCGGCGCTAGACGAGATCGCCAAAGAAGGCTACGACCCCACCTACGGCGCCCGCCCGCTCAAGCGCGTAATCCAGCAACGCATCCAAAACCCGTTGGCGCTAGAGATTCTCAAACGCGAGTTCGGCGAAGGCAGCCGGGTGAGGGTGGATTGCGTGGACGGGGAGTTCGGGTTTGAGAGGGTGGGCTGAGTCCTCTTGGCTCAGCTCTCGGCCTAAATGGAAAGTCTGTACGATGAAATGCTTGATCCTTGGCGCAGGAGCTACGGCGTATTGTGATATTGCAAACCCTGATCGAAGACCTCCTCTGGTCAGAGCTGCAGACCTTCTCAGGATCGTGAGAGAGCCGCTCGACACAACTTTTATGTCATCACCATTTGGCGGTGAACATTTTTGCCCTTTTTGTGAGTGGGCGTTCCGACACTTTGAGTCGGACATTGAAGAGCTATTTACATTGCTGTTTTTCGTGTCAAAAGAGAGACGGTACGAAGGTATTGAGGAAAGCCTCACGGAGAAGCATCACGGGAAGCCTTGGCTCCAGAAAGCTCTGTTAGTGGCTAGAAAGCTCAGGGAACACGAGATAACTGAACTACCAAGCAATATACTCACGCTGCTCTGCGGGATGTTCATCGAAGAAATCCAGTTGTGTATTGGCACCACTGGTCGTAGCCCGAGACCATATGACTATCAGAGGCTCTCGGACCAACACAGAGAACTCGTGCGACGACTCTCTCCAAAAGATGCCGTCGTCTCTTTCAACTACGACAGCGTGGGCGACTACGCGTTACTCAATGAACGGCTCCTAAATTCGCAATCGTTCCCTAATCGCTTTCTCAGTGTGATAAAGCTTCCTCAGAAATACGTGGCAGCAGGAGGCTCTGTTGCATTCTTCAAACCCCATGGCTCGTTCACATGGTACTCTACTTTCAAGCCTCCACAAAACATCGGAGTCTTCTTTGGCAATTCAGATAAGCGGACCGACTATAGTACGCCGGCCCCGCTAATCCTTCCGTACCATTGCAAGGAAGAAGTGTTTGATGAGTTTCCTGTATTCGCCGAAGAACTATGCCTGAGTCTTCGTGCCATTGCTCAATGTGATGAACTTCTACTCGTCGGTAAGCAGTTCTGCTCCAGTGACACGGACCTTTGTGACAGGATTAAGGATGCCTGCAGGAACAGACCGCGCCGAGTTACGTACGTGAACCCTGACGCAGAAAAGGAGTCCTGGGTAGCGCACCATGATCGATTGTTCAATGCCAAAGACGGCTGCGGTACGCAAAGGCGTTTTCGCGACTTGCAGCACTACCTAAACGTAAGCGTCCGGCGGAATGCGTCTTGCGGGGGATGGTAGGCTGGGGTTGATGGGCCGAGGGGGGCTCGGCCTGGGAACCTCAGGAGCCGTGTGATGAACGTACGGTGTGCCAGACAATAAGAGGGATCACGAAAACACGAAAGGGCGAAAGCACGAATATGTGAGACGAAGACACGAGCAGGTCGGGGCATCTGTCTCGGCGCTTCTTTCGTGCCTTCGTCCTTTCGACATTTCGTGATCGACATCGGCAGGACGATCCCGTAGGGGCTGACGTTTATCGGCAGTCGCACCACTACGGGCTCTTGTACACATTCTTTCCGCGACCACGATATGTCGATTCACGGTTTACCTTGACCGCGAAGCGGTCGAACAACAAAGCCCGGGGTCGCGCAGCGCACCCCGGGTTGGGGAACCCGAAGAGCGAGAGAAACCCCGAAGGGGTTTTACAGCGCGCGTCGAGTCTCGCAGCTTGCCGCCGATTCGTAAAACCCCTGCGGGGTTTCGAGGGATTTCGTCGTCTCTTGACCCAGGGCGGCGCTTCGCGGCTGCGCCGCTTCGCTTGCCCTGGGCTTTGTTGTTCGACCCCGTTGGGGTCTGCCGCGGCGGGCGGGAGAGGAGGAAGGAGAGATTGTGCTGCGGGCCATCTCCGACCACGGTCCTTCGCTGTGCGGCTCAATCGGCACTCGGCCGGGTTTTGGGCTGCGGCGTGGCGCCCCGGGCGCGAGCGAGCGTTTCGACGGCTCGGCCCGTATCGCCGACCTGGCGGTAGAGCCGGCTGAGCAGGAGCCACTCGGATCGGCTCTGCGGGGCCGGCAACGATCGGGCGGCGTCTTCGAACGAGAACGGGGCGTCTTTCGGCCGGCCCTGGAACCGGACGGCCTCGCGGCGAAGCATCCCGGCGACCGCCGCGAACGGCCCCGGGTCGCCCAGTTCGTCCAGGCAGCGGATCGCCCGGCGGGGCAGGCCCAGTTCCAGGTAGCCGATCGTCTCCGAGAGACGTTTGACGACGCGAACGAAAGGTATCGTGTTGAAGTTCATCGCTGCGGCCCCCCTTTCTGCGAAGAAGGTTTCGGCGTCTCTTGGCGGCGCCGCGTTGGTCGCCGCATGAAGACGTCATTGCAAAGGGCGCGCCAAGAAACGGCCGGAACCAAGGGGCTGCGTCAAAACCGTTTTCCTGCAAGAGAGTTACGTCGAAGGCTCGCGGGTCGGCTTTTCGCGGAGGTGCCGGTTTTGACGGATCGGGCGAATCCTTTGGTCGAAGTTGTCATCAGAATGACGACGCTCGGCGACGTGCTCGAGCGTCAGTTGGAATCCGGCCGCGTTTGCGGCGGTGGCGAAGCGCCCCGGGCGCGAGCCAGCGTCTCTGTGGCCCGCCGGGTGTCGCCGGTCTCGAAGTAGAGCCGGCTGAGCAGCAGCCACACGAACTTGCCGGGGTTCTCGGGCAGAATGCGGGCGGCGTGCTCGAAGGCTTCGGCCGCGTCGTCGAAACGGCTCTCCCGGCGGGCCGCCTCGCCGCGGATGATCTCGACCGCTGCGGTCAGCGGGCCGGCGTCGTCCAGACCCTTCAGGCAATCGGCCGCGTGACGCGGCATCTGCAGTTCGAGATAGCCGATGGCCTCCGAAAGACGCTTCACGGCGCGAACAGGGACTTTTTTGCCGGTAGTCATCATGGTGCCTTGGGGCAAAGGTCTATGTGCAAATCGATTCAGCACGATTTCGACATACTCCCAGCCAGTAAGAGTGCAAAGGCCGTGCCAAGCCACCGGCGACGGGGTCTACAAGTACCGCAAGTCGCTCGCAGTCATCGACTTGGGACTTTCTGCCCAAGAAGCCCCTGTCGTCGACCGGGACCCACCATGGCAGGCGTCACACTTTTTGGCAGCCAGCCCTGTCAGAAATGGCCCGGCGCGTGCAACACCAGGCCAGCCGTCCGAGCAGACGAGTGTAGATCAACGACGGCGTGACCAGCAGGACGGCGGTGGCGGGAATCCCCAGAACGATCGAGATCTTGAAACTCAGCCACACGAGCAAGCCGGCCGATGCGGTGAGAAGCGCTGTTTCGGCGTAGAACACGAGCCAGGCCCCGGCGTTGCACCACAGGCTGCGCCACACCGGCACCGACAGCGGCTTCAGCGACGAGTTCGTCTCGAGCATCGAGAGCAGCACGATGGGCAACAGCACGAACACTCCGGCCGCAAAGGCCGCAAAAGCCGGCGGACCCGACAGACCGGCCGCTTGCAGCGCCCAGCCGATTCCCAACGCGAGCGCCGCGCTCAGGGCCAGGCTGTTGACCACGAAGAAAGCGTCCAAGGCCCAGTCGAGGAACACGGCTTCCGGCCAGTTCTCGATCCGGTCGGCACCGGCGGCTGTGTCGATGATGACGGCCAAGAGGCAGCCCGAGGCCACCACCGTCCAGATCATGCCGACCAGAACGGTCGTCCCCATGAGCACCAGGCCGAGAATCCCGGAACCGAACCCGCCAAAACCGGCGGCAGCGCCCATGCCGCCGCAGTAGGCGCCCCGCCCCAACAGCAACACGACGAGCAGACCGGTGGTCAGCCCGAACCAACGCACGCGCACGCCGCGGTAGAACGGAAAAGACAGAATCCCCGACAGCAACGGCCGACGCGGCGGGTCCGGCAGCAAGTGGACCAGGCTGGTCTCGGCGCGATCCTTGGCCGCCGGGACGTCGTAGCCGGCGTGCCACCGCGGGCGGAAGAGCAGCGGATCGCGCCGGGGTACCTCGACCGCGGCTGCCACGGCGTAGCCTTCATCGGCCCCGGCCATCACGTCGAGTTTTGGCCGGGAAGGCTTCGGCGGCGGCACGACCACCGACCGGCCGCAGTCGGGACAGACGATCTCCCGGCCGACTTGATCCTCGGTGGCGTGGAGCCGCGTGTTGCACAGCGGGCACTCGACGGCCACGTAGGATCGATCGGCCGCGGAGCCGGCAGACGGCTGGCCCGATCCTTCCCACACGGCGTATTCGTCGTCGGTCGGGGCCACGGGACCTGCCAGCGGCAGCTTCGTTCGCGTGGCAGGGGGCACCACCGCCGGCACGTGGCAGTCGGGACAGACGATCTCGCTTCCGACCTGGTCTTCGCCGGCCTGCATCATTGTGCCACAGACGGGACAGGTTACGGTGATGTAGACCGCCTTGGCCTGGAGCCTCGAGCGCCACTCGTCCACGTCGCGGTTCAACGCGTACTCGCCGACCGGGGCGGTCTTGGGTTTCTTCGTTGCCGTTTCGGCCGGCGAGGGCACGACGACGCGAGTTCCGCAATCGGGGCAGCGGATTTCCCGGCCGGCGTGATCTGCGAGAGCTTGCATCCGCGTGTCGCAGACGGGACACGTGACGGCCACATAAGACGGCTCGTCCTCGGGCGACGGTTCGGAGCCTTCGCGCAAGGAATACTCTTCGCGCGGGATTTCCTTCGGCGTGCTCAGCGGCGCCGTGAAAACCCACTGGCAACGGGGACATCGATACGGCGCGCCGGCCCGAGCCGAGGGGACCTCCAAGGGCAGGAAACATCGCGGACACTTGAATCGAACGGAGCCGTCGGAAGGTTCGGTCACTTCTGCGTCCCCGGCCCCGCCCGGCCCTGGAAGGCTGTTCGAGCACGAATCGGTCGTTTCGACAGCCTGGAAATGCGGGGATGAAATCCTTCGAGCCCGATTCATTATAACAGACGCTGAAAAAGGGAGACAGGTCCAATCCTGTCCTCCTTTTCGTTCCACGAAAAAGGCCGGATCCCCTGCGAGATCCGGCCTGTCTCCTCTCGCCACCCGGCAGGAGTCAGGTGGTTGGCGGAGGCGGCTCTTCCTCCTCCTCCGGGGCCATCTCCGGCAACGTGGTCGTTTCGCCGCCGCCCTCCTCGATCATCTCCCCTTCGCAAGGGTCGATCGTCGGACAGCAGGCCTCGCGGAAGAACGCCCTGCGGAACCTCACCGGACGGTAAGTCGGCGGACAGCAAGCTGTCGTCTCGGACGGGTCGGGACGAGACGCCTCCGGGCCGCACGGATCGGGACAGCAACTCACCGGCGTGCATCGCGGCGCACAGAAACGTGCCCGATAGATCCTCGGAAAACGCGTCTCCCGATAGACGGACGGATCATAGGACGTCGTCTCCGTCGGACAACACGCATCGGAAGCAAAACCCACCGAGGAATACGTCATCGGCGCACAAGAACTGCACTCGTCCGCCGTTGCGGCGGAGCCCAGCATCACGGACAGGGCCGCGACACCAATCACAACAATTCGACACATACAGGAACCCTCCCTTTACGAGTATCGCAGGGCCCATCGATTCCTCGCCTGCCCCGCATCGCTACACCGAACTGCCAAAATATAGCACACGCACCGCCCGCGCCGACCGAGCGACGAGATGGCTGCAATCTTTGCTCGATCGGCAATTCTTTCAGGAACACTATCTATGCCGTCCACGCATCGGGAACCTGACGCCCGGGGATTGCAGTGGTGCTACCGGACCCCGCCGACCGCAGTCGGCGGGCGTTCATACTGGGAGTAGTGAGCGGTCTCCAACGTCACGGCGTCCCGGCCGGCTTCATCGGATTGGTGCATCAGCGGGCCGGGGAAGAGCCCGATGGCAATCACCAGCACCACGCAAACCACCATCGCACACGCCGCACCGGGACCGCCCTCGGCCTTGGGCACCGCCAACGGCGTGCGGAAGTACATCACGGCGACGATCCGCAAGTAGTAGGCGGCGGCCACCGCGGCGTTGAGCACGCCGATCACGGCCAGCACGACGTACCACAACCCGAGCGATCCGGCGGCTTCGGATCCCGGATCGACGTTCAGGGCACTGGCGAACACGGCCAGTTTTCCCCAGAAGCCGGCCAGGGGCGGAATGCCCGTCAGGCTGAACATGAACACGGCCAGCGCCGCCGCCGCCAGCGGCCGGGTGCGTCCCAGTCCGGCCAGCTCCTCGACGGCGTCCAATTGCCGCTCGCTGCGTCCCAGGTAATCCAGGGCCGCGAACGTGCCGACGGTGGCCGCCGCGTACACGCAGAAATAGAAGAGCAAGGCCCCCGCCCCGTCCGCGTGTCCCTGCACCAACGCCACCGCCAGGCCGATGAGCATGTAGCCGGCATGGGCGATCGAGGAATAGGCCAACAGCCGCCGCAGGTTCTCTTGCCAAAGGGCCAGCACGTTGCCCACGCACATCGTCAACACGGCCAGCACGACCACGACGCGCCACACGTACGGTTCCACGCCGGGCATCGGCGGCATGGACGCGACCACCACCCGTAGCAGCGCCACGAAGCCGGCCGCCTTGGGGATCACCGACAGCAAAGCGGCGTTGGCGTGCGAAGTCCCCTGGTAGACGTCCGGCGCGTAGAAATGGAACGGCACGGCGGCGATCTTGAACCCCAGGCCGGCCAGGATCAGGACCGTGGCCACCTTGCTCAGCGCGGCGAACGCGGCCGCCGGGCTGCCCGGCCCGCAAAATGCTGCCCGGATCGCGGACAGATCGGTCGAACCGGCCGTGCCATAGAGCAGCGCAAAGCCGTAGACGAGCATCGCCGAGGCGAGGATGCTGAGGAAGAAGTACTTGGCGGTCGCTTCCTCGCCGCCGGGGTCGCGGCGTCCGAGGTAAAGAAGTATGTACGTGGGGATGGAAACCAACTCCAGGCCGACAAACAGCAATACCAACTCGCCCGCCCCGGCGACCAGCATCAATCCCGCGATCGTCAAGAGCAACGACCCGACGTACTCCGACGTGCTTTCGCGAAGCGGACGGGAAGCCAGCAACACGAACAGCCCGCCCAACGCCAGCGCCACCCATCGGGCGTAGAGGGCCAGCGAATCGGCGATCAGCGAACCGTCGGCGCTCCCGCCGGGCATGGCCAGCCCGCAGGCCGCCAACAGGATACCCGCGCCGGCGATCCAGCTCCATTCCCGCCGCGCATCGACGAATGCCCCGGCGACGTAAATCGACACCGCCACGGCGACCAGCACGATCTCGGGCAACAGGTGTTGGAGGGTTTGGGGCGACACGGGTCGGCTTTCGGAGAATAACGGTCAGTCTGGTGAAGAACTGGAAAACGTTGTAAGAACGTTGCTGCGACCAACGCCCCCGGACTGCGGTCCGGGGGGGATGATGAAGTTGGGGTCGATGGCTTGCTCTTTTGCTGTTGCGGTGCGAAGCCGCAAGCGGCTGGCGGGGTCATTCGCCACGTCCATCGCGTTTTCCGTCAACGTATCCAACGTCGGATCCATCCGCTCGATAAAGAACCGGGGATACACACCGATCCAGAGGATGAACACCGCCAGCGGGGCCAGCGCCATGACCTCGTGCAGCGACAGGTCGCGGACCGGCGCTTCGGCCGCTTCCCGCCGCGGGCGTCGCAACGGGCCGAAGAAGACCCGCTCAACCAGCAGCAGCATGTACCACGCCCCAAGAATCACGCCGGAAAGCGCCAATACGGCGAACACGCGGTACGCCACGACCCATCCGGCCGGCGCGTCGGCCCAGGCGCGTTGGAACATGCCGAGCAAGATCAGCACTTCAGCGGCGAACCCGCTCAGTCCCGGCAGGGCGACGCTGCTGAGCACCATCACGAGCATGAAGAAGGCCAGCACGGGCGTTTCCGCAGCCAGCCCGCCCAGCTCGGCGATCTTCCGCGTGTGATAGCGCTCGTACATCATGCCCACCAGCGCGAACAGCCCGCCGGTCGACAATCCGTGGGCGACCATTTGCAGCACGCCGCCTCGCACGCCCAACGGATTCAGCGCGAAGATACCCAACATGCAGAAGCCCAGGTGGCTGATGCTGGAGTAGGCGATCAGCCGCTTGATGTCGCTCTGGGCCAAGGCGACCAGGGCCCCGTAGAGGATCCCAGCCACCGAGAGCCCCAACAGGTACGGCATACAGATCACCGTCGCGTCGGGCAGCATCGGCAGACAGAACCGCACGAACCCGTAGGTGCCCAACTTCAACAGCACGCCCGCCAGGATCACGCTCCCGGCGGTTGGGGCCTCGACGTGGGCCAGCGGCAGCCAGGTGTGCAGCGGGAAGAGCGGCACCTTGATCGCGAACCCGGCGAACAA
>DATLAN010000349.1:0-10108 GCA_035527455.1 Thermoguttaceae bacterium
GGAGGTCTTCGGCCAGCTCGTCGAACGTGAACGTGTTGCCGGTGTCCGTGTGGACCAGCATGTTGACGGCGAACATCGCTCCGTCGAGCGGCTCCGTACGGGAGGGTTCCATCACGACGTCTCGCACGGCGATCCGCCCGCCCGGCTTCAGCGCCGCGTAAACCTTCGCGAACAACACCCGGTTGTGTTCCCGCGAGTGCTGATGAACGATCGCACTGACCCAGACGAAATCGAACCCGCCGGGCAGGTCGTCCTTGTAGAAATCGCCGGGCACGAACGCGATGCGGTCGGCGAACCGGCTGCCGGCGATCCGCTCGCGGGCCTGCTGGATGGCGTCGGGCAGGTCGAAGATCGTGGCCGTCGCACCCGGCACGGCCCGAAGGAACGCCAAGGTCCACGTACCCGACGCTCCGCCGACGTCCAGCAGGCGCTCGAACTGCGGGGGACCGAGCCGGGCGACCAGATCGTCGGCCACGGGACCGGAGTAGGTGTGCATGGCGGCGACGAAGGCCGCCCGATCGGCCGCCGGACCGCGGATGCTCGCCGCACGGGGGCCGGGAATCCCGGCCTTGGTCACCCAGGCCAATTGCGACCAGCCACGGAGCATGTTCATCCGGTGCCGCAGCATGGGCAGGATGTTTTCGGGACTGGTTTCCGAGAGCAGCGGGATCAACTCGGCCGGTACCGTGTATTTGTCCGCCTGCTTGTCCAAGCACCGCAGCGCGGCCACCGCATCGAGCAGGATGGTCGTCGCCCGACGGTCGCAGACCAGGCGATCGCTCACCTCATCGGCCGAGAGGGCCTCCTGGGCCAAAGCGGTGAACACGTCGAGTTCGGCCGCGGCCCCCAGCACGCAGCCGGGAATGAACTTGGCCGTCATCTCGAGCATCTCTTCCCGGCCGGGTCGTTTGGCTTCCATGGGCGTCATCCTTTCCACGCGGGCGGCTCTTTAAGGTTCCTCGCAGAAATAACCTGTCCAATTGGGTGGCACGCCCTGAGGAACGAAGGGCGTGGTTTGGCAGGTTTTCCACGCCCTTCGTTCCTCAGGGCGTGCCACCCTCGCTCAAAAAATGTACAGGTTATTTCTGCGCGGAACCTAACACAGTCTCTCAGGGATTTCACCCGATGAGGGGAGATCTTTCAATAGCCCCTGTCCGGAGGATGGCGCCCACCCAAAGTAGCCATCTCGCTCCGCGAGATGGGGCCGCGTCTTGCGGAGCAAGACGGCTGCTTTCACGCGGCGGGCGTGGTAAAATGGAGAAAGTATCGGGCACGACCTGCCATCGAATTGCCTCCGGCTTTGCCTGTTCCCGACGCGGCCTTTGGCCGCAGCCAAACGGCGGGCAAGCCCGCCCGCTAAACAGCGTTTTCACAACTTGTTATGTCGAACATGTGCGCACCGTGCGCAGAACTTGTGACATATCTACCCGAGGTGTTTCCCGTGCGAGTTCCCACGCTTCCCATCGTTCTGTTCTTCGCTCTGACGATTCCGGCGACGGCCCCGGCCCAATTCCGGGAAGGCGATCCCGGGGGAATCAAGCTCGGCGAGTCGCGGGTCCAGCAGTGGAAGGCCGGGGTGGTCGTTCAGGCGGCCGCGCCGTGCCGAGGACTGGTCGGCTACGTGCCCATTCCCATCGACTGGCCGGAACAGCAGGTCCGGATTGTCGACGAAGAGGTCTCGCCGTCGGCCAGGGTCCGATACCAGACGATCGACGGCGGGGTCAAGGTGATGATCGTCAGCATTCCGTATCTGCCCACCGGCGAAGAGGCCAAGGTGATCGTGACCCTCGAGATTCAGCGGAGTACCATCCTGCCGCCGGACGACACCGACCAGTACGTTCTTCCCGATCTGAAGAAGCTCGATGCCCAAGTGCGTATGTACCTGGCCCCCAGTCCGTTGATCGAGAGCACCGACCTGAGGATCCGGGCGTTGGCCAAGGAGATTCCCGCCGAAGCCGAGACGGCATGGGAGAAGGTCGAGGCGATCTACGACTGGGTCCGCGAGGAGGTCGAGTACAAGAAAGGTCCGATCAAGGGTGCCAAAGCGGCGCTGCGCGACAAGACGGGCGATTGCGAAGAACTCACCTCGCTATTCATCGCGATCTGCCGAGCCGCCGATATCCCCGCCCGAACCGTCTGGGTCGAGGGGCACTGTTATCCCGAGTTCTACCTCGAAGACGCCGAGGGCAAGGGACACTGGTTCCCCTGCCAGGCGGCCGGGAGTCGGGCCTTCGGCGGGATTCCCGAGTATCGGGCCATCTTGCAGAAGGGCGACAACTTCCGGCCCCCCTACAACCAACGCCAACGCCAACGCTACCTGGCCGAGCACCTCACGGGCACCGGGGGCAAGCCGCGAGTAAGGTTCGTCCGCGAGATGGCCACGGAGTAATTCATTTTTTCGCGGACCCAGCACGGCTCACGGCAAAAAGACGGCCGCCGAGATCACCGTGGTCCAAAGTCCGGTCTTGTCGCCCTCCGCGGTCTGGACACACGCGCGGGTACGGACGATCTTGCCGGACATGTGGTAGATTTCCTTGCGCTCGTCGTAGGCGGTTTCCGGGTCGAATTCGATGCCCAGCGTGGTGGCGAGCATGGTGGCGGCCATATCTTCGACCAAGTCTGCCAGCTTCCGCTCGGTTATCCCGTAGCCGTGGTGTTCCGCGATGTATCCGTACTGGGATCCCTTGGCGGGTATCGCTAATCCGACTCCTGCTCCCACCAGCCGCGACGGCTCGTCCGTAGAAGCCTCGGCGAGAACGCAAAAGGTAATCTGGCCGGGACGCAGCTTGGCGATTCCCTGCTTCTTCGAGACCAACTTGCACTGCGGTGGAAGGATGCTGGAGACCTTCACCAGATTACAGGCGTGGATTCCTGCAGCCCGCAAAGCCAACTCGAAGCTTTGCAGGCGGTTGCGGTGCTTGCCTACGCCTTTCGTGAAAAACGCTTCTTTAGGAATAGGGGCTTCCAATGGTCGTCGTTCCTGGTGGCGCTAATGGGAAATGATCTTGACACGACAGAGGACTCGTGGAAAGTTTGGAGCCATAAGTATACCGCGCTGAGTCCGTTTGGATAGGGGGGCTGGAGGGGTTGGAGTCGAATCGAATGGAGCGAGTACTGCACGACGGACGCGAGGACGGCCTCGTCCCCCTGGAATCCCTCGATGTCCGCCAGACCGAGGGTGTGGCCGACCTGCTGGAGAAGATGTCGCGCACGGCCTTCGGCGGCCGCGCGCTCGGCGAAGCCTTCGAGGTGCTGAAGCTCATGGCCGACGACCCGCAGTGCACCATCGTGGTCACGATCTCGGGTGCCATGACTGTCGCCAAAATGGGGATGCTGCTCTGCGAGATGATCGAGCGTCGCCTGGCCGACATCGTGGTCAGCACCGGGGCGATCATGGCCCACGGACTCTCCGAGGCGGTCGGCGGGGTCCACTACAAGGCGGACCCGACCGTGTCCGATTCGGTGCTTTACCAGAAGGGGTACAATCGGGTCTACGACACGGTCGAGATGGAAGCCAACCTGTGCGAGGCGTTCGCCACGGTCAGCGAAGTGCTCGATCGGTTGGACTGGTCGGGGCCGCTCGCCTCATGGCAGATCAACCGCGAGATCGGGCGCCGTCTGGCCGAGCAAGACCGGCTCCCCAGCATCCTCGGCAACGCCCACCAACGCGGCGTGCCCGTCTATGTCCCCGCGTTTACGGATTCCGAACTGGGGTTGGACGTGGCGACGCATTTCCTGGCGCGGTCCCAGTCCCAAGAGGGTCCCCGGGCCGAGGCTCCTCTTTTTCGAGAAGTCCCTCCGTTCAATCCGTTCCTGGACTTGTACGATTACGCGCAACGGGCCTTGAAAGCGAAACGGCTGGGGATCTTCACCATCGGGGGCGGAGTGCCTCGCAACTGGGCCCAGCAAGTAGGCCCCTTCATCGACATCATCAACATGCGGCTGGGAACGGACTTGCCGGTACCCCGATTCACCTACGGAGTGCGAATCTGTCCCGAACCGGTCCACTGGGGCGGCCTGAGCGGTTGCAGCTACTCCGAAGGCGTCTCGTGGGGGAAGTTTCTCAGCCGCGAGGAGGGCGGACGATTCGCGGAAGTGCATTGCGATGCCACGATTGCCTGGCCGCTGCTGATTCGAGCTTTCTTGGACTCGCAAGACGCTTCTGCAAAGACCGGCGAGAAATAATTATCCAAGCACATTTTTTGGCCATCCTGCTCGGCCAGACGAAGCTTCGTCTCGCCGAGACACGCACGGAGCCCCGACATGCCCGAGAAAGCCGTTCTGGTCGTTGGCGACAAGAAGATCGAGTTGCCCATCATCGTGGGCACCGAAAACGAAACCGCGGTCGACATCAGCCGACTCCGCGAGCAAAGCGGTTTGATCACGTACGATCCTTCGCTGGGGAATACGGGGATCTGCAAGAGCCAGATCACCTTCATCGACGGCGAAAACAAGATTCTGCGCTACCGGGGTATCCCGATCGAACAGTTCACCAACCACCCCAACTTCATCGAGGCGGCCTGGCTGCTGATCTTCGGCCGTCTGCCGGCCAAGGCGGAGCTGTCGGAGTTCAGCGAGCGGTTGACCGACAACGAACTGCTCCACGAGGGGCTGAAACATCAGTACCAGCACATCCCGGTCGACGCGCCCCCCATGGCGATCCTCTCCGCCACGCTGAGCCTGCTGGCCTGTTATCACCAGCAGTTGATCGCCCGAGGGGACGCCGAGTCGCTGGTGAAGGCGGCGGCACGGCTGATCAGCAAGGTCCGCACGATTGCCGCTTTCTCGTACCGCCGTTCGCAGGGGCTGCCCTTCACCTACCCCGATCCCAATCTGCGATACTGCGCCAACTTCCTCCACATGATGTTCTCCATCCCCTACCGGCAGTACACCGTCGCGCCGGAAATCGAAGATGCGCTGAATCTCGTCTTCATCCTGCACGCCGACCACGAGCAGAACTGCAGCACCACGACCGTCCGGGCGGTGGGCTCGGCCGGGGCGAATCTGTTTGCTTCCTGTGCGGCCGGCGTCAGCGCCCTGTGGGGACGTTTCCACGGCGGCGCCAACGTCGAAGTCATCGGGATGCTCCAGCGGATACACGACGGCGGAATGTCGGCGCAGGAGTGCATCGAGGCCGCCAAGAACAAGGACCAGCCGTTCCGCTTGTACGGATTCGGCCACCGCGTTTATAAGAGCTACGATCCGCGCGCGGCCATCTTGCGCGCGGCCTGCGACCGGGTGCTCACCAAGCTGCAACGTCCCGACCCGCTGCTGGACATCGCCCGCCGGCTGGAAGAACTGGCGCTCGAGGACTCCTACTTCGTCCAGCGCCGGCTCTATCCCAACGTTGATTTCTACAGCGGGGTCCTGCTGCGGGCGATGGGAATTCCCACCAACATGTTCACCGTCTGTTTCGCCATCGGCCGGCTGCCCGGCTGGATCGCCCAATGGAGAGAACAACACGAGGACCCCACCGCCCGCATCCTCCGCCCGCGGCAGATCTATACCGGCCCCCGGGAAACCGACTACGTTCCGCTGGCGGATCGCCCGAACGGCTAGCCCGGATTATTCATAGGCTGGTAGCTACGTTCGCCAGAACGTGGAGCGTGCCCAAGGGTTACGACCACGTTCTGGCGAATGTGGCTACGACAGGGTGTCACGCCCTGAGGAACGAAGGGCGTGTTTTCCCGACATACCACGCCCCCGTTCGATCGCGGACACCACGCAACCAGGGGGGTGGTGTCACCCGAGAGTTCCATTTTGCCTCCCACCGATCGATGTCCCTCTCGACACGAAGGTACCCGACTGGCAGAATCTGGCGTATCGCGGTCGATCAAGGCCCCAAGCATCCAGGGCACTCGGGCGGCGGTTGCCCGAAGCCGACGTCAGGGAAGGTACCCACCTCATGGAAACCAAAGCGACGGGAAAGGACCGGAGCGGAAGGCCCGAAGGCGGGTCCCTGCGGCGAACGTTGGGGCTTTGGTTCTGCCTGATTGCGCTGTTTTCCTGCGTGCTGGTGGGAAGTCTGACCTACTACCTCCGCGCCCAAGGGTGTCGCGACCTGGTGTTCGATCACGTCGAAGATGCCTGCCAGGACAAGATCCGGGTGATCGATTCGTGGTTGACCGAGAGACGGGCCAACATGGAACTCTGGCGCGCACGGAACACTTTCAGGACGATATGCCTCGCTCGGCAGAAGGGACAAGACGTCAACACGGAGCAAAACCGTGCCTCTCTCGACCAGCTTGCGGCGGAAAAGGGGTACTCCGAAGTATTCGTTGCGGATCCCGGAACCGGCCTGGCTGTTGTCAGCTCCGCCCCGGAGCGGCTCGATTCGTGCCGTCTTGCCGAACCGCTCCTGAAACAGGTCGTGCAGCAGCGTCGGACAATCATGTCCGACGTGCACCGCAATGAGGTCACCGGCCGACCGGAACTTGTCCAGGCGGGCCCGATCCTCTCGCGCACCGGCGGGGAGGTCATCGGCGTCCTGGTCTTCCATATCGATCTGCAGTCGAACTTCTATTCCGTCTTCTTGAGGGCCGATGGACTCGGACGGACCGGGGAGGTCTTTCTCGTGAATCGCGACGGGCTGGCTCAGAGCCCCTTGAAAACCGATGAAGATGCCGTCGGCAAGACAATCCTCCAGGACGAACTGGCCGTCCGGGCGGCCGAGGGATCGACCGGCCGGATCATCGCCCGGGACTACCGATCGGCGGACGTGATCGCGGCCGTCGGGCAGATTCCCGAAATGGGGTTGGGCATCGTGGTCAAGCAGGACATGACGGAGGTCAATGCCCCGATACGCCGGATGGCCTGCCAGGTGGCGGGCGTGTCTTTCGGCGTGCTCGTATTGGCCGCGATGGTCGGATTGTTCGTGGCGGCCAAGGTGATGCGGCCGGCCGCCAGGATCGCCGAAGTGGCCGAGAAGATCGGCGCCGGAGAACTCGAAACCCGCGCCGACGAATCGGGGCCTTCCGAAATACGGAAGGTCGCCGCAAGTCTCAATCGGATGGTCGAAAGGTTGGTGGAGGAGATTTCCCTGGGCAACACGCTCAATGCCCGACTCCAGCAGGAGATCGTCGACCGCCATCACGGCGAGCAAAGGGAACGAGAACTCCTGGCCGAACTCGCCCACACCGCACGACTGTCGACCATGGCCGAAATGGCCAGCGGCCTGGCCCACGAACTCAATCAACCGCTGACGGCCATCAGCACGCTCGCCTACGTGATCGCGCAAATCGTGCGCAGCGACCAACAACCGGATAACCGGAAACTGGCCGAGATGTGCGGCGACGTCGGCAACCAGGCCCTGCGAGCCGGCCGACTCGTCCACCGCATGAGAGAGTTCGTCAAGAAAATCGAGCCCAGCCGGGTGACGCTCGACCTTCGCGAGGTCATCGACGAAGTCCTCGGTCTGATGGGAAACGATTTCCGACTCGCAAAAATCTCGGTCCAAGTGAACCTGGACGAACCCTTGCCCGCGACTCAGGCCGACAGGATCCAAGTCGAACAGGTCTTGTTGAACCTGATGCGAAACGGCCTGGAAGCGATGCAGCACGCCGAATCCGAACCGCACCTACTGACGCTCGAGGCGAAGGCCCGCGAAGGTTACCTCGAGATTGCCGTCGGAGATACCGGCCCGGGCATCCCCGACGGCTCGGCCCACGAACTGTTCGACACCTTCTACACCACCAAACCCGAGGGTATGGGAATGGGGCTGGCGATCTGCCGGACGATCGTCGAGGCACACGGCGGCCGCATCCAGGCCCAGCCCAACACCGACCGGGGCGCCACCTTTACGTTCACTCTGCCTATTCTGGGCGAGGACGAGGTCAGTCCTGCTTGCCCGCGGCTATCAGCAGACCACGTGTCGCCGCCAGTCGAACGTGTTTCGGCTGGTTCTCGCCGCTGAGGGACTTGTACAGGGCGATCGCTTCCGTCTTGTTGCCCGCGGCGAGCAGCCGCTCGGCGCAGGTCAGGCAGGCGTCGGCGGCCGCCGTCTTCATGCCCTCGGGCGCCTTGGCGGCGAAGCCGGCCAGGGCCTTGCCCGCTTCCGGCGTGCCGATCAGTCCCAGCGAGTGGGTCGCCGCGTTGGCGACCGCCGCGTCGCCATCGCCGAGCAGGCCCGCCAGGGCCGGCACGCTCGCGGCGTCGCGACGCACGCCCAGCGATCCGACCGCTCCCGCCTTCAGCGCCCCGCCGAGCTTCCCCAGGGCGTCGCGCATCGCCGCGGCCGCTTCCGGCCCTTCGATCCGTTCCAGGGCGTAGCGGGCCATGTGCGAAAGGTCCTTGTCCGGCAGCAACGCGGCCAGCGCCGGCACCGATTCGGCCGTCCCGACCGTCCTCAGCGTGCGGAGCACGAAATCCTTCGCCGAGCGCGACGCCCCGCTGCCCAGCACCGCGAGCAGCCGCTTCTCCAGGTCCTTGCGCGCGGCCGCGTTGCCATGGGTGGCGACCACGGCGTCGTCGATCGGATTGAGCAGATTGCGGTCCGCGCCCCAGTCGTAGGTCTTCAGCGCCTCGAAGGCCCCGTCCACCGCGGCGGCGTCCACCTTCGGCTGATCCGCGGCGACGGCTGCCGTGCCGGCCAAGACCGCCGAGCCCGCCGCCAGTGCCATACGTGTCGTATCTTGATGTCGCATATTTCGCTCCTTATGTTTTGGGTTCCTGTGTTGCGGTTCGAATCTCGCAGGGGCTTACAATACCCACGGCTCTCGCTTGGCTCGGTCGACCAGGCGGTTGGCCTCCTCGTCGCCGGGGAACTCCTGCTTGGCCTGGTCCCACTTCAGCGACCGCTTCAACTCGTAGGCGATCAGCCCCAGGTGGCACACGGCCATGGTATGGGACGCGATTTCGATGTCCCGAAACGGCTTCTCCCGCGTCTTGACGCATTCGATGAAGTCGCCGTGGATGCCGCCGGAGCCCTTGTAGCTGGGCACGGGGTTTCCCGGCACCGTTTCGCCCGGCGTGCCGACCACTTGCATATTGCCCATGCCCGGGCAGTTGTGGTACAGCAAACGTCCGTTGGGATAGCGGTAGGTCAAAAAGTTCTTGCCGTCCTCGTCGTGATAGGTGACTTCCTCGGGCTCCAGGTCCCGAACGTCGATGGCGAAGGTCGCGCCGCCGAAGTGGTGCGCGCCCCAGTCGGTCATGCCGCCGCCGGAATAGTCGCTGAAGGAGCGCCAACTCTGGCCGTTGATCGAGTAACTGCCGCTGCACCGCCACGGATGGTAAGGCGCCCAGGGCGCGGGGCCGAGCCACATATCCCAGTCGAACCCTTCGGGGATCGGCTCGCCGGCCAGGTTGCAGGGCCTGGGCAACGGGCTCACGTTGACGTTGATCGACTTGATCGTGCCCAAGGCCCCGCTCCAGCACGGGTCAACCGTTCCCCGGTAATCCCCCAGCACGCGCTGGCTGCCGCCGGAGACCACCCGGCCGTAACGCCGCGCGGCCGCGACCATCAGCGGACCCTCGCGAAGCGTCCGCGTCTCGGGCTTCTGGCAGTACACGTCTTTGCCGTTGCGGCAGGCCTCGATCACGACCAGCGCGTGCCAGTGATCGGGCGTCGCACAGTGGATCGCGTCGATATCCTCGCGGGCCAGCAGTTCGCGGAAATCGCTGTAGACCTTGCAGTCGCTGTTTCCGTAACGTTGATTCACCTGGTTCTGGCGACCCTCGCGGACGCCTTGCTTCACGTCGCACACGGCCACGTATTGCACGTCGCCGCGGCCGAGGAAGTTCCCCATATCGCCGCCGCCCTGGTTGCCGATGCCGATCCCGCCCATCACGATGCGCTCGCTGGGTGCCGCCCTGTCGTCGGCGCCCAAGGCCGAGGCGGGAATGACGTACGCGGCCGCCGCGGCCCCGGCGGCGGTTTTCAGAAACTCCCGTCGAGTTCCAAGGGGTCCTCGGCTCCTCGTTGGCGTGCCGTTTCGATGCCGCATGTCCAACTCCTTTCTCTAGGTTCAATCTGTCGCGTGCGTTGTCTCTTATCTCACGGGCCGCAAGCGCCGGTGCTCGCGGATCGATCGCCGGATCGTCTTGCAGCTACACTGTAACCATATCTCAATCCGGATGCCACCGCCGACCGATGAATTCGCCCTCGGGG
>DATLAN010000350.1:0-6268 GCA_035527455.1 Thermoguttaceae bacterium
ACCGTCCGGCCACAGCCGCACGAGGGCGAGTACAGCAAAACGGCGGGCAAGCCCGCCCGCTAAACATCGTTGGAACAATTGCTTACGTCAATCATGCGCGCACCGTTCACAGAAACTGTGACGTAACGCTTCCAATCAGAAATCAGAAATCAGAAATCCGAAATCTGAACTCCAAAACCCCACCTCCCCCCTTTCCTCTCCCCCATGTGGTCCTTACAATGAGGGCATGACCTACCGAATGCTCACGGCCTTGCCGGTCTACAACGAGGCGGCCCACGTCGCGGCGGTGTTGGACGGGGCTTTGACCTATAGCGACGAGGTCCTGGTGGTCGACGACGGATCGACCGACGGCACGTCCGCGCTGTTGGCCGGCCGCGACGATATCCATCTTGTCTCCCACCCGCACAACCGCGGTTACGGGGCGGCGTTGCGGTCGGCGTTCGACTTCGCCTGCCGCAGGGGATACGACGTGCTGGTCACCATCGATTGCGACGGCCAACACCAGCCGCAATTGATCCCCCGCTTCGTCGAGGTGCTTTTGGGCGGGGACGGCCGGGAGCCGATCGATATCGTTTCCGGCAGCCGATACCTGCGGCGGTTCCCCGGCGACAGTCAACCGCCGCCCGAGCGCCGCCGCATCAACCGGCTGATCACCGAGGAGTTGAATCGGCGGCTGGGTTGGAACTTGACCGATGCGTTTTGCGGCTTCAAGGCCTATCGCACGGCGGCGTTGGCGAAGATCTCGATCAGCGAGATGGGCTATGCGATGCCGCTGGAGTTCTGGGTCCGCGCCGCCCGCTTGGGATTGAAGATCGTCGAGCTGCCCGTGCCGTTGATCTACCTGGATGAGAAACGCTCCTTCGGCGGCGCGTTGGACGACGGCGAAACTCGGCTGGCGGTCTATCGAGAGGTATTGCAGAGGAGTCTGGCGGAAAGCCGCCGGCAGGCCGTGGCCCCATGTTCCCCGCGGTATTAGCACCAAACGGTTTTTGACACCGTTGCGGTAAACTCTGGGGTGGCACGCTCTGAGGAACGAAGGGCGTGGTATGTCGGGAAAACACGCCCTTCGTTCCTCAGGGCGTGCCACCCACCGTGACATCCCGGACTTAATGCCAAACCGCCGAAAAACCGTTTGGTGCTAACAATCGCATGAGCGCTCAGTCCAGTCCCATTCGATACCGTCGGCTCCGCGCGCCGCAGGAGAACCATTCGGTGGTGGTCGATCCGCCGCTGGACGAAGTGGGTTCCCTGGTGGATCAGAACGTCGAGTTGCGTGCGCAGTACGAGTACGATTGCCGGGGACGCTCGCTTGTCGACCTGTCGCGAGAGGCCCGGGCGGAACTGCTCGCCGCGGCCCGGCGCTATACGGCCGACTATTGCGACGTCGGCTCGCAGCCGGGCGATCCGGCGGGCTTGATCTTCCTGGCCGGACATCAGCCGCAGCTTTTCCATCCCGGCGTGTGGCTGAAGAACTTCGTTTTGGATCATCTCGCCCGGCGGCACGGCGCGGTGGCCGTGAACCTCTCGATCGACAGCGACACGGTCAAGGACACATCGCTGAGGGTGCCGGGAGGATCGGTGAGCCGCCCGTCCGTGGAAGCGATTCCCTACGATCGGGTCGCGCCGGTGGTTCCGTACGAGCAACGGCGGATCGAGGATCGCGATCTGTTCTCGCAGTTCGGCCGCCGTGTGGCCGCGCGAGTGGCTCCTTTGGTACCGCATCCGCTGATCGAAACCTATTGGCCGTTGGTTCAGCAGCAATCACGCCGGACGGACAACCTCGGCGCGTGTCTGGCACAGGCGCGTCACCGGCTGGAAACCGACTGGGGTGTCGAAACGCTGGAGATCCCCCAGAGCCGGGTGTGCGATGGAATGCCGTTTTGCTGGTTTGCGGCCGATCTCTTGGCCGAACTTCCACGGTTTCGGGCCGTGTACAACCAGACGGTCCGAGAATACCGCCAAGTGCATCGGATCCGAAGCACGGCCCATCCGGTTCCCGATCTGGCGGCCGACGACGATTGGCTCGAGGCACCGTTTTGGGTGTTTTCGACAGACGATCCGCGGCGGCGACGGCTCTTCGCACGCCATCGTGCGGATACGGTCACGCTTTCCGACCGGCATGCGCTCGAAATCGACCTCCCGCTTCACGCCGGCGGTGACGCCGCCCGGGCGGTCGAGCGACTGATGGAACTGCAGACGCAAGGCGTGAAGATCCGTTCCCGGGCGCTGATCACCACGCTTTGGGCCCGGCTCGTCTTGGGCGATTTGTTCCTGCACGGCATCGGCGGCGCGAAATACGACCAGGTGACTGATGCTTTGATCGAGCGGTTCTTCGGCCTGAAACCGCCGCGTTTCGTCCTTTTTTCGGCCACACTGCACTTGCCCGTCGAGCGGCAACCGGTCAACGTCGAGCAATCGCGCGCGTTGCGGCAGGATTTGCGTCGGTTGACGTACCATCCGGAACGGTTCATCGATCGTTCGAGCAGCCGAACGGTGGAGATTCCAGGAGATCCCGGCGAGTTGATCGCGGCGAAGCAGTCGTGGATAAGAATTCCTCAGACTTTGCAGAACGCCCGCCGGCGGTGCAGAGCGATTCGCCAGATCAACGAGTCCCTGCAATGTTGGGTCCGCTGCCGCCGCGAAGAATTGCAGCGCCAGTTGGCCCGGACATCGCGCGCTTTGGAGGCCGACGGCGTGCTCGCGTCGCGCCGGTACGCTTTCTGTCTATATCCGGAGGAAACTTTTCGGGAATTCTTGTTACAGCTACTTCACAGAATTGCATAAACGTGGTTTGATGGGGGCAAGGGCCGGCGCCATCCCCAGTGTGGGACTGCGGTAGCGGTGGAATCCGGGCTGGCGATAGATCGTTCCGTGCTCGAAGAAAGGATTCGCGCCGATGAGTGCAGGGACTCCTTCGCCGGAGCGGGCTGAGCCGGTTCGCAAGCGAAGCGGCCGCCGCCGTATCCGATGGCCGGTGGTTGGTGGGCGAGGCGGCGATCACGCGGCAATCTACCACTTCCTCACCCCGATTTTTCAAGGTCCGACGCGGGCGGAATTCAAGGCCTCGCTGGAAGACCCTTTCTATGAGCCGCAGGATCGGTTGCTGATCAAGCGCGGCAGCCAAATCGCGTCGCACGTCCATCTGACGCATCGGGTCATGCAATTCGGCCCGCTGCAGATCCCCACGGCCTGGCTGGATTGGCTGGCCACGCTGCCGGAATACCGCAACGCGGGAGACGGCACGCGACTGCTCCACGCCGCCGAGAAACACATCACCGAAACCGGCGCCTTGGTAGGATTGCTGCAGACCAAGATCCCCCACTTCTTTCGCCGCACCGGTTGGGCACTCTGCGGCCGGCACTGCTACAGCCGGGCCGACGCGCGGGCCATCATGGGGCGGCTCCTGGATCGGGGCCTCCGCCGCCGGGGCCGCAAGCACCTGCAGATCCGGCCCTGGCGACGATGGGAAGAGGCCGCCTTGGTGCGGATCTACGACCAGAACCTCCCGGGAAACTACGGCCCCCTGCAGCGCACCGAGGCCTATTGGCGATGGTTGGTCCGCCGCCAGGCCTACGATCAGATCTTCGTGGCGTTGGACGGGCCGGGATTGTTGGACCTGGAAGAGATCAACACGAAGATCGTCGGTTTCTCGGTCATCCGCGGCGAGAAGATCGTCGAGATGCTGGCGGCCCCGGGACAGAAGTCGGCGCTGGCCGAGCTGTTGGCCCGCGCGTGCGGCGACGCCGTCGAGCACGACCGCCATAGCGTGGTGCTCCATGCCCCGCCGACGAGTTCGCTGCACCGGATCTTCGAGCAGGCGGGCGGGTTGTGTCACTTTCACGAAGCGGACCGCGGCCAGTTCCACATGGCCCGGCTGTTGGCCCCGCTGAAGCTCTTGCGGGTGCTCTGCGTCGAGTTTCACCGCCGGGCCGAAGAAGCCGGCCTGCCCCGCCCGCTGGAATTGGGGCTGTTGGTGGAAGGAAAGAAATATCAGTTGGAGATTACCCGCGAAAGCGCCCGGGCCGTGTCGCGGCGGATCGGCCGCAGCTATTTGCAGTTGAACGTGGCCGACTTCACGCGGCTGGTCCTGGGACAAGTCCAGTGGGACCGGGCGCTTTCGGAAGGCCGCGTTCGGGCATCCACGACCTTGGCCGCGGAAGCCGGCCGCGTGCTCTTTCCCCGTCTGCCGCTGTGGCACCCGCCGTTCGACGGTCTGTTGGCGTGAGGGGCGAGGGATGAGGGGCGAGGGATGAGGGGCGAGGGGCGAGTTTAGCGGGCGGGCTTGCCCGCCGTTCGGCCGTGGCTTTTCCCTCTCACGACCGCAGCCAGCCGGTGAAATTGCGGCGGGGAATCGGCTTGGACATCCACGACGTGTCGGGCTGGGGCAGCTTCATGGCGGCATCGACCGTGAGCCAGCCGCCCGGCAGCGCCATGGATTGCGTCGTTCCTCGCCGCGTGACCCAGCGAAAACGACTTTGCTTCTCGCAGGCAACGGCCAGATCGAGCGTCATTCGCACGTCTTGGGCCACGTAGTCGAGCACCTGCTGCCGCTTTCCTTCCGCCCACATCTGCGGCGCCAAGAGGCCGCTCATTCCTTCGAGCTTGCCGGGCAGGTTCATGCCTCTGGCCGCGGCGTCCAGCCCAACGGGGTAGCCCTGTTCGCAGAAGACGTGAAACATCATATCGACGTGCTCGACGGCCAGGGCCCTGCACTCTTCCCCCTTGCCCGACTCTTCGGCCAGCACGTCGAAATCGAAGCCCAGGCCGTTCCAGGTCAGCACGGTGTAGCCGCCGGCGACCATGGATTTCAAATGGTCCACCAGCCTGGCCAGATCCTGCCGGTTCATCGCATCGGCGGGCCGATCATCGGCGGTGGAACTGTACCAGAGCGTGGGCGTTTGGGCGTCGGCCGCCAGCGTGGCGGCGCAGGAAATCCCCAGCGGACGATAGCCTCGCCAATCGGCCCCGTCGGGAAAACCCTTGACGATTTCCAGGTCGAACGCGACGTATTTGCGTGCCATGGGCGTGTGCCTTTCCGTGATCGGCCGGCGGGGCAATGAGCCGATTCTATCCGGGCAAGAGCGTTCATGGAAGACGGTCATCCGGCTGCCGGGGGCTCTTGCGGTAGACGTAGCCTCCGTAGCGGACCGGCAGCAGAGCGCTGAGCAGGACGCCCATGGTGCCGAACTGGAAGAGGAAGAGCATCAGAAACAACGTGCCGCCGAGCGGGCCGCCGGAGAGCGCACGGAGAGTTACGCCGGCCAAGAACGTCAAGAGCACTGCCAGAAGCCCGACGACTCCCACGGCTGGCCCCGGATTGCGCGCGACCAGAGCAGCCCAAACGCTGGGCACGACGCCCAGAAGACTCCAGACCGCCACGATGCCACAGGCGATCAACAAGACGGACCAAAACGGTCCGCCTCCCGGTTGCCCGGCGTAGCCGACCGCGGGCATGGCCAACTGGGCCAACCCCAAGCAGATGGCCACCAGCGTGGTCGTGACCAAGAGGTCCCCAATACTGAATTGCCTCGGGTTTGCCGGCGAGGCGGTTTCTTCCATACCCCGAAGCACGATGCGGCCGCCGACCGCCAGTCTCAGCAACCACACGGGAGACTGAACGGCCAGGAACAACAGCGGCATGATGGCAATGCTAGGGATGATTCCACGGAATTCCGCCGGAGGGGCTCCGGCGAGAAGCGCCCCGAAAACGGTTGCACAGCCAAGCAGCATCCCGACCGACGTGACCATCAGCGACCGGACGAGCAGGCTGCCCGGTCCGAAAACGGCCCAAACCGCCAGCAGCCCGGCCTGCCCGGCAAAGGCACCTCCGAGCATCACCGCCAAAATCTCCCCGCCCCTGTCATGGGCGCCTCGAAGCAGTACGGGCGCCATCAGATCGCATGCCGCGAACAAGAAGATCAGCGATACAATCAGAGCCTGGGGCTGCTGCCGGGTTGGGTCTTCGTGCTCATTCACGGGCGCGGCCCCGCGGGCAGATGGGACTCGGAGATCGGCTCGCTTTGATCGCAGATTCACTTTACTCCGACGAGCGCCGCGGCACAAGCGACGGCCGCCGGCCCGCGGCGACGGCGGCCCTCCTTCTGCTCCGCCGGCCTCGCATCGCGTAGTTTTTTCGTAACACTTCAGCCAAATGGTAGCCGGATTCGCAAGAATTCGGGCGTTGCCCAGTTTCACGCGAAATGGCCCGAATTCTTGCGAATCCGGCTACCATTCGATGCCGACGGCAGATGGCTTAGCAGTTACGTTT
>DATLAN010000351.1:0-2639 GCA_035527455.1 Thermoguttaceae bacterium
CATGGCGAAGACGATTGCCCTGTTGGGTGCCCTGGATACCAAGGGCACGGAGTACGGTTTCGTGAAGCAGTGCATCGAAGCCCGCGGCCACCGCACGCTGCTGATCGACGTGGGCGTCTTGGGGCCGCCGCGGATCGAGCCCGACGTGTCGCGGGAGGAGGTTGCCAAAGCGGCCGGCGCCGACGCCGGGACGCTCGCCCGGAATAAGGACCGCGGCGAGGCCGTCGCGGCCATGAGCCGGGGCGCGGCCGAACTGGTGCCGAAGCTCTACGCCGAAGGAAAGTTCGACGGGATCCTCGCGCTGGGCGGCGGGGGCGGGACCTCGGTCGCCTGCGCCGCCATGCGGACCCTCCCGCTGGGCGTGCCCAAGGTGATGGTCTCCACGGTGGCCGGGACCGACGTCTCCGGATACGTGGGCGTGAAGGACATCGTGATGGTGCCCAGTATCGTCGACGTGGCCGGCGTGAACCGCATCAGCCGCGAGATTTTCGCCAGAGCGGCCGGCGCCATCTGCGGCATGCTGGAAACGGACGTGCCGCCCGGCGAAGACAGGCCGCTGGTGGTCGCCTCGATGTTCGGCAACACCACGCCCTGCGTCGAGGCCGCCATGGCGATCATTGAACAGGCCGGGTACGAGGTGCTCGTCTTCCACGCCACCGGAACCGGCGGCCGAGCCATGGAGAGCCTGATCGAAGCCGGGTTGATCGCCGGCGTGCTCGACGTGACCACGACCGAATGGGCCGACGAACTGGTCGGCGGCGTGCTTTCGGCCGGCCCGAACCGCCTGGAAGCGGCCGCCCGATGCGGCGTGCCGGCCATCGTCACCCCGGCCTGTCTCGACATGGTCAACTTCTGGGCGCCGGAGACCGTGCCGGAGAAGTTCAAGGACCGGAAGTTCTATCCCCACAATCCCAACATCACGCTGATGCGGACCACGCCCGAGGAATGCCGCCAACTTGGACGGATCATGGCCGAGAAGCTCAACCTCAGCACGGCCCCGGTGGCGGTGCTGGTTCCGCTTCGCGGACTGAGCATGATCGATGCCGAGGGCGAATCGTTCTGGTGGCCGGAAGCCGACCGGGCCCTGCTCGATTCCCTGAAAGAAAACATCCGCGACGACATCCCGGTGGTCGAGATCGACTGCAACGTCAACGACCCCGAGTTCGCCCAAGCGTGTGCCGAGAGACTGCTGAGAATGATGAATTATGAATGATGAATTATGAATTATGAATTATGAATGCCGCTTGCGGCTTCGCAAAGACCAGACCACCTAGAACTCAAAACCAACAACCTCCCATCCACGGAGCCCGCCATGCCCGAATCAAGAACCGAAATCCTCAAGCGTTTCCGTCAGAAACTCGCCGAAGGCCGACCGATCATCGGGGGCGGTGCCGGGACGGGCATCAGTGCGAAGTTCGAAGAGGCCGGCGGCATCGACCTGATCGTGATCTACAACTCCGGCCGCTTCCGCATGGCCGGACACGGGTCGCTGGCCGGACTGATGCCCTACGGCGACGCCAACGCCATCGTGCTGGAAATGGCCGCCGAAGTGCTGCCCGTGGCCAGAAAGACGCCCGTGCTGGCCGGCGTCTGCGGCACCGATCCGATGCGGATGATGGACCGCTTCTTGAAGCAGATCCAGGACGTGGGATTCGCCGGCGTGCAGAACTTCCCGACCGTCGGGCTGCTCGACGGCACGTTCCGCGTCAACCTGGAGGAGACCAACTTTGGCTACGACAAAGAGGTCGCGATGATCCGCCTCGCCCGGCAGATGGAGATGTTGACCACGCCCTACGTCTTCGACGCCGACACCTCGCGCCGGATGGCCGAAGCCGGCGCCGATGTCCTCGTAGCCCACATGGGCCTGACCACCTCGGGCTCGATCGGCGCGCAGACGGCCAAGACGCTCGACGACTGCGTGGGGATCATCGACGAGATCACGGCGGCGGCCAAGGCGGTCCGCGACGACGTGATCATGCTCTGCCACGGCGGCCCGATCGCCGAACCCGACCACGCCGCCTACATCCTCCAGCGTTGCCGGGCCGTCGACGGCTTCTACGGGGCCAGCTCGATGGAACGGCTGCCCACGGAACGGGCCATCAAAGAGCAGACCGAGAGGTTCGTTGCGGTCCGAAAGGGCTCGTAATATACTTGAAGAGCTTGCTTGACACGCATTTCTTTTCTGGAGTGCTGTTATGTCGCGTTTCCCCGATTGTTCTCCCGATGAACTCGTCGAGTACATCAACCTCTGTGGCGAGAGTGCGAACATTGATGCAAAGGTTCCGATGGAATGGGACGGAGGAGAGAAATCAGCAGAGCTTGCCAAAGACATCGTCGCTTTTGCCAACTCTCGTGACGGTGGTGTCTTGGTGATCGGCAAGGAAGAGGTTCAGTCCGGCAAGTTTGAGACCACAGGAGTGAGTGCACAACAGGCGGCAACCTTCGACACCACCAAAGTCGCCACATGGATCAACAATCGATTCTCACCTCCGGTCAATCTAGTCCTTAACCAAGCGTAGTCCCCGAGTTTTTTGGGAACAAGAACGAAAAAACTCGAAACCTTCCGTGTTTTTCGGGGTCTAATGGGTATATGACCAAACCCGACGCCCGAAGTAAGGAGGATTTCGAGTGAAAGCAAG
>DATLAN010000352.1:0-4344 GCA_035527455.1 Thermoguttaceae bacterium
CTTCTTCTCATCCGTGAGGTACTTGTACCCCACGCGTCCGTCTACCCGATCGCCCCCCGGCGCGGGCCGCTGGGCCAGTTCGGCGATCTTCTCCACCAGATTGATCGTGCCGACGACCAGCCGCGTTTGGGCGTTGTCGTACAGCTCGCCCGAGTTGTTGAAGACCCGGACGTAACCGGTCAGATCGAGCTTCGTCTCGTCCTCGTCGGCAATGCCCACGTAGTCGGCCTGCCAGGTGATGCCGCTGGTGAAGTAGCGGATTTCGACCGGGATCTTGCCGTCCATCTGGCTGGTGATGTTCCATTGCAGGGCGTCGTTGCGCCCGCTGGGAAAGGTCGTGTCGATCAGATCCACTTCGTCCTGATGGTCGAGGATGCGGAAGTCGATGCTCGTCGGGTCGATCAGGGTGTTGGCCCAGGAGAACTGGATCCGGTTGACGCCCCGCTTGACGGTCAAGAGGCGGTGCTCGCGGACCATGGTGATGTCTTCGGAGTTGTAGATGGTCAACTGAACCCCCTCGCGACGGGGGATCGTCACCAGGTCCACGGCCGCCAGGGCACCGCACGTCGAGCCGAGAAGAAGCAGGACCACGGCCGCGGAAGCGTATTTGGGTAGATGGCTGCACATGGCTAATCCCTTGGTTTTCAGTCGGTTAGGCCGCCGTGAGGTACCGCGGCGACAAGCAAGCATAGCGTACATTCACCATGCGGAAGGAGCCGCACCCCTCTATGGAGTGCCAAGAAGACACCGCCGGTTACCTCTCAGACGACAGGAAGCGGCAAGAAGTTTCTTGAGGGGGCAATTACCAGGTTTCACGCCGCCACGTCGATCGGACCGCTGGGGCATTTCAGTTGGAACAGCCCGAACAGTTCCTGTTGGGTTAGCCCCAACTTGCCGCCGGCCTGTGTGCCCGAAAAGATCACGTCGAACAGCTCGCGCTTTTCCTCGAGAATCCGGTCGATCCGCTCTTCGATCGTACCGAGCATGAGGAACCGGGTGACGGTCACCGGCCCGGCGACGCCGATGCGATGGGCCCGATTGATCGCCTGGTCTTCGACGGCCGGGTTCCACCAGCGGTCGAACAGGAACACGTAGTTGGCGAACTGCAGGTTCAGGCCCACCCCGCCCGCTCCGTAGCTCATCAGGATCACGTGCTTCGTGGCGTCCTCGCGGAACCGGCGGATGATCGCGTCGCGTTGGCCGGAGGGGATCTTGCCGTGATACTCGAGCGGGCCGAGGTGCCGCAGGTGGCCGGCGAGCCTGCGAAGCGTTTCGACCCACTGGCTGAACACGATGGCCTTGCGGCCGCTTTCGGCGACTTCTTCCAGGTCGGCCCGAAGTCGTTCGAGTTTCGCGCTTTCGCCGGTGGCCGGGTCGAAATTGCAGATCTGCTTCAAACGCAGCACCAACTCGAAAACGTGCTGGATCGCGGCCGACGTGCCCAGCTCCGTCAGCCGCAAGACGCCCTCGCCCTCGGCCAACCGGTAGCTTTCGCGCTGCTGGGGCGTGAGGTCCAACGGGGCGTCGTGGATCAACTTCGGCGGCAGATCCCTGAGCACCTGTTCCTTGGTCCGCCGCAGCACGTAGTCGCTCACCGTGCGGCCCATCCGCCGCGGCTTCATCTGGGGCGAAAGGAAACCCGGGGCCAGAAACTCGAAAATGCCGACCAGGTCTTCCGAACTGTTCTCCACCGGCGTGCCCGTCAGCGCCCAACTACGCCGCCGGGAGATCGCCCGGGCGACCTGGCTGGTGGTGCCCGCGCGGTTCTTGATTCGCTGCGATTCGTCCAGCACCACCAGGTCGAATTCGACCACCGGGCGGCCCGTCGCGTCGATACGTTCGAGCAGCTCGCGGTCGCGACAGAGCAGCTCGTAATTGGCGATGCGCACGGGCGCGTCGGGCAACTGCCATTGCCATGCCCGCCGCGTCTGTTCACCCTCGATCGCCATCACGGGGACTTCCGGCGCCCAGAGGCCGAACTCTCGCTGCCAGTTGGTCACCAGCGGCTTGGGGCAGACCAACAGCACGGCCCCCACTTCGCCACAGCGGAGCAACAGGCGGATCGCCGTGATCGCCTGCATCGTCTTGCCCAGACCCATCTCGTCGGCCAGAATCGCCGCGTGCCGCGGGTACAGAAACGCGATGCCCTCGAACTGGAACGGGAACGGAGCGAAGGGAAACGCCAGCGATCGCTCGGTCAGCAACGATTCCAGCGACGGCTGGAGAAGATAGTGCAGCCGATCTTTCAGCTTGATCACGTCGCCCGGCGGCCTGATTCGGGTGGATCCGGCGGGCGAGGCGATTTGGGGCGACTGTTTTGCCGGCGGCCGGATATGCGGCAGCTCGTCGCCGGCAGCTTCATCCTCGACCGGGTCGGGAAACGCGAAGCTATGCACCCGCACCGCCGGACTGCCGATCGCCACGGAAACTGCCCGCAACAACCACGGATCGGGCCGGATGGTCCGCACGTCGATGGCCGCCGGCCGAAACGCGTCGTCAGGGAGAGGCGTCGCCCACGGCACCGCCTTCAGCCCCAACTCCACACGAACGACCTCCGGCCGCCGCGGTGCGTGCCAACGGATGCCGCCGCTTCGATCAGTCGGAAAGGTAGGGTCGGACATGGACGGCTACTTTAGCACTCCCTGCTGGGCTTCTTCGATGGCTTCGCGGATGCGGGTGAACGGCTCGGCCAGGTCGAAAGGCTCGGCAAACGAATCGGCGAGTCGGGTGAACCGTTCGCTGATCGCCCGCTGGTCCTCGGCCGACCGTTCGAGCACGGCCAAATGGTTTCGTCCGAGTTGGAACGTTTTCAGGCGTGGTCCCCCCGGGGGCAACCCGCCGGGATGGGCCGCGTCGATCCGCAGTGTTTTGTCGGCCGGGTCCACCCCGTCGTTGTCGGACGGCAGCACCAAAGCCACAGGCTGGGAAATGTGCTCCCGGACGGCGAGGACCGGTTGTTTGTCCGTGCAGATGAAAAGGGGCTCGATTTTCGACTTCTCCAGCAACGTCCTTCCGATCTGGTCCCCGTAGAGGAACGACTGCAGGGTCGGCCCGTAGAGGATCTCTTGGGCCCGATTCGGCTTGATGGGGGCCGTGCAGTGGAACTCCAGCGGCCGACCAGCCGGATTCAGAAGCAGATACCCCCCGAACAACCCGTGCTCGGGATGTTCCAGCACGGTCAGGAACCCCAGGCCAGCAATGGACTTCGGTTCATTGCCCCCGATATGACTCCCTGTTTCACCCATTTTGCTCGACATGTGCATGTTACTCAAAATCCCAGTTGATTGCGCAAGGCTGCCGGGTGGATCGGACGGTTACGGCTGTGGGCTTTAGGTCCTTTCAGTCTTTTTGCTGAACCGCGCCCGCATGCTGCCGGGACGTTCGGTCGATTGCGGCTCTTTTGGGGGGAGTTCAAGAGAAGGCTTTTGGGGAGGCTCGACATCGCACCCTGATCCTGTCTATACTGGAAGTTGAAAGGAACGTGCATAATGAGTCAAAACCAGTCGAATTCTCGACCCCCGCTGTTCAGCCAGATCGACGTCGCCCAACCCGCCTTCTCCGGTTCCCATGGAATCAGCGGCGACGAAGACGAACAAACACGTCTGTTGCGGTCACTGCTGATCGGCCAGGATCGTCAGAACGAACTGATGGAGGAGTTGATCAATCAGTTGGGCGCGACCCAGAAGCAACGGGCGAACGAACTGGGGCAATGGAAGCAGGCCAACCCCCACCTGGCGAAGCGATGCCGGGCAGCCGCCGAGGCGTTGGGTAAGATCCAGACGGAGTTCCTCGAAAGCCTTACCGGAGAAATCAACGACAACTTCGACACGCTGATCGACGGCGAATTCATGCTCAACGAATTCGTCGACCGCTTCGGCCCGCGCATGGCCCACCTCAACGGGCTGCTGCAAGTGCTCTCCCAACTGAGTGCCGTACACAACCCGACCAACGCGCCGAATTCGTCGCAGTGAAGACAACGATGAATGATGAATGATGAACGATGAATGGGGCGGGGCGAGACGGTGGGGGGTTGTTCGAGTCGGGACTTCGGCCTGCCTCTTGGTTGTGGCCTGTTGGGTCCTGTTCGACATGACGCACGCAGGCGCTGAGGACGAGGATGTTGCACGACCGGCGGCCTCTTCGGCCGCACCGAAAGACGCCTGGCCCTTGTTTCGCGGCGACGGACCGGGCACCGGCGTGGCCGGCGCGGCCTTGCCCGAGAAACTCGAACTGCTCTGGACCTTCTCGGTCGACGGCGGCGGCTTCGAGTCGACCGCCGCGATTGCCGACGGCACGGTCTACGCCGGCTGCACGGACGGAAAGCTCTACGCCGTGGATTTGGCC
>DATLAN010000353.1:0-2801 GCA_035527455.1 Thermoguttaceae bacterium
AACAGTGCGTCGGACCTGATCGCCCGATTTGGCAAGATAGGCAAGGCGCCCCCTGCACACGGGCGTGACAGCTACTCGTCACGGCGACGTGGAAACTACGGTACTCGGGCGCCCGGGAAATCCCACGGGGCTACGCAGCAGCACAGAGCACTTCTGAGGCCCGATTTTGCGTTCCCAGACCTGGGGTGGTCTGATTGGACCTATTTTCGATTTGCGGCGATTCTGGCGCCGTATTTGGGCTGTTTACCCCGGGGTTAGAGACCCAAGTTAGGCTCGGCCGGGCAGACAATGGCCCAGAAATCGATTCTGGCGCCGTTTTCATGCACGTAGAGTAGGGTTTTCGCTCGGGTCTCGGCGAAGAGGTGTTTTGGGACCCTTCGGGGCTTCCCTGAATCCAAACGCTACAGGGAGTGTGTTTCGTTTGATTCTCGAAGATGCAACCCGTTGGCGCGGTTTTGCCTGGTGGGGCCCTGGTGTCCCGGCGTGCCGGGCTGGTAAACTGGCGGGTGCGTTGGTGACCCGGCATGCTGCTGAAGGCAGGAACCGTGAACCGAACGAAGCTCCGCACCGTTCTCGTCCTGCTGGCCCTCTTGCCGTTGGTCGGCTGCGCAGAGCACTCAGGCCCCTCTACCCGCCAGCCAAGGGCGGATTCACCCGGCGGCCGTGTCGGTCAGCCCATCGACCAGACCCCCGTCGTGAATCCTGCACCAGGGAGGTAAGAATGTCTCGTTCAAGTGCATGCAGGTGTGTCCTTATCCTGGCGGTGCTGCAGACGTGGATTCTGCGGTGCCAGGCGCCCGCTGAAGTGATTTCGGTGACGGTTCCGTTCGTGTCTCCCAAGGGAAGCTACGTCACGCAGCCGGACCGATACCACACATTTCGCATTCCCGGCATGGTCGTCGCGCGGGACGGTTCGATTCTGGCCTTCGCCGAGGGGCGACGCGGAGACGGGAGCGACCCGCGCCGCGACCAGAACGCTCCCATCGATATGGTCATGCGGCGGAGCACCGACAACGGTCAAACCTGGCAACCTATGGTCGTGATTGACCGCGGGTTCCGCCCGAACGGCGACCTCGTCGATTTCGGCGATCCGACGCCCGTGCTGGACGCCACCAGCGGAACAGTGTTCTTGTTCTACGGACAATGGCCCGACGTTGGGCCGAGGTACCCGGCGCACGGCCAAAGCAGTGATCCCCGGCGCGGTAACCATGTCGTTTGGGTCCAATGCAGCACCGACAACGGCAAAACCTGGTCCGAACGCAGGCAAGTTGTCTATCCCGACGAGCCGGCCGAGACCAGCGACGGCCTCTACTGGCGGCACGCCGAGCCGGGGCCCGGCAGCGGCATCCAACTGCAATGGCAAGATATCGAATCGCGCAACGGCCGCCTGGTCGTTCCGGCCAAGCGCGCCGGATCAAGCACGCCGGATGGGCCGGTTACCGTGGAGCCTTTCGCCTATTACTCGGACGACCACGGAAAGACATGGCAGGTGGGCAACGTCACACCCGGCCCGGATGCCAACGAGAGTGAAGTCGTCGAGCTTACCGACGGCACGCTCTTGCTGGACGCGCGCCAGAACGGCGGCGAGTTTCGCCGCAGACACCTCAGCAAAGACGGCGGTATCACATGGGACCCCGACCATCAGGCCGAGGTTCCGCTCACGCCGGTAGACGGCTCGCTGGCCCGCTACTCCGCGAAACGCACCGGGCAGGATCGCGACCGGCTCCTCTTTTCCGGGCCGCGCGGCCAAGGCGGTCTGAACCGCAACAACATCACGGTCTGGACCAGCCATGACGAAGGGAAGTCTTTTGCCAATCCTGTTCAGCTAAACAGAGGATTCGCCGCCTATTCGGTCATCCAACGCCTGGCTGACGGCACCATCGGTCTGCTGGTGGAAACGGCCGGCGGCGCGGCGGACAACTACGGCGAGATCACCTTCTATCGCTTCGACGCCAGCGAGCTTCAAGTTGACGATCGCCGATAGGGCAAGGGTAGAGGGTTCGGGAGTCTTTATGTTGACTTGTCTTGCGACGGCCACGGGCGGCCGCGGGGACGCCATGTCGATTGCAGGCCCAGTCGCTTCGCGGTTCGCTCCTGCCACGACGCCTCGCCAAGCGGCGCGCCGCGAACCACCGACCGTCGCAGCGCCTTCAGTTCCGTTTCCGTTTGCGGAGTTTGCACGTGCTGCGGCCAGCGTCGGGGCATCGGCAGCGGGCCCTCGCTCTTTGGCCTGGGCGATCACCTCCTCGAAGGCCTCGAAGTCGCGCCGCTTGGCAAAAATCCGCATCCGCCCCACGGCCCGATCGAGCACATGGTACCCATACCCCCCGCCGGCAACTCGCAATCGTCGAGGCATGGCCCAAAAATACCAAGCTCCCTCCGGTCTGTCAATGTAAAGACTCCCGACCCCTTTACCCTTTACTCGTCGCCGGGGCTGAGTGGCGTTTGTAGTTGTTCCGGGGTATATTCTCATCGGTGGCCAAACTGCCTGGATGTGCCTGGGCGGTGGGATCTCCCTCATTCGAACTCCATTTCAAGGAGAGTACCGTGAGCTGGAAAAGTGCTCGGGAACCGCAATTGCGGTGGTTGGTCCTGGCGTTAAGCATTGCATTGGTCACCTTTGCCCGAGTGGGCCGCTCGCAGGAAATCAGGTCCTCTGTCGGCAGCATTTGTGAAAAGTGTGGTGTGACGGGCGGCTTGTGCGTGCAGGTCGGCGCGGATGATTTGGCGGTTGCCTTGGAATTGGCTCGGACCGGCCGAGTTCTCGTAGAGATTCTCGACACCGACGCCGCCAAAGTGGA
>DATLAN010000354.1:0-19690 GCA_035527455.1 Thermoguttaceae bacterium
TGAGAGCCTGTGAAGCGATTGGTAGCGAAGGACTTTGCATATACCGCCCGCGCCGTGGGCTGGGAGGTATTCTTGACGCTTCCAGCACCGCTGTGAGCATGGTCGGATTGTTGACGGGGCTTGCCCCGTTGTGAAAGCCCCCTAGTTTCCGCAGTCTTCCTCGACGAATGGTTTACTTCATCTCGATCTCTTGTTGGGCGCGCAGGGCGACCGCCCGAATCAGGTTATGCGCCAACACATACCACAGAATCACGGCTTTCACCTTGGGGCTGCCTCGCACACGGAACTGCTGAAGCCCGCGATTACGCGCGATGGCATTGACGCATTCGGCCGTTGCGGCACGTTCTTTGTAGATCTCCTTGGCTTCGGCGGTCGCCATCCGTGTTCGCCACGCCGATCCAGTTCTCGCGCGCTGCCGATTCCCCGCAGCGTGGCGTACCACCACCGGCCCCTACCTCCGTGCAATCTGGCATCGCATCCCTCGCCGGCAAGGCAAACAGGGTGCCCTGTCGCTGGCTGAAAAACGAGTTGGCAGAAGACGAATCCGACATGCCGCCGTTGTAGGAAACTATTAACGTTTTGTCGATCCCGATAAATTCAAAAACTCTGAGGTTTGAGATAGCGGCAAACGAAAAGACCCCCGTACTTTGGCATAGATAGACTCCATGCAAAGGGGGGCTAGGGAGGTTTTTTCGGGTTTTCTACGGGTGGAACTCACCACAGAGGGCAATTCGGCGCTTTCGGCCGGCAAGGCCATGGGCAACGGGGCTTCCTCGAGCGGCGGAGCGATCAACTTCAGGGCCGTGAAGAAGTTCGTCTGGTTGTTCCGCACCAGCAGCACGTCGGTCGAGTTCACCCGTTGGTCGTGGTTGTAGTCGTAAGGAAAATCGGCGGCCGCCGCCGGTTGACGCGTGTTTAGGGCCGGAGGATACTGGAATCTGAAACCCTTCCGAGAAGAATCCCGCCGTTTCGACACACGAATTCCCCTTGAAAGGCCACGATGACTCGTCCCGTCCTGCGGATCGCCCTTCCTGCCGTATTGATTGCTCTTGGAACCCTGCTGGCACTGGTGGTCGACCTCGATTGCGTCGGCATTGCGCCGGTCCCTTCGCCGGCCAAGGCCGCCGATTGGCCGATGTGGCGCTATGACGCCGGCCACACGGCCGCTTGCCCGCACGATCTGCCCGAGAGACTCCACTTGCAGTGGACGCGCCGATATACGCAACGGGTTCCCGTCTGGGACGATCCGCTCAATCGCGACTTGATGGGCTACGACAGGATCTTCGAGCCGGTCGTCAGCGGCGGGCGGATGTTCGTCGCCTTCAATGACGCCGACAAGCTGGTCGCGCTGGACTGCGACTCGGGCGAAGAACTCTGGGCCTTCTACGCCGAGGCCCCCATCCGGTTCCCGCCCGTCTGCTTCGATGACAACGTCTATTTCACCAGCGACGACGGGCATCTGTATTGTCTGAAGGCCGAGGGCGGCGGGTTGAAATGGAAGTTCCGCGGTGGGCCGTCGGCGCGGAAGGTGCTGGGCAACCGGCGCGTGATTTCGGCCTGGCCCGCCCGCGGAGGCCCGGTAGTCCGCGACGGCAACGTCTATTTCGCCGCCAGCATCTGGCCGCTGATGGGCACGTTCATCTACGCGCTCGACGCGGAGACGGGCAAGGTGGTTTGGGTCAACGATTCGACCGGTGCGCAATACATGCTCCAACCGCACCAGGCCTTGTCGTTCGCGGGCGTTGCGCCGCAGGGCACGCTGGTGGCTACCGAAAATCTCTTGCTGGTGCCGGGTGGGCGGTCCCTGCCGGCGGCGTTCGACCGCCGGACCGGCGCCTACCGGTTCTTCCATCTCGACGCCGGCGGCAAGGGGAACGGGGGATCGTTCGTCGTTTCGGACGAGTCGCGATTCTTCGTCCATACCCGATATCGCGGCACGGCGGCCTACCGCCTGGCCGACGGCATACCGGCGACCTTTTTCGTCAACGAGCCGGTACTCTCCGAAAAGGTCGTCTACGCAGCGACCAGTCCCACCCAACAAGGAAAGGAAGCCGTCCAGGCTTTCGGCGAGGACAACCAGGTCCGTTGGGCCGTCGAGGCCGACGGCACCGGCGACCTGATCCGGGCCGGTAACCGACTCTACGCAGCCGGCAAAGACGCGATCATCGCTATCGACCTGCCCGGAACAATGACCAAAGCGAAGATCGCCTGGTCGATCCCCGTCGAGGCAACCGTGCTGCGTTTGCTGGCGGCGGACGACAAGCTCTTCGCCGTGACGCTCGACGGGCGGATCATGGCCTTCGGGCCGGAACAGGTCGAGCCGGTCGTTCACGGCCGGTCCCTTGCCCCCGCGCCCGATTACGGCAAGCCGGAAGCCCTCGATATCGCCGAGCAAATCATCCAGACGGCCGGCGCGGCGGAAGGCTATGCGTTGTACTACGGGCCGGACGACGGCGCGCTGTTCGAGGCGATCCTGGCGCAGTCCGGCTTGCATGTGGTCGCCGTCGAGACCCAGGAAGCCAGAATCGAGCGAATCCGCCCGATGTTCGACGCGCGGGGATTGTACGGCACGCGCGTGACGATCCACTTGGGCGATCCCGTGTCTTTCCGGGCACCGCCCTATATCGCTCACCTGGTTTTGGTGGGCAAGACCATGGCCGGCCGACTTGCAGATCAGCAGGTGCTCAGGCGCGTTTACGCATCGGTTCGGCCGTATGGCGGAGGGCTTTGGCTGCCGCTCGATGAGACCGAAGACGCGGCGCTGCTGGGCAGGCTGCGAGAAGCGGGGCTCCCGCAAGCGAAGTTCCTGCCCGTCGCCGGCGGAACGATGATCCTGCGCGAGGGTCCCTTGCCCGGCGCCGCCGAGTGGACCCACGCCTACGGCGACGTCGCCAACACGGTCAAATCCAACGACCGTCTCGTCCGGGCGCCGTTGGGGGTGCTCTGGTTCGGCGGCAATTCGAATGCCGACGTGCTGCCCCGCCACGGTCACGGACCCAGCGAACAGGTCCTCGGCGGACGGCTGTTCATCGAGGGGCTCAATAGCCTCAGCGCACGCGACGTCTATACCGGCCGGGTGTTGTGGAAACGCCAATTCGAAGACCTCGGCAACTTCGACGTCTACTATGACGACAGCTACGCCGATATGCCGTTGAGCACGGCGTACAATCAAGTCCACATTCCCGGCGCCAGTCAGCGGGGAACCAACTTCGTGGCCACGCACGAGGGCGTCTATCTGGTGGAAGGCAGCCGTTGCCTCCTGCTGGACGTCCAGACGGGCGAGACGCTCAAGACGTTCGAGATGCCGGCGAAAGACGGGCAAGCCGATCCGCCGCCATGGGGATTCCTCGGCGTCTACCAGGACGTCTTGCTCGGCGGAGCCGGCTTCGGCGACTTCGGGCGATTGGGCTACAAATACCAGCCGGAAAAGAAAAAAGGCATTGCCTTTGGGCCCGACAAATCGGCCAGCCGAGGACTGGTCGCCTTCGATCGCCACTCGGGCGAAATCCTCTGGAAGATCGACGCCCAACACACCTTCCTGCACAACGGCATCGTCGTCGGCAACGGGCGGGTCTACCTGCTCGACAAACTCCCCAAACGGGTCGAAGACTCCAACAAGCGGCGCGGCCTCGACGATCCGGCCACCTATCGCCTGATGGCCTTGGACGCCAAGACGGGCGAAGAACTCTGGAGCGAGTCGAAGAACGTCTTCGGCTCGTGGCTGGGCTACAGCGAGCCTCGCGATGTCCTGCTGCTGGCCGGCGCCGCTGCCGCCGACCGCAGCCCGGACGAGGTCGGCGCCGGCATGGCGGCCTATCGGGGCGAAAGCGGCGAGCTGATCTGGGAGAAAACAGATCGCCAGTACGCCGGCCCGTGCATGATCCACAACGACATCATCATCACCAACCTCAGCCAGCACAGCGTCTCCAGCGGCGCTTTCAGCCTGCTCGATGGCTCGGAACTCATGGTCACCGACCCGATCACCGGCGTCAAGCAGCGATGGCTGATCCCGCGCGACAAGGGCTGCAACACGGCCGTGGCCAGCGAGTACCTGCTGACCTTTCGCGACGGAGCGGCCAGCTACTACGACCTGACGAGCGTCGGCGGCACGGCGAGTCTGGGCGGATTCAAGTCCGGTTGCACGTCGAACCTGATCGCCGCCGACGGCGTGCTCAACGCGCCCGACTACACCCGCACGTGTACCTGCGCCTATCAGAACCAGACGTCGCTGGCTTTGATCCACATGCCCGACGTCGAGACGTGGACCGTCGGTCAATTCGCCGACGAGAAGAAGGAGGAAGTGCGGATCAAACAGATCGGCGTCAATCTGGGGGCGCCCGGCGACCGGCGATCGCCCGAAGGCACGCTTTGGCTGGAGTATCCGATCGTCGGCGGTCCTTCGCCGCACATCCCGATCGAGGTAGACGGATCGCCCAAGTGGTTCCGTCACCACGCTTCTCGGATCGTCGGTCTGGGGCTGGGATGGGTCGGGGCGTCGGGGGTGGAAGGGGCCGAGAAGATCACTCTGCGGCTCGTGCCCGAAGGCACCGGCCCCGCCGCGAAGTACACCGTGCGCCTCTACTTCGTCGAGCCGCACGAGGAGATCGGTCCGGGCGACCGCGTGTTCGACGTGGCGTTGCAGGGAAAGCCGACCCTGACCGGACTCGACGTGGTCCGGGAGGCCGGCGGGCCGAACCGGCTGATGGTCAAGGAGTCTGCCCAGGTCCTGGTCGCATCGGAGTTGACCATCAGCTTCAGCCCGAAGTCCGGACGTCCGGCCGTCATCAGCGGGATCGAGGTCATCGCCGAGCCAACGGCGGGCAAGCCCGCCCGCTAAACGTCGTGTGTTGAAGCTGATATTGGCGCAATTGGTCTGCCGGGCCTCGCATCTCGCCCAATTGCCACAAGCGTGACAGTCGGACCACCCCTTGTGGACGACTCTGCCCGGGACGTTGAAAAAAGGCAACGCGGCTTGGACGGCCGCCGATCGGCACAAGGTCTTGACTGTCAAGCACTTGGGGCCGGGCGGATCGAGGTGCGGTTGGGCAATCTTGCGAAAAAGCAACGATTAGGTTTGCCTTGCGGCCTTTCAGGGGCAATGTTCTTGAAGACGCGCTTTGGCCGAAGAAGAATACGGCCGCCGTGGTAACCAACCCACGAGTCAGTAAAGGAACACCTTCCCCTTTGGCCATCGGTCAAAGCGTGTCGTCTTCTTCCCCGCCGAGTAAAGGAAAAAGGAGCGTTGCGATGCGATGGAGTTGCTGGATTCTTGCCCTGTTGGCCGCGGCCGGCCTGACGAATACACCTTCTGCATCTTCGGGAGCCGGGCCGGCTTGTGCGTCGTCGTTCAACTTGGTACCGGGCTGCTGCGAATGCCCGCCTTCGTGCTGCGATAACGCATGGGTCGGCTATTGTGAAGAGAAAGCGCGTTGGCAGGGGTTTTGGACCAGGATGGGAACCGGTGCCGGGCTGGCGCGCTGGAGTCGGCCGGCCTGTGCCACGTGCCCGACGGCCGCGGCCGGATGTGGGTCGCCGGACGTCGCAACGCCGACCCGTGCTGCCGTGCCCATGGAACTCGCCGATCCGGCCCCCCTGCCGCCCGATTCCGATCCGGCCCCGGAAAAGGCGACTTGGCGACTGCCTTTGCCGAGGATTTTCTGGCTTAGGTGACGGGCAGAGAATCGGAATAAGTGGCGGAATCGGCTTCAGAAGTCTGGCCCTTGCGGCCGATTCAACTCATATAGACGTGCCGGGAGGGCGGGACACGCGTTGTCCCGTTTCAGGATAAAGATCATGGTATGACGACGGATCGGCTTACCATGATCTTTTTTTGCGCGCCTCCGGTCGCCGGGTGACCGTTACTGCTCGTTCTCCGCCGCCAGACACTCCCTCGGCGTGACCACCCCGTCGTTGTTGGGGTCTAGCCGCGCAAATTCGTCCGCCTTCGTATCGGTCCAGTCGCTCTCGTACTCGGCCATGGTCACCTGACCGTCCCCGTTGACGTCTTTTTCGGTGAACCACTCGGGCAGTTCGCCCGGCAATCGTTCCATGGCCGTGAGAAACCGGTAGGTTGGAGGGTCGTCCGACCCACCGTCGCGGGAGGACCCCCAATCCGACTTCTTTTGGCTGTAGTCCTCCAGCCATCCGGCCAGTTCGTGCTCCGTGATCTTGCCGTCGTGATCGCGGTCGGCCGACCAATGACTGCGGTGCATCTGGCTCCACTCGTCTTTTTCCAGCACGCCGCTTTCGTTCTTGTCGTATTGTTTCAAGAGACTCCTGGCGTGTTCGCGAAGCCGGTCCGAGTCATGTCCGGAAGACCCGCCGGAGTGCGACGAAGATCCGCTCCCGGAAGATCCTCCCGACGAATCGCGCGATCCGCCCTCGGAGCGATCGTCGTCGGGTTTGCCGAATCCGGGGGGCGCGGACTCCTTGGTCTCGACGCCGAAGCCGGGGACTTTCGACTCCGTGGAAAACCCGCCCGACGAACTCGACGAGGATGAGCCGCCTGCGTCGCCGCCGGCCCGCTTGTTCAGTCCTTCCTGGATCTTACTGATGGAGACGGGGAATTTGACTTCCAGCCCGGCCTGGCCGATGATCCGCTCGGCGTAGGATTTCCTCATGCTGCTGCTGGAGACCTCCTCGGCGTCGATCATGCCGTTGCCGTTGGCGTCCCAGTTCCGCATGATTTCGCCGTACCACTGCAGGCGGCGCTGGGCCTCGTCGGACGAGGAGCGGTCACCCTCGGAGCGGTCGTCTCGGGAGCGATCGTCCCCTCTGGGCGGACCTGGCCCGCGGTCGTCCCCTCTGGGCGGACCCGGCCCGCGGTCGTCGTGTCCGGGCCCTCCTTCGCCGCGCCCCCCCCAAGAGGGTCTCTGCCCCAATGCCGAGTTCCATGCAACGGCTGCGGTCGCCAAGAACAGCAGGACGCCTCCTGTCACCAACTTCCAATCGCTTTTCATGGCCGATTCTCTCGCACTGAAATGGCCCTTACGGAAAATACATTATAGCCGAACGTGTGGCATTCTGCAACTTGCAGGATTCTCCGGCCCAAGAATGGAACGGGTAATTGAAATGCCCTATTGCACTAAACCCGCGAATCCGCTTTGGGTTTCGCGAGGCACCCTTGAAAGGAGCCGCGAAACTTAATCCCCGCCCCGGGGTTTAATCCATGGGGCCGGAGCAGCGACAGAGGTGCCCGGCGGATGTAATGTTCTTGGTTTCAGGTCTAATGGAGCGAAAGGAGCCCGAAATGACCAAACTCAGAGGTAGCTTGATGATGGTGCTGGTGGCGGTGGGGGCCATGTTGGTGGCCGCTTCGGCCGAGGCCCAGCCGGGACGTGGCCCCGGAGGTCGCGGCCCAGGAGGTGGCGGGATGATGGGCAGCCCGGCGATGCTCTTGGGATCGGAGCAAATGCAGAAAGAGTTGGAGTTGGTGCCCGATCAGATCGCCAAACTCCAGGAACTCCGCGACAAGATGCGCGAGGAGTTCGGCAGCCTGTTTTCCGGCATGCGGGACATGACTCCGGAAGAGCGCGAAAAGAGAATGCAGGAGGTGCGAGACAAGATGCAGGCGGCCAGCGAGAAGCTGACCAAGCAGGTCGACGAGATACTACTGCCCCATCAGAGGGATCGCCTGGGGCAGATTCGCGTCCAAATGCTCGGTGGCAGGGCCTTGGGCGACGCGGAAGTAATCAAGGCCCTCAAGATCACCGAAGCACAGCAGGCGAAGTTGACGGCCATCGGCGAGAAAACCCGCACGAAAATGGAGGAGATGTTCTCCGGAATGCGCGACCTCGAGCCGGAGCAGCGGCGTGAGGCATTCGGCAAAATCCGCGAGGATATGACGAAGCTCCGCGAGGACGCCCAGAAGGAGGCCCAGGCGGTGCTCACGGCCGAGCAAATCGAGAAGCTCAAGAAGCTTCAGGGCGAGAAGTTCGAGTTCCAGCGTCCCGAGTTCGGCGGCCAGCGAGGGCCGGGCCGTCCAGGTGGCGGACCTCCTCCCGCACCGTAAGGCGTCTGCTAAGATAGAGCCCGGACAATCGAACGTCGAACGGATAACCGAATCCGTCCGTCGGATAGATTGCCTTCCGGGGATTTGCGGACATTTCGCTTGAGGCCCATCCCGGGGGCTGTGCGACGACCCCCGGGATGGGTTGCATTTTGACTCCGCCGCCGAAACCCGGTGGACTTCGGCGGTGTATTGCGTTTATGGTGGAAGTATACGGGCAATTCCGTCAACGTCACCCGTCTCCGCCACACTGGCGACCCGGGGCGCCTCACACCAGGATCAGATCGGACCATGGAAGCCGGCGAAATCTTATTGCGAAAAGGGCTCATCGATCGGCGGCAGTTGGAATTGTCGCGCAAGGCCCAGACCGACGGCACGCGGTTGGACCAGGCGGCCGTCGGCTTGGGTTTCCTCAGCGAAGAGGTTGCGCTGAAAGCCCTTGGTGAAGAGGTCGGGTTGGATTTCATCGACCTGGCCGAGACGCCCGTCGATCTCTCGCTGCTGGCCAGATTTCCTCAGAAGTTCATCCACCGCGAGATGATGTTTCCCGTCCGGCAGCAGAACGGCAGCCTGATCGTGGCCACCAGCGACCCGTTCAATCTCTACCCGCTGGACGAGTTGAGCGTGGCGACCAAACTGACGGTCGTGCCGATGCTGGCGTCCCGTTCGGAGATCGACAAGCTGATCAAAACGCACCTGGGCGTGGGCAGCGAAACGATCGAGGGGCTGCTGGCTCAGTCGGCCGACAGCCGGGTCGAACTCTTGGAGGAAATCGAGACCGACGGCAGCGAGCTTTCGGAGATGGCCCAGGAGCCGTCGGTCGTGCGGCTGGTCAACGAGATCCTCCTGGAGGCGATCGAGTTGCGGGCCAGCGACGTACACGTCGAGCCGCAGGCTTCCGGGCTGCATATCCGCTACCGGATCGACGGCGTGTTGCACCCGCAGCCCGTCCCGCCCGAAATCAGCCGCTTCCAGGCGGCCATCATCAGCCGCTTGAAGATCATGTCCCGGCTGAACATCGCCGAGCGACGCCTCCCGCAGGACGGCCGGATCGAGTTGCGGGTTGCCGGCCGCGAGGTCGACGTCCGCGTGTCGATCATCCCCATGATCCACGGCGAGGGGATCGTGCTGCGGTTGTTGGACAAGGGCGGCATGGATTTCACGCTCTCGAAGCTCGGCATGGAGGACGACCTCTACCGAACCTACCAGGAACTGATCCGGCTGCCGCACGGGATCATTCTCGTCACCGGTCCGACCGGCTCGGGCAAATCGACCACGCTGTACAGTTCGTTGCTCGAAATCCGCAGCAGCGAAACCAAGATCATCACCACCGAAGACCCGGTCGAATACCAGTTGGATGGCATCAACCAGATCCAGGTCCATCCCAAGATCGGGTTGACTTTCGCCAACACGCTACGGTCGATCCTCCGGCACGACCCGGACATCGTGCTGATCGGCGAAATCCGCGACCTGGAGACGGCCGAAAACGCGATCCAGGCGTCGCTGACCGGACACCTGGTCTTCAGCACGCTGCACACCAACGACGCGGCCGGCGCCTACACCCGATTGGTCGACATGGGCGTGGAGCCCTTCCTGGTCTCCAGCACGGTCGAGGCGGTGATGGCCCAGCGACTGGTCCGCACGTTGTGTCGCCACTGCAAGGAACCGTACCGGCCGGAGGCCGGCGAACTGCCCAACGATTTTCCCTACAAGAAGATCGAGGAAGGCGTCTCCTTGTACCGTGCCGTGGGCTGCCGGAAGTGCCGCAACGTGGGCTACCGCGGACGCTTGGGATTGTTCGAGCTGATGGTCACCACCGAGAAGATCCGCCAACTCGCCCACGACCGGACCAGCACCTGGCGCATCGAGCAGCAAGCCATCAGCGAAGGCCTGAAAACCCTGCGGCTGGACGGCTGGCGCAAAGTCCTCTCCGGCCGAACCACGGTGGACGAAGTCGTTCGCGTGACCAAAGGAAACACGGTGGAAATGAGCAGAAGTAAGGATGAAGGATGAATTAGGAATTATGAATGCGGAAGAATGGATAGCCGATCGACACCCTGAGATTTTTGCCGCCATATTCATTCATCATTCCTGATTCATCATTCCTGATTCATCATTCCTAATTCATCATTCCTAATTCAGTATTCCTAATTCAGTATTCCTCCCATGCCCGAGTTCAGTTACGTTGCCCGTGATCAGGCCGGCCAGAAGGTCGCCGGCAATGTCGAGGCGTCCGGCGAGCGCGAGGCGCTGGCCACGCTGGCTTCTCGGGCGCTGTTTCCCGTCGAGGTGAACGTCAGCTCGCCGGTCGTGGAGGACAGCCGGGTCCGCCGGATCCCCGCCCAACTGATGGCCAACACCTACGGGCAATTGGCCGATCTGCTGCAAAGCGGCGTGCCGTTGTTGCGAGCGGTCGAGGTGATCCGGCAGCAGACCTCCCACGCTCGACTGGCCCACGTGCTCACCCAGGTGCAGCGGCATATCGAAGAAGGGTCCACGCTGGCCGAAGCCATGGCCCGCTTCGAACGCGTCTTCGGCGAGATGACCATCAGCATGGTCCGCGCCGGCGGGGAAGGCGGGTTTCTCGAAGAAGCCCTGTCGCGGGTCGCCGAGTTCACCGAAGCCCAGGAGGACCTCAAGAAGCGGACCATGGGCGCGGTCGCCTATCCGGCTTTTCTGGCCGTGGTGGGCACGCTGGTCGTGATCGTGCTGGTCGTCTTCTTCGTGCCGAAATTCAGCGAGTTGTTCGGCCGGCTCGAAGAGCGCGGTGAATTGCCGATCCTCACCAAGGGCCTCTTGTGGCTGAGCGGTTCGTTGCGGATTTGGGGCCTGCCGCTGCTGGTCGCGTTGGGGGCAGTGGGCTGGTACGTCAAGCAGCGATTGGAGACCGCGCAGGGGCGACTCTGGCGCGACCGGCTCAAGCTGCGGTTCCCCGTGGCCGGCGCGATCTTCCTGCACCTGGCCGTCGCCCGATTCTGCCGCGTGCTGGGTACGCTGCTTCGCAACGGCGTGCCGATCCTGCGGGCATTGACAATCTCCAGCGACGCTACGGCCAACCGGGTCCTGGCGGGGGCCATCCAGGACGCCACCGAAAACATCTCGGCCGGCCAGCCGCTGGCCGAACCGCTGGGCGACAGCAAGCAGTTTCCGCCCATGGTGATCGAGATGATCGCCGTGGCCGAGCAGGCGAACAACCTCGAAAAGGTGCTCTTGGACATCGCCGACTCGCTGGAGCGGCGCACCTGGCGGCGGTTGGACGTGGCCGTGCGTTTGTTGGAGCCGGTCCTGCTGCTGATCCTGGCCGCCGTGGTATTGATGATCGTGATCGCCCTACTGTTACCCATCCTCAAGATGAGCACCACCATATGAAGCCGCGACCGCCGGTCGCGCCGAAACCAAGAATTGTAGCCGTCTCGCTCCGCGAGACGAAGCTTCATCTCGCGGAGCGAGATGGCTACTTTAAGAGCGCCCAAACAACAACTCTCCAACCCAAACATAGAGGAGACCTTCCCATGAAACCCCCTTCTCGCCGACGCCGACGCGGCGGCTTCACCCTGATGGAAGTGCTGCTGGTGCTGGTGATCCTGGTCGCCTTGGCCTCCATGGCGGTGCTGGCGTATGGACCCATTCAAAGGAAAGCCGATGCCAAGAACGCCAAGATCCAGGTGGCCACGTTGACCAGTGCGGTCGATCTGTGGTACCAGGACTTCAAGAGTTACCCCGATCCGAACGAATGGACGATGCTCTTGACCGCCAATGATGTCCCCAGCGGCGTGAACGAAAGGAACTGGAACGGTCCCTATCTCAAGACCGGCGTGCCTCCGGACCCGTGGGGCACCCCGTACCTCTTCAAGGCGCCGGGCAACTACAATCCTCGTTCGTTCGATATCTTCTCGGCCGGTCCCGATGGAACCGAGGGGACTGAAGACGACATCGGCAACTGGAACGTGGAGTAATCGCCCGTGACGCCCCGCCACCTCCACCGAACGGCCGCCGAACGCCGCGCGTTCACCTTGTTGGAGATCATGCTGACCCTCGGCATCATCGTTGCCGTGGCAGTCCTGGCGTGGCCGGCGCTGGATCGCGCGCTGATTCGGCAGCGACTGCTGAAGGCGGCCGACCGGATTCGGGCCGAGTGGTGCGGGGCGCGCGTCGATGCGATGGAGTCCGGGCAGAATTACGTCTTTCGATACGCGCCCGAGGGCGACCGGTTTCAGATCCGGCCTCAGGCCACCGAGGTGACGGGCGACCAGGAACTCTTCGGCGACGTGCTGGCCGACGTGCCCGGTGTGGGCGTCCCGTCCGGCCAGAACGCCGAAAAGCCGCCCAAGCTGCCCGAGGGCGTGGTCTTCCTCGCCGGAGAAACGGCGGCCGACACCCGGGCGGCGATGGCCGTTTCCGAAGGGGATCAAACCAACGCGTTGGCCTCGGGCTGGTCGAATCCGATCCTCTTCTATCCCGACGGCACCACGTCCACCGCCCGACTCGTTCTGAAGAACGAGCGGAACCGCTGCATCGAGTTGAACCTGCGTGGTCTGACGGGAACGGTGACCGTCGGCGAGATCTGCATGGTCGAGGAGTTGGCCCGGTGAAGATCGATTGCCGACACGCGACGCCTTCGCCCCGATCCTCTCGCAGCGGCAGAGGCGGTTTCTCGTTGCTGGAAGTCATCCTCGCGTTGGCGATTTTCGCCGGGGTGTTGGCCGCCTTGGGCGAAGTGTCGCGGATCGGCATGCGCAACGCCGAGATCGCCCGCGACCTGACCAAGGCCCAGCTACTGTGCGAAAGCAAGATGGCCGAGATCACGTCCGGCTATGCGGAGTCCACCCCGGTCGACAACCAGCCGCTGGAGACGGCCGACGCGTTTATTCGCGGCGAGATTCCCTGGGTTTACTCGATTCAGCAAGAACCGTGTGCGGAAGAGGAAGGTCTGATCGTCGTGCGAGTCATCGTCAAGCAGGACCTGCCCCCGGAGAAACGCCCGGTCACGTTCGTGCTGGACCGCTGGTTGCTCGCCGAAGCGGTGGGGATGTCGGAGGAGGTGGCGGTGGAGGAAGAGTAGGGATTGGGGACTGGGGGCTGGGGGCTGGGGACTGGGACTTCTGCGCGTGGTGAGAACAGGTATCGTGACACTCACGTTTAGCGGGCGGGCTTGCCCGCCGTTTGATTGCGGCTCTGCCGCGTTGAAATCTTAGATTACGGAATCGAGGTCTTGAACGTGAGGACCCGTTTGTCGAGAACGTTGCCGAAACGAACGTCGCGAAGACGCGCCGCGCACTTCATCGTGCGCGGTCCGCACGGTCCGCAGTCCCCAAGCCCCAGCCCCCAGCCCCCAGTCCCTAGCCCCCAGTCCCTAGCCCCCAGCCCCCAGTCCCTAGCCCCTACCCCCCGTCGCCCCACCTGCGGCTTCACCCTCCTGGAAGTCGTCCTCGCCCTGTCGTTGGCGTCGTTGTTGCTGGTCGTCGTCGGTGCGTCGGTCGACTTTCACCTGCGGTTGTTGGACGCGGGCCGGACGGAGGTAGAAGAGGCCCAGCTTGCCCGCGCGTTGTTGCAGCGGATCGCCGACGATCTGCGCAGCGCCGTGCCGTACGATCCGATCGACGCCGAGAAACTCCTCGAAGGCGTCGAGGGCGCCGCCGGCGAACTGGACGAACTGGGGGCCATGGCCGAGGAAGCGGGACTCGAGGCGGGAGAAGAAGTCGAAGCGGCGGAAGACGAACTTGCCAACATCGCCGACTCTTCGGAAACCCCGTCCGTGCCCGGGCTGTACGGCAACATCTACGAGTTGCGGGTCGACACCAGCCGGTTGCCGCGCCCGGATCAGTACGGCGGCATGCTCGTCGAAACCGGCGGCGCGCCCCTGGTCGACGTCGTCAGCGACGTGAAGACGGTGGCCTATTACGTCGAGGGCAACTCGATCGGCCGCGGCGCCATCGGGTCGGACGTTCCCCAAGGCCAGGCCGGGCTCTACCGTCGCGAGTCGGATCGAGCCACGACCGCGTACGCCGCCGAACACGGGCTGCTGGCCAACCTCGAAAACGAACTCCTGCCGATCGCGCCCGAGGTGGCTTCCATCGAGTTCCTCTACTTCGACGGCTCGGAAGTCGTCGAGGAATGGGACTCGATCGAACGCGGCGGGCTGCCGATGGCGGTCGAGATTACGCTGAAGATCATCCCCACGCGACTCCGCAAGACGATGGGCACGGCCTCGCAATTCGCCACGCAGCAACAAGGCACCATCTTCGAGGAAGACCTGCTCACCTATCGCCTGCTGGTCCACCTGCCGGCCGCCCAACCGACGTTCGAACAGGTCACCGAAGAAACCACGGAAGAGGACTCGGGCGAGACGACGGAAGAGACCACGGACGAGCCGGACGAAGGGGGCGACTCGGGCTCGCCGAGTGGAGGAGGGCCGGGCGGTGGAGGAGGGTCTGGCGGTGGTGGCGGAGGATCTGGCAGCGGAGGATCTGGCGGCGGAGGAGGACGTGGGCGATGAGACGAGGGAATTGCAAATTGTCAATTGAAAATTGTAAATTGAAAATTGAAGAAGAGGTAGCGCGCGCAGATCAATATGCAATTTGCAATTTGCAATTTGCAATTTGCAATTCTTCCCGCGCCGGGATAAACCCGGCGGCTCGCTTGCCGCGCGTAAACCGGGCGGCTCGCTTGCCGCGCGGAATGGTCCTGATCGTGGTGCTGGTCGTGATCTCCCTGCTCTCGCTCAGCGCGTTGACCTTCTCGCAGCTTATGCTCGCCGAGCGGAGGGCCGCCGAAGTGTCGGCTGCACAGGCTCGCGCCCGGGCGGCGGCAGACTCGGGCGTGGAAATGGTCCGGCTGTTCCTCGTTCGAGATCGAGAAGAGCAAAACGAACTCGGCGGCTGGTACGACAACCAGCGGCAGTTCGGCGGGCGGCTCGTGCAATACCAAGGCGACGGGGAATACACCGATCCCAAGCGATTCACGATCATCGCCCCGAACATGGATGACGGCCGATACGGCGGCCTTCGTTACGGGCTCGAAGACGAATCGACCCGACTGAACCTCAACGTGCTGGCGACCCTCGACGAAAAGTTCGGCGCCGACGCCGGCCGCGGAATCCTCATGGGCCTGCCGGGCATGAACGAAGAAATCGCCGATTCGATCCTCGATTGGATCGACGAGGACGACGAAGCCCGCGAGTACGGCGCCGAGGCCGATTACTACACGGCGAACGAACCGGCCTACCGACCCAAGAACGGCCCCCTGGAGACGATCGAAGAGCTGCTGCTGGTCCGCGGCGTCACGCCGGATCTGCTCTTCGGCACCGATTTCAATCGCAACGGGCAGCACGATCCCGGCGAGCCGAACGCCGAAGACATCGAGAACGTGGAGAACATCGAAGGCGAGATGGACCGCGGCTGGTCCGCCTATCTGACGCTTTACAGCATGGAGTTGAACGTTACGCCCGACGGCACGCAGAGGATCGACCTGAACCAGGACGACATGGAGGAACTGTACAACCAACTGGAAGAGGCGATCAGCACCGACGCGGCCACCTTCATCGTCGCCTATCGCCAGCAGAGCCAGCCGTATACGGGCAGCCGCCGCGGCGAGTCGTTCACCGGCGGGCAACTCGACTTCCGGCGCCGCGGCCGGCTGAAGCTCGGCAGCGTGATCGACCTGATCGGCCAGAGCGTCAGCGTGCGATTCCGGGGCCAGCAGGAATCGACCGTGCTGGAACCCATGTTTCCCGACGTGCCCGGTGGCATGAACCTCTATCTGCCCATCCTGATGGACTACTGCACGATCAACCCCGAGCCGGTCATTCCCGGACGCATCAACATCAACCAGGCGCCGCGGATCGTGCTGGCGGGGATCCCGGGCATGGAGGAGGAACTGCTCGATCAGATCATCGCCGCGCGGCAAACCAACCCCGTCGACGCGGATACCAACCGGCGGCACGAGACCTGGATCCTCTCCGAGGGAATCGTGCCGCTGGACAAAATGAAGGAATTGATGCCGTTCGTCACCGGTGGGGGGAGCGTTTACCGGGCGCAGGTGATCGGCTATTTCGACCGCGGCGGTCCGACCGTGCGGATCGAGACCGTCCTGGACGCCACCAAGATGCCTCCCCGGCTGCTCTTCTACCGCGACCTCAGCCACCTGGGCCGCGGCTTCGCCCCGGAGACCCTCGGCGTCGGGCTGGATCAGCCGGGTAGCGGAAACGGGGGGTGAAAACGCCCTGACGCGGCAGCCAGATAAAAATGTACCGGAGCACGTTTCGTTGAATTATACTGGAGTTATCCGAACTGTTACTGCGGAACGTCAATAACTCGCCGGCAACCGACCATCAACCCTGCGACCAGCACCCATGCCTCAACTCCTGGCCCTGGAATGGAACGGCAGTGAAGCCCGATTCGTCGTGGCCGCGTCGCGTGGCGAGAAGGTCACGATCGAGCAGGCGTTTTCGGTCGGGCTGCTCCCTCGTCAGCCGGGCGACGACGCGGAAGAGGTGGAAGAGGTCGATGTGGGCGCGCGGATCGCCTCCGCTTTGGCCGCTCGCGGAATCGGACGGCTCGACACCCTGGTGGCCGTCGGCCGGGCGAACATCGAATTGCGTCAACTCTCGCTGCCGCCCGCTCCCGCGGACGAACTGCCCGAGTTGGTCCGCTTCCAGGCGATGCGGGAGTTCAACGAGCTGACCGACGACTGGCTGCTGGATTTCGTGCCCATCGGCGATACGGCGGAGGGAGCGCAAAGCGTGCTCGCGGCGGCGATCGATCCGAAACTGGTCGGCCAGATCGAGCAGACCTGTCGCAAGGCCCATCTGACGCCGCAGCGGTTGATTCTGCGGCCGTGCGCCGCCGCGTCGTTGGCGGGCCGCAGCCGCGTCGTGCCGCCCGGCCAACTCGTACTGCTCGTCGATCTATTGACCGACGAGGCCGACTTGACGGTGATGACGGATCGGGAAGTGCTCTTCCTGCGCACGGCCCGACTCGGTGGCGATCCGCTGGGTGAGTCCGGCCAGTCGGATCCCCTGCTGGGCGAGATCCGCCGCACGATGGCCGCCGCGCAGAACCAATTGGGCGGCCGCCGGGTCGAGTCGATCGTGCTCTGCGGCCGTGGCGACCAACACGTCGCATTGGCCCAAACGATCCAACAGAAGCTGGGAATTTCGACCGAGCTGTTCGATCCGTTTTCCGGGCTGGAGTTGGGCCGCGAACTCTCCGGCGACCTGCCGGATCGGCCCGGCCGCTTCGCGCCCCTGCTGGGCATGGCCCTGGCCGAACTGGAGCAGACCGGCCACGCGATCGACTTCCTGCACCCCCGGCGCCGTGCCAAACCGCCCAAACGACACCCGAAATACGTGGTCGCCGGCGTCGCGGTGGCCGTGTTGGTGTGTTCGTTCTTCGGATACCGGATCTTGCAGCGGAACTGGCTCAACGACGAGATCAAGCAACTCGGTAACCGGTCTCTGCTGCTGAACAAAGAAGTCGAGGCGGCCGACGAGGCGATCGCCGCGGCAAAAGCCATCGAGAATTGGACCGCCACCGACGTGTTCTGGTTGGAGGAAATCCGCAAGTTGTCCGAGGACTTCCCGCCCGCCAAGGAAGCCAAGCTCAAGCAGTTGGTGGCCGGCCCCGGCGCCCTGGCAGGCGGCAAGGTAACCCTGGAAGGGCTGGCCGCCGGCGTAGAGGCAATCAATAAGATCGTGGAAGACCTGCGCAACGACCGGCGCAAAGTGGATCGGGGCAGTAACAGCGAAGACCACTCGACTCCACCCTATTCCGAACATTTCTTCTCAGTGCTGCGAATCGATCCGGAGGAAGAGTGATGGCGCTGAAGAAGAGCGAGAAGATCCTGATTACCGTAAGCGTCGTGCTGGTCCTCGCGATGGCGATTACGTTCCTCCTCGTCTCCGGACAAGACAGTTCGTTGGACCAGCTTCGTGCCCGCCGGAATAAGCTGCTGGAGGAAGTCGAAGACAAGGAGAAGAAGGCCGCCAGTCGCGAGAAAGTGGCGGACCTCCTGGCCGACTGGCGAAAACGTTCGCTTCCGGTCGATCTGAAGATGGCCAGTGCGCTCTACCAGAACTGGCTGTCGAAACTGATCGTCGATCAAGTGGGACTCGACGGCCACAACGTGACTCCCAACGCCAACCGCACCCAGCCGGGCATCTATACCGTGCTGCCTTTCACGGTCCAGGGCCGGGGAACGTTGGACCAGTTGACCCAGTTGATGTATCAATTCTACTCGGCAGGCCACCTCCACAAGATCCGAAATATGATCGTCACCCCCGTGCCCGACACGCTCCAGTTCGATCTGAAAATCGACGTCGAAGCGATGGCCGTATCGGGCGCAGATCGCCAAGACACGTTATCCACGGAACCGTCGCAGAGGCTCGCCTCGTCGAAACTCACGCTGGACGACTATCGCCAGGCCATCGTCCGCCGCAAGATGGAAAAACTGCCCGGAAGCGGCGAGTACCGATACAAGAGTTCGGGCGGCCTGTTCGCCTCGTTCGTTCCGGCCCGACTCGAGGTCGACGACGATCGAACCAGCACCGACGTCGACACGCCGGTGACCGTCGACGTGCTGGACAACGACAGCTTCGAAGACACCGCGACGGTGACGGAAGTCACCGAAGGCAGATACGGCACTGCGGAGATCCTCGCGGACAACCGGGTGCGGTACACGCCCGAGGCCGACTTCAACGGCACGGACAGCTTCCGCTACACGGTCTCCTCTGCCGGGGTGACCGACTCCGGCACGGTGACGGTCCGAGTGGGTCCGGAACCCGAACCGGATCCTCCGCCCGTGCGGCCCAGTTTCGACGCCACCAGGTACACCTTCATCACGGCCATCACCGAGGACAAGGGCGGCAAGCTCGAGGCGTGGCTGAAAGTCCGCACCTCCGGCGAAGAGCACGTGCTTCAAGAGGGCGAGACCGTCTCCATCGGGCACGTGGAGTGCAAGATCCTGCGGATCGACTGGCAGGAAGTCGAGGTGGAACTCGACGGCGAGCACCGCCGCGTCAAGGCCCGCCAAAGCCTGCGCGGCGGCGAGTTGCTTCCGGCATCGGCACTTTAGCCGTCCAGAGGATCGCGTTGCGGAGCATCTGCCGATAGTCGTCGATGAGCATGTTCGCGTGATAGTGGCACCCGGTCAGCGCGAACCCCCGCCCGCCGCCTTCCCTCTCGACGGCCCATGCGACGACGTGCTTCTGTGGTTGGTCGGACGGCAGCATCGAAGTCAGGATCGGCACGAACCGCGGGTCTTTGGGAAGGAAGTACTGGTTGAAGTAGTACTCGTGATCCGTCGTCCACGGCCGCACGCCCCGCAAGATCGGGTGCCCCGGCGTCGCCGGCACGGCCTCGCTACGGTCGATCTTCACCTTCGAGAAACCGGGCCGGTGATACCCGCCGATCCAATCGGTGAAATACTCCTGGGAGCGGGGGTGGGCCACGATCAACGAATAGTGCAGCACGACGATGCCCACGCCTTTCTTCATCAGGGCATCGAACGCCTCCAGCCGCCGGACGTCCGCTTCGCAGTACGTCTGCTCCGGTGCGTTCGCGTTGTTCTGCGGAAACAGCGCGTGCGTTTCGTCCGCCCTGCCGTCGCCGCTGCTGTGCAGCACGATCGTCGCGGCATCGCCCAGTTCGGCCATATCCTCGGGCACCCTGCCGACGTAGATCTTCG
>DATLAN010000355.1:0-10711 GCA_035527455.1 Thermoguttaceae bacterium
TTCGGCCGATCCACGGGACGCCGATCTGGCCGAGGACGCGAAACGGTTGCAGAGCTTCTTCAATGACGTAGAGGACATGCGCCGGCGGGGTTTCGGCGGGCCGCCGCCGGGTTTCTTCGAGAAGGAGGACGGGCCGCCGCTGGACGACGAAGACGGTCCGTTCATCGATGATATTCTGCCGGACCTGGCCGCCAAGATCGCGGCCATGTGTGCTTCGTTGGGCATCGATCCGCAGGACGTGCTGCTCCCGGACGCGGAAACGGAGCCCCGCCGACGAAGCGGCAAACGCCGGTCGTAGGACGAGCGGAAGAACGAGAAACCACCAGAAACGATCAGGAGAGTTTCCGATGCCGGATCCTTACGAAGTCTTGGACCTGCCGCCGGAAAGCGGCGACGCGGAGATCCGACGCCGCTATCTCGAACTGGTCCGCCGGCACCCGCCCGATCGCGATCCCGAGCGCTTCGCGGCGATCCGCCGGGCCTACGACGAACTCCGCGATCCCCAGAAACGGATGGAGTCGAGGTTGTTTCGCATGGAGACGGACGACTCGCTGGACGCGATCGTGGCCGACGTGAAACGACGCTTCCGCGCGGCCCGCATTCCCACGGAAACCCTGCTCCACCTGGTGGAAAAAAGATGAACAAACAACTCGACGAAGAAACGGTCCTGGCACGGTTCAGCCAATGGCTCGACGAAACCGCAGCCGAAGCGGAATCGATCGACGACCGGCGGCCTGCCCACGACGAGCCACCGGAGCTTCCGTCGGTGGGACTCCTGCAGTTCGTCGAAGAGTTCACCGCTTTGCGGCACGAACTGAAATTGGAGACGAAGAGTTCGCGCAACCTGGCCGAGCGGACCGAAACGATGCTCACCGCCATGGAACAGGCCGTCGAGGCGTTTCGATCCGTGGATGCAAGAGAGGCGGAGGCCGCCCGACAGGCCGCCAGGCCCCTGATCGAGGCGATGCTCGACCTGGACGAAGCCCTCGGGCGCGGCCGGGCGGTGATCGAAACGGCCCGGCGACGCGTCCTCGAAGACTTGACCACCCAACTCCAAGAACAACTGGACGACCTCTTCCGCCATCAGTCGCTCTGGCGACGCTGGTTGTGCCGACACTGGTACCGGGCCGCCAGGGAGATTGTTTTGCAGCGGGCAACCTTGGACCATCGACGGATCTTCGATTCGCTGGCCGAAGGATACGATCTGATCGTCAACCGCCTCGGCCGGGCGATGAAAAAGGAAGAAATCTATCGGATCCAGTGCGTCGGAAAACCGGCCAACCCCAATACCATGACCGTCGTCGAAGCCGTCGACGATCCCCGGCAGCCGCCGGGCCTGGTCGTCGAAGAAATTCGGCCGGGCTACTACCGCAAAGGCGAAGTCGTCCGGTTCGCGGAGGTCAAGGCCGTGGCGGGAAAATAATCCGAAAACCTCAAGGAGCATCCTCGTATGGACACTCGCATGGAAACCATCCTGGGAATCGATCTCGGCACGACCAACAGCGAAGTGGCCGTGATTCGAGACGGAAAGGCGGAGGTGCTGAAGGAAAACGGCACGGCGATTCTGCCTTCGGTGGTCGGCCTGGACGCCCAGGGCCGATTGCTCGTCGGTACGCCCGCCCGCAATCAGGCCGTCTTGGCCCCCGAGCGCACCGTGCGGTCCGTCAAGCGCCGAATGGGCAGCGGCGAGACCGTCTCCCTGGGCGACCAGCAGTACAGCCCTCAGGAAATCTCCGCGATGATCCTCCGCGAGCTGAAGCAGCGCGCCGAGAAGGAGCTGGGCCATCCGGTCCACAAGGCGGTGATTACCGTGCCGGCCTTCTTCAACGAGACCCAGCGCGAAGCCACCCGCGAAGCCGGTCAACTGGCCGGCCTGGAAGTCGTCCGAATCATCAACGAGCCCACCGCCGCCTCGCTGGCGTACGAATCCGGTCACACGGGCATGGAGCGATTGGTGGTCTACGACCTCGGCGGGGGCACCTTCGACGTCTCCATCGTCCAGATCGAACAAGGCGTCGTCGAGGTGCTCGCCAGCCACGGCAACACGAAACTGGGAGGCGACGACTTCGACCAGTTGTTGCTGGATCGCGTCTGCGATGATTTCGCCGAAGAACACGGGATCGACTTGCGCGAGTCGCTCTCGGCCAGATCGCGTTTGCTCCGCGCGGTCGAAGAAGCCAAGATAAAGCTCTCCTACGAACCGGTCGTCAGGATCCAGGAAGAGTTCATCGCCCAGAAGGACGGCGCGCCGATCAACCTGGACCGCGAGATCACCCGGCCGGAGTACGAAGAGTTGATCGAGCCGCTCTTGTCCAAGACGCTCGTGTGCGTCGACGAATCGCTCTCCGACGCCGGTCTGAACGCCACGCAGATCGACAAGGTGATCCTGGTCGGCGGCGCCACGCGCACCCCGCTGGTCGGCCGCCTCCTGGAGGAGCAACTCGGGCAGCCCGTCCACGCCGAAGTGGATCCCGATCTCTGCGTGGCCATGGGGGCGGCGATCCAGGCGGGCCTGATCGCCGGGGTCGACGTCGGGCCCGTGCTGGTCGATATCACGCCGCACACGCTGGGCATCCAAACCGCCGGAAGCCTCTACGGTCTCCGTTCGTCGTATCAGTTTTCGCCGCTGATCCGGCGCAACTCGCCGCTGCCGGCCGGCCGTAGCGAATTGTTCGGCACCGTGTTCGACGGCCAGGAAAAGGCTCGAATCTGCGTCTACCAGGGTGAAAACGAGGACGTTCGGCACAACGAATTCGTCGGCGAGTTCGTCCTGGACGGATTGGCCGACGTGACGCGCGGCAACGAGATCCTCGTGCGATTCGATCTCGATCTGGACGGCATCCTGAAAGTGACCGCGAACGAACGAGCCACCGGCCGCGCGAAAGAGCTGGTCGTCGATAACGCCGTTTCGCGGTTCCGCCGACGCAACCGGGAAGACGCACGAAACCGGCTGGATTCGGCATTCTCTTCCCGCAGTGATTCGGCGCCCGTCCAAACCGCTGCCGAGGAGGTGCCGGTGGGGCCCGCTTCGGACGCCGAGCTTCCCACGGAGTTGAATCAAGCCATCGCCAAAAGCGAAGAGTTGATTGCCAAGAGCAAGCAGATCGCGCCCGACGCCGGCCCGGAAGACGCCGAAGAGATCGGCCAACTGATCGAGAAGCTCCGGGCGGCGATGGACCGACGTTCCCAAAGCGAGATCGAAGAGACCACGGCGAAATTGGAAGATTTGGTTTTCTACCTGCACGACGCGTGATCACCGTGACCGAATCCGAAAACGCCGCCGATGAACTGGTCGGTTGTCCCACGTGCAAAGTGCGCCAATCGTGGTCCGACGCGTGCCGGCGCTGCAAGTGCGACCTGACGTTGCTGGGACGCATCGTGCAGTCCTGCGGCCGAACGCGCCGGCGATGTTTGGAGGATTTGCGCGCCGGCCGGTTCTCTCAGGCGGTGCGGCGAGCACGTCGCGGTTTCGCCTTGTCCCCCGACGAACGGTCGGCGCGCCTGCTGGCGGTCTGTCTCCTTTGCCGTGGAGAATTCGTCGAGGCGGTTCGCGTCTTTCGGGCGATCGACGCAGCGCGGCAATCAGGCCTCCCATAACAGCGACGGCCGAAACACGATGTCGTACTCGGCCAGCCTCAAGTGGGCGATCGTGCTCATGGATTCCCTCGGAAACGATGGTCCCAGTTCGAACCCCGTCTAGAACAACGTGTAAATGAACGGTGCCGCACCACTGCTGGTAAGCAGCACCAGCGCACTGATCAGCAGAAGCACCAGGACGATCGGCGTCAGCCACCACTTCTTGTTGTAGCGGAGGAAATCCCAGAATTCCCGCACGAGCCCGACTTGGGGTCGCTCGGCCTCTTCGGCAAAGCTGGTCGGATGGTCCTGTACGGACGCGTCCGGTTTCTCGCTCATGGATGTTTCCTTTCCCTTCCTCCGCAAGACCTTCAGGGCACGTATCAGCCGACTTCAGCATAGGCTCGAGCCGCGAACAAGGAAAGGCTTTCTTGCCGCAACCCCCCGTCGGGGCAGGGAGCGTCGTGGATTCCCACGGAGGGATTCTGCACGGTCGCTCGCTTCGCGGTTCCATTTCATCACCGATACCAGCCGGCCTTCTCGTAGAAAAACCCGGTGCGTGTCGCTCAATAGATGGGCTACTGCTTTATGTGACCATATCGTCTCTGCCCATAGTAACCATTTCGTTGGCCACCTTATCGAGAAAATTGCATTTTCTCCCCCGAATCTTTCCGAGGGGGGTCCCCCCCGGCAGAAAACTTGCTATGATTCAGGGTAGTAAAGTAAGTTGACCAGCCAGAGGGGCGACCGGGGAGGAATGATCGAAGCCCCCCACAGAATTCGGAGACCGTCGTCCACGCGACCTCCGGATCGGACTGGTGAACTGGAGGAGAATCCTTTTGGTTTGCGGGGAAGCGGCAAGCCCCGACGCGTTCGCGGGTGGGTCGCGCCGAACAGCACACCGCGCAGGACCGTGATCCGTCGGCCGAACAACGCCGTATTCCCTGAAAAAGCTTCTGTCATACTAACCTTTCGGAGTATCGAATGAGCAACCAGATCAAGTTACTGATCGCAGATGATCACGAAGTCGTCCGCACCGGACTGAAGAGCCTTCTGGCGGATACCGAAATCAGTGTGGTCGCCGAGGTGAAATCCGGGCAAGAGGCCGTCAAATACGCCTTGGAGAACGACCTGGACGTCGTCCTGGTCGACATCCGCATGCCCGACGGCGACGGATTGACGGCCCTGGGACGCATCAAGCTGGACAAGCCGGAACTGCCGATCCTGATCCTCTCCACGTTCGACAACCCCACGTACATCGCCCGGGCCGTTGCGCTGGGCGCCAGCGGGTATCTGCTGAAAGGCTGCAGCCGCGACGAATTGATCAACGCCATCCGGCAGGCTGCCGCCGGCGAAAGTGCCTGGACCCGCGAGGAACTCCGCCGCGTCACCGGCGCGCTGGCCACCCCGCGTCTGGCCGCCGACGTCGAAGTGCCGTTGACCCAGCGAGAGAGTGAAGTACTCCGTCAGTTGGCCTACGGGCTGACCAACAAGGAGATCGCCCAGGCGTTGAGCATCAGCTACGAGACGGTCAAGGAACACGTCCAGCACATCCTGCGGAAGATCGGTGTTTCCGACCGCACGCAGGCCGCCGTCTGGGCAGTCCGCAAAGAACTCGTCTGATTTCAACCGCCGACCGCCGGGGCATACACCGCCGCACAAAGCCGCGGCCGGTGACCGTGCGTGCGCACCGTCGCCGGCCGGGCTTTTTTTCTGCTTTTCGGCGCGGTCGTCCTCCCGGCTTGCTTTCTCGCGCAGCCATCGGCTAGGATGGGACTTTCCATCCGCTTCACGGGAGGCTCCCATGCCGAAAGATACCGACATCCGCCTGGTCGCTCTGACCGCCGAAACCGAGAACTTCGCCTACCGCTCGCCCATGAAGTTCGGCGGCCGCGTCGTGACCGACGTCGTCTTGCTCCACGTCACCGCCGAAGTCAAAACCCGCGACGGTCGCCGTGGCTCTGGCTTCGGATCGATGCCCCTGGGCAACGTCTGGGCGTGGCCCTCCGGGCAGCTTTCCGGCGAATCGACGCTGGCGGCCATGATCGAGCTGGGCCAACGCGTCGTCCGCGATGCCAACGACTACCCCGAGTTCGGCCACCCGCTCGAAATCACCCACGACCTGGCCCGAGGCTACCAGTCGGCGGCCGACGCGATCACCAACGCCGCGGGCCTGGCCGAGCCGATGCCCCGGCTGGCCCAACTCGTCGCGGCCAGTCCCGTCGAAGCCGCCGTCCACGACGCGTATGGGAAGACTCTGGGCCAAAACTCGTACAACCTGCTGAGCGCCGAGTTCGCCAATCGGGACCTGGCCGCCTACCTGGGCGACGATTTCGCCGGCGAGTACCTCGACCGTTACACCTCCCGCGACCCGAAGCCGTCGATGCCGCTGTATCACCTGGTCGGGGCGCTCGATCCGCTGACCGACGCCGACCTCGAGACCCGACTGGACGACGGCCTGCCGGAAACCCTGCCCGAGTGGATCGCCGCCGACGGATTGACCCACCTGAAGATCAAGCTCAACGGCGACGACCTGGTATGGGACGTCGATCGGGTCGTGGCGATCGAGCGGGTGGCGGCCGAGGCCCAGGCCGCCCGCGGCTGCGCGTCCTGGTGCTATTCGGCCGATTTCAACGAGAAGTGCGCCAATGTCGACTACGTGCTCGACTTCCTCGCCCGGGTCGGCGAGCGATCGCCCGAGGCGCTTAAGCGGCTGCAGTACATCGAGCAGCCCACGCACCGCGATCTGAAGGCCAATCCCGAGAACCGCATGCACCGGGCGGCCCGGATCAAGCCCGTGGTGATCGACGAGTCGCTGGTCGATTTCGAGAGCCTCCTGCTCAGCCGCGAGCTGGGTTACTCGGGCGTGGCGCTGAAGGCGTGCAAGGGTCACGGCGAGGCCCTGATGATGGGCGCCGCGGCGCAGAAGTACGGCATGTTCCTGTGCGTGCAGGACCTGACCTGTCCGGGCGCGTCGTTCCTGCACTCGGCCAGTCTCTCGGCCCGCATTCCGACGGTCGCGGCGATCGAGGGCAACGCCCGCCAATACTGCCCGGCCGCCAACGCCCCCTTCACCGACCGCTTCCCCAGCATGTTCGAGATCACCAACGGCACGCTGGGCACCTCCGCGCTGGACGGTCCGGGGCTAGGCTTTTAGCCCGCTGCTTGCCGGAAACCGTTCGGGAATTGAAAACCCGCAAGCAGTGCCGTCCTCGCGAGGTTGGCGACATCTTCCGTGGCAAGCAGCGGCGCACCAAACCGAAAACTCGCCGCCAAGCACCGGCCGCCGGCGGTGCAACGCAGTCCTTGTTCATTGTTCAAGCTCTGACCTCAACGCATTCTTCGTCGAATTGATTTCCTTACACACGGTTCCACCTTCGGCCTCGATCATCCGGATCTGGAGAGTGTTCGCATCGGCCTTCAATAACATCACCGTTGCGAGGTTCGAATCGGGGCCGCCTCCGATCATTTGTGGATAGGGCGGCGTCATCTCCCATTCACCGCGGTTCTCGGTATATTTCGGATCGTGAGTTACTTTCAGAGTTTTGCCTTGTTCCAAGACTTTGTACGTGTGATCGTGCCCGGACAAAGCCAGGTCGATGTTCGCATGGGACAGGATCGGTTCCCACATCCGGCGCGACGGCTCGGAATTCCAGATATTGTCGTTATAGAGCGGAAGGTGGCTGAGCATGACGCGCCAAGGGGCGTTCTTGTGGTCGTTCTTCTTCAGAAGCGTCTCGAGCCATTCGGCCTGACGCTTGCGGTAGGGCTGCATTACATCGAACATCTTCTCGAAATCCTCGCCGCAGTCCATTGCCAAAAACCAGACGGGGCCGGCATGGAGAGTGAAAGAATACTGCTGTTCTCCGACGGGAGCAGCAGGGCTCAGGTTCGGCAGATCGAAAAGATATCCCAGACGGTCGGCGAACGGCCCGCGGCATTCGTGATTGCCGCGCACGAACAGCATGGGTTTTTCCCCGGCATCGAGCCATTGGATGTAATGGTTCAGGACCTCGATAGCCCGGTCCGCGTTTTGCGGGTTCTGCCAGCAATCTCCCATGAGGACACTGAAATCATAATCCTCCGGTTTGCAGTGTTTCATAATCGCTTCGAGTGTCGGGAACTTCTCGTGAATATCATTGAAGAAGGCCGCTTTGATGGTTTGGGCTTTGGGGTCGAACGTAAGGAAATGATAGGTCTTCGTGGAATGGGCCGCATCCTTCTGCCGATAGTGGACAAGATACTCATATTCGGAACCGGGTTTCAAATGGTCGAGTTTCGTCTTCCAGACGGTCCACGATGTATCGGGAATAGGTGTCGGTGTGGCCGTGTAAACTCGTTTGTCGGTTGCGCCGATTTCTTTCAACTCGACTTGTGCCGCACTGATACTCCTGGCTGCGAAGCAGACGGTCATGCCTTTCACGCTCGGACTTTGCAGGTAAGGCCCGACGGGTTCCGGTAATTCCGATTCCGGCGGCGCAGCGAGGATTACGGCTCCAAGACACAGGACGATGCCGACTGCGAATAACCCTATGCGCGAGTTCTTTCTCATTGCTTTGGCCTCCTTATTGCAGAACGGCGAGCATGGCCTCATTCCGGCTTCTTCATCGTTATCGAGTTCGAGGAAAAGTTGCCGGCGCGAGGCGCTCGCCTCCGGGGCTTCGGAACGAGGCTCATTATAGCCGGTGGAGTCGCCACAGTACAGACCGCGGCTCTCGAGCTGGCATTTCGAGTTCGCGGATGGCATAATGGTGCAATGTCGAACACCGTTGGCATCATGGTTGGATCAACACTATGGACCGGCGCCGTAGTCGCTCTTTCCCTCGGTACCCTTCCTTGCCACCCGGCCGCAGCAGAAACTCTCCCACCGCTCGACGGCAGACGTTCGCCGCAGAACCTCGATGAACTCTGGGCCGATTACGATCCCGGGAAAGAGCCGCTCGATGTTCAAATCGTGCGCGAGTGGCACGAGGAAGGCACGACGCTCCGGGTGGTGCGTTACAACATCGGAACATTCCGAGGGCAGGTTTCGAAGATGGCCGCATTCTACGCCTTCCCCGAAGAAGCCCGTACCAAAAAACTGCCGGCCTTGATTCACCTCCACGGCGGTGGGCAACGCGCGTCGCTCGACAATGTCCGTTACGCCGCCGACAACGGCTACGTGGGGACGTCGATCAACTGGGGGGCCATGCCGATGGATGGCGCGCCCGAGGGAGAAGCCAACACCGACTGGGGTGCCGTCGACGCCACGCAACAGGGCCACAACGGCCACTATGCAAAGATGACGCCGGATGACCTCACGCTCGACCCGGTCGAATCGCCGCGGAACAACAACTGGTTCCTGCTGATTCTGGCAGCGCGTCGCGGCCTGACGTTTCTCGAGCAACAGCCGGAAGTGGACGCCTCGCGACTGGGCGTCCTCGGCCACTCGATGGGTGGCAAGCTGACGGTCGATCTCACCGGCATCGACCGACGAATCAAGGCGGCAGCGCCCTCGTGCGGCGGCGCCGGCACCGTTGCGGGAGCACCGAGTGGAATGCCGGGCTTCGTGCGCAAGGACACCTCCGAGTGGTTCAACCAGACGATCGCGGACAACCCTTATATCGAGCGGATCACGGCCCCGATTCTCTTCTGCAGTCCTACGAACGACTTCAACGGTCCGCTGGACAACATGTACTACAATTCGCGAAACCTGCCTCGGGAGCAGGTGCGCTATTCCATCAGCCCGCATCTGAATCACCGCCATCTGCCGGAGTTCGCCATCACCCGCATGCTCTGGTTCGAGCAACATCTGAAAGGGACCTTCCAATTCCCGACAACGCCGTCGATCGAGGTGAACCTGTCGGCCGACGGCGGAATCCCGGAAGTCGTCGTCAAGCCGGACACGTCGAAGAAGATTGAATGCGTCGACGTCTATTACTCGGTCGATCCGCACGTCCTGACGCGTTTCTGGCGTGATGCGAAGGCGGAGCGGATCGGAAGCCAACCGATTTGGCACGGAACTTGTCCCGACGTCGGGCCGGGACAACCGCTCTTTGTTTTCGCCGGCGTCACCTACGCGCTCGATCATCCGGTGACGACCGTTCGGCAGCGCAAGCCTTACGGAGGCGACTTCGCCATCAGTTCGGAAATGCTGCGGTTTTCCGCCCGGGATCTGAAAGAAGCCGGCGTCAGGGCAACCTCGGAACGTCCGTTGTCGATCGATGATTTCCAGCGCGGTTGGCACGATTGGTATCAGATCAACTGGGGACATCCTCCGCTTTGGCAGGCGTGGACCCGCAAGCTGAAAGACCCGCTCTGGCGAGGACGGGACGGGGCGAAACTGGCGGTCGATGTGAGGTCAACGGACGACAACACCCTCGCCATCGGAGTGAAGGTCAACGATTGGGGGGCGTTCGGTCCGGGCGTTGGCGGCGAATTCCTCGTCCAGCGGCAACTCGACGGCTCCCCGGACTGGCAGACGGTGACGGTATCGTCGGGCGATTTTCTGCCCTCGGAGAATAACCGTGACAAACAGTTGCCGTTGACCTGGGACCGAGTGACCGAACTGTATCTCGGCGCGGGCGGCGACCGCTACTGGAAAGGAGAGCGCGAATTCAGAAACTTGCGATGGGTTATCGAACCATGACACGTCGTCCCTCGCCATTCGCGACGCGCATGCGAGGCGGTCGCTCGGCACCATCGGGGAGACGACTCGGGCGTGGTGCTTTATGCCGACGATCCGTCCCGGGCATCGCCCGGCCTGGAAGAAGCCCGATTCGCCACTTTTTTCCCGGTTGGAGCGTCGAACGACAACAATAGGCATCTGCCATGTCCGCGTGATTTGGCGAAAGGCATTCTCCTGCAACGGGTTGCGCCAACAGGGCCGAGTGCAACGAAGTGGCTCGGCGCGATTGTTTCCCGCCCCACGCCTACGTGGTTGCGGACGGCCGCCGGTCGTGTTGGTGCGCAAGTCGTTCTCTGCACAGAACTTGCATCGCTCGAAGGCCCATTGACAAACCGGCGTCGATCGGTTCGATTGGGCCTTTGTTTCCTCGACGCAAGACGTTACACCAAAGCACCTTACGGCATTGTTTTCCACTTTTTCGAGATTTCGCTTTTCCAAAGAAAACAATTCGAACACCTCCTCGCCGCC
>DATLAN010000356.1:0-5364 GCA_035527455.1 Thermoguttaceae bacterium
TGTGCGAAAGCCGCCGCAAGTCTCAACGGAATTGAGGCTTATGGCGCAACTACTTGTGAAATAAAAACTTACGACGCCAACCCAGAGTTACCGGCGTAGGGACTCGAACCCCGGACACGCGGATTATGATGCTGCGGGCTGCGGAGACACCTTCTCGGAACGCGGAGTATCGGCGGGTGGCCCAAAATGCGACGTGGATTTTCGGACGGCGATGGTGTACAAATAGCGTGTATCTATCCGCCTTGCGTGCGGGCGGGCTCTTTGATAATTCGGCACAACGACCTTCCGAAGTTTTGCCCGTGGGATGGCCGATTCCTCCGGGCAACGGCGTCTTCAACGGCCCGCTCGACCCGGCCTGCACCTCTTCATTCGGTCGGGCGGCGAGGAGGGGTTCGAATTGTTTTCTTTGGAAAAGCGAAATCTCGAAAAAGTGGATAACAATGCCGTAAGGTGCTTTGGTGTAACGTCTTGCGTCGAGGAAACAAAGGCCCAATCGAACCGATCGACGGCGGTTTGTCAATGGGCCTTCGAGCGATGCAAGTTCTGTGTGGAGAACGACTTGCGCACCAACACGACCGACGGCCGGCCGCAACCACGTAGGCGTGGGGCGGAAAACAATCGCGCCGGAAGCCTTCGCGGCAGCCGGCACGGTTCGCCTAACCATATGCGGGATAGCACTTTGCGCCTGCCCGTGCCGATTCCAGAGATGCCCATTGTTGTCGCGCGACGCTCCAAAGTGGAAAAAAAGTGGTCGTAAACCCGGGTGAACTCTTCGAGCGCCGCCTGATAGCGCCGGGAACTGGCCGGCCGCTTAGTAACGGGCCAGGTCCTTTTCTTTCTCTTCCGGCCAAAGGGCCTTGACGGTCTCTTGGACCTTGGCGTTCATCATCCGCAGGTCGCTGCCCACGGCGATGAATTGCATGCCTTGCTCGGCACGCTTCAGGGCACTTTGCGGGTCCATGGCGTGGATGCCCGTCGGGGTGCCGACTTTCTTGCCGATGCGGATCACCTCCTGGATCAGGGCTTCGTGCTCCTCGGGCGTCGGCTTGCCGCCGTCGGGAGTCCGCATGTTGAAACTCAAATCGTTGGGGCCGACGAAAATCGCGTCGCAGCCGGGCAGGCTGTAAATGGCCTCCGCGTTCTTCACGCCCGTGGGACTTTCCGTCTGCAAAACGACCAGGATCTCGTCGTTGGCCCGTTCGTAGTATTCGCCGGCCGAGGCGGCGAAGTTCAGGGCGTGCATCCCGCCGCCCACGCTACGATTGCCCAGCGGCGGATACTTGGCCGCCGCGATGGCCGTTCGGGCCTGTTCGAGCGTGTCGACCATCGGCACCACGATCCCGAAAGCGCCCGCGTCCAGCACGCGTTTGATGCAGTAGTGGTCCCCCTCGGGCACGCGGGCCAGGGGTACGCATCCGGCATCGGCCACCGCGGCGAAGATCGTCGCGGCGGTGGACCAGTCGAACGCCGAGTGCTCGATGTCCAGCGTGAGCCACTCGAAGCCGCTGCGGGCCAACACGCGGGTGGCGTGCAGATCGCCCAGCGAAAGCCAGGTGCCGAAACTCGGTCGGCCCTGAAGGAGTTTTGCCTTGACGGGATTCGATTTCATGGCGCAATCACTTTCGGTCTTGCTGCTCCGCACTCATCCGCGCCCGCACTGCCTCGACGACGTTGCCGGGCAGGAAGGCGGAAAGCTTCTCGTCGTCGGCCAGCGGGGCGATCTGCTTGATCAGGGAGCTGGAGACGTGGGCCAGCTCGCCGTCGGCGATCATGAACAGGGTTTCCACCTCGGGTGCCAGCCGGCGGTTGGCCATCATCATCGTCAACTCGGCCGGGATGTCGGTGATCGGGCGCACGCCCCGGACCATCACCCGGGCGCCGCACTGCTTGACGAACTCGACGGCCAGCCCGGAAAACGAGCGGATTTCGATGTTCTCCAGGTGGGCCGTGGCGCCGCGGATCAACTCCTTGCGCTCCTCCGGCTCGAACATCGTGCTCTTTTCGATGTTGATGCCGATCCCCACGATCAGCCGGTCGAACAACTTGCTCGCCCGCTCGATCACGTTGAGATGTCCCAGGGTGATCGGATCGAACGAACCGGGATAAACGGCGATGCGCGAAGAAAGCTCGGTCATATTTCTCTTTCAGGTATGACAAGACGCGTCGAAAAAAGGGGACAGGCACCGGGCCGGCATACGTTCTTCGTGACTTTGGAGCCGAAACACGGCCCGGAGCCGGTCCCCATTTTCGACTCGCCGCTTACGGTTCCAGTTAATCGGCAGCACCGACAGTCTAGCGGAAGCCGGCCTCTACTTCAACGCCTCCATCAGCCGATCGATGTCCGAAGCGTCGTTGTAGGCGTGGGGGCTGATCCGCAGGCGGCCCCCGCGACAACTGAGCACCACCTGCTGCCGAAGGCATTTCTCGCGAAGCGCCTGCGGATCGCGACCGGGCAGCTCGAACGTGACGATGCCGCTCTTGTGCTCCTGGCGGCGGTCGCTGTGAATCACGGCCCCGATTTCTTCCAGACGCTCGCAGGCCAGATCGGTCGTTTCGAGCACCCGTCGGGCGATCGCCTCTTGGGGAAACCGACCGAGGAGTTCCAGACTCGCACCCAAGGCGATCAGCCCGGCCGTATTCGGCGATCCCCCTTCGTATCGTTCGGCCGTCGGTTTGAAGGCCAATTCGATCCGGGTGAAATCGTGGGAATGGACGACGCTGTTCCAGCCGACTCCCAGCGGGCGGAGCAAATCGAGGTGTTTTCGGCGGATGAAGAAGATGCCGGCCCCTTCGGGGCCCAACAGCCATTTGTGGCCGTCGGCCGCCAGAAAGTCGACGTCGGTGCGCGACACGTCCAACGGAAAAACGCCCAGCCCCTGGATGGCGTCGAGGAACAACAGGGCGCCGTGGTCGTGGGCGATCTCGGCGATTTGCTGCACGTCGTTCCGCCATCCGGAAGAAAACGCCACCCAACTGACGCTGACGATTCGAGTGCGATCGTCACAGGCGGCGGCCAACCGGTCCGGGTCGAGCCGGCCGGACTGGGTCTCCACGCGACGCGTTTGGACTCCCCGATGGGCCAGATTCAGCCAGGGGTATTGGTTCGAGGGGAACTCATCGGCCGGGAAAACCACATTGTCGCCCGATTGCCAAGGAAACCCTTCGGCCACCAGGCTGATGCCCTCGGTCGTATTCCGAACCAGGCCGATTTCGGCATTCTGGGCTCCGATCATTCGGGCGGCCCGTTGGCGGAGCCGCTCGACCCGCTCCATCCAGTCCTTGTAGGGGGCAGCCCCGTGGTGGACGGCTTCGTCAGACCACGTTTCGAATGCATCATAGGCCGGCCCGCTCAGGGGGGCAACGGCCGCGTGGTCCAGATAGGCCCACTGCCGGCTGACCGGCATTCGAGACCGAAAATCGACCCAGTCTGGGGCTGCGCGGCCTGGATTCTCCGGCGAAACGTCCAATTCCTGTCCTCCAATTGTCCTAAAGGATGCTAGTCTTACGATGGCAGCCAAATGCCCTGGGGGCGGTGGCAGTCCGTCGAGAATGAATTATAATAGGAAGCTTAGGGGAAAAAAGCCGACTGCTGTGCGCCGCCAGAGGGATGTTCTCCATGCCCAAAGCCCTGTGTATCGCCGGGATCGTTATTGCCGCTTTGGTATTTCTGATTTTCGGGCTCGATCTGGCGATCGGTCTGCCCCCGTTCAACAAGGCCAGCATGATGATGGACGCGGCATTCGTTGTCTGTGGCGCTATCTTGGGATATCTCAGTTGGACGACCTTGCGGGAACAAGAGTGACCGGCGGGTCAAGACGGCGGATGCGTCTCTGAAGAGCCCCTGAGTCAGAAGGCAGACCGCACCATGAATCGCGCCCTTCTCGCCCTGGTCGCCTTGGTCGTCCTGTCGGCCTGCATCCGCACTTCCTCTGCCGAAGAAGAACCGCTGCGAGTGCTCTTCATCGGCAACAGCTACACCTACTGCAACGACCTGCCGGGCATGATCGCCGGTCTGGCCGAGGCGGCCGGAGCGAGGAAGATCGAGGTACACAGCAGCGTCAGCGGCGGTTGTACTCTCGAGCGGCATTTCACCCAGGAGAACGCCGTCGAGAAGATCCGCGGGCAGAAGTGGGACGCGGTCGTTCTTCAGGAACAGAGCACGCGACCGGTTCTCGAACCGAACACCATGCACGAGTTCGCCCGGAAACTCCACGCCGAGATTCAGGAGCAGGGCGCCGAGACGGTCTTCTTCCTCACTTGGGCAAGACAGCACAAGCCGGAGATGCAGGACGCCCTGAACGACGCCTATTTCGGCATTGCCGGGCAACTCGGCGCGACGGTGGCGCCGGTCGGCGTCGCGTGGAAGAACGCCCTGGCGGCCGACGCCGGATTGGTGTTGCACGCCAAGGACCAAAGCCATCCCAACCCGGCCGGTTCGTACCTGGCGGCGTGCGTATTCTACGCCACGCTGCTGGAGAAGAGCCCCGTGGGACTGCCGGCCGAAATCAAGCGAAACGGCAAAGTGCTGTCCAAGCTCGACCCCGGCCTGGCCGCCCGGTTGCAGGCAATCGCGTGGAAGACGGTGCAGAATGCGGCTTCCGCAGAGGATTCTTCCGAGAATCCGGTTGATGTTCGCTGAGAGACAGCTGAGAGACAATGGACGAGTGTTCGAGGCCGGGAACGCGTCTTGGGGGACCCGGGCGAAGCCGCAAGCGGCTAGAGTCTACTGAGCACAGCGGCCGCCTCGTCGCACAACCGGGTCGCTTCGGCCACGGTTTCCGCTTCGGCCACGGCGCGAACGATCGGCTCGGTGTTGCTGGCCCGCACCAGGAGCCAACGCCCGGGCCAGTCCAAACGCAGGCCGTCGAGGCGATCCGATTTCGCGTCGGTGAAATGCCTTTCCAACGCATCTAATGCGGCGGGAACCTTCTCTCCGCCCAAGGCAATCTTCGTCTTGACGATCTCGTACCGCGGCAACTCGTCGGCCAGTTGGCTGATCCTCATTTCCCGTGCGGCCATCGCGTCGAGCAGTTGGGCCATGCCCACGAAACTGTCGCGGACGAGTCCCACGCGGGGATCGATGGGGCCACCGTTGCCTTCGCCGCCGAAGACGGCGTCGTGCTCCAGCATGGCGTCCACCACGTTGGCCTCGCCCACGGCCGAATGGAAAAACGGCACACCGTACCGGCGGGCCAGATCCTGCGACATGCGGCTGGTCGAGCAATTGGTGACGATCGGCCCTTTTCGCTGCCGCAAAACGTGGTCCACGCACATGGCGACCGTGTACTCCTCGCCGACGTAGCGGCCCGTTTCGTCGATCACGGCCAGTCGATCGGCGTCGGGGTCCTGGCAGAAGCCGATGTC
>DATLAN010000357.1:0-23178 GCA_035527455.1 Thermoguttaceae bacterium
GTCGATCGCGCGGCCGTCGGTTCGCACCGCCAGGGTCAACCGGCCGCTGCCCGCGTCGATGAGCCCGGCGGCCGGCGTATCGATCGCCAGATCGTCCGCCCAAAGCCCCACCACCCCGCCGCCGGAGTCGATCCGCCCGGCGGCGGAAAAGACGAGTCGATCGGCGAACAGGGAGATCTCGCCGCCTGCGGTTCGGATAGTACCGCCGTCATGGGTGAGCAAGCTCCCTGCGCGGTCGACCGTAATGGTGATCGTTTTTCCCGGAGTGTTCGTGGCATCGACATCTCGGGCGGTGATGTTTCCGCCGTCTGCGGCCGAGATATCGATGTTTCCGTCGGCGGTTGTCACGGAGGTGAAGGTGAAGATTCCGGTTCCGGCGCCGGCTTCAGTCGATTGAACGGTGACGTTGCCCGAGGTGGTTGCGGCGATCGACGTTACGACGACACCGCTGTTATCGGGATCCAGCAGGTTGAGGTTCACGCCGCCGGTGGCGGTGCCGGCTGAAGCAACGGTGGCGGCATCGAGATCGAGCGATCCGCCGAGGGCACCGATACCCGACGCGGCCGTGAGACTCACGGCGGAGGGCGTGACGACGTCGGCCACATCGTCGGTGGAATCGTCGTTGATCTGACCGGCGGAGTGCAACGCGAAGGTCGATACACCGGTTCCGGCCAACGAGAGGGTCTGGTCGATCGTGATGCCGGAGGCAAGAATCGTGCTGGCACCGGTGCCGTTTCCGTTTTGGCCGGCCGTGTCGGCCAGGCCGACGGTGAGCGTGCCGGTGGTACGGAGGTTTGCGATTTCGGCGCTGCTGAGGATTCCGCTGCCGAGGGTCATCGCGCCGCCTTGCGACTGCACGACGCGGATGGCACCGGCTGCGGCGTTGACGAGACCGTTTACGGCAATGTCTGCGGCAATGAGCGTAACCTGGCCGCCGGCCGTGTTGAGGTTGCCGAGCGTCAAGGTTCCGCTGCCGTCGGCGGCTCCCGTGGGGCTGTGCGGGGAATCTGCTTCGAAATGGACGCTTCCGCCCGCGGTGGAAAACGTGTTGGCCGTATTGGTGAAGGTGATGTGGCGACCGGCCTGGAAGACGATCGATTCTCCGGATTTCAGATTGGAGAGGTTCAGACTGCCGAGGTCGTCGAAGAGGATGTCCCGTTGGGCCTGCAGGACGATATTGCCGGGCAGCATTTGGAGGAACGTGGCGGAGACGGTGTAGCTGGCGGTTGCGTCGCCGTCGGCGAAGAGGATGGCGCTGTCGGCCAATTCCGCGTCGCCCCCGCCGAAGCCGTAGCTTGCCACAGTGATGTCGAGGGGATCGAGCAGCAGCGTACCGGATGGTCCGTGGGGTGCGGTCGTATCGACCGTGCCCTGGAAGACGAGGTACGATCGGCCGGACACTTCCACGAAACCGCCGCGGCCGGATTGCGAACCTCCGCGGGCGCCGACGGAACCGTGAAAGGAGTTGATCTGCTCGGCCCAGACGACGACCTTGCCGCCGTCGCCGCTGGACAGCGCATCGACGGTGATGGCGGCCCCGGGGGCGACGTAGGCGCGAGAGGCGTTGTGGACGTCCGGATTGCGGCCTTGGAAATCCCCGCCGAGCAGAACGGTTCCGCCGCCGGCATCGCCCGAGGCGTCGATCCGTGCGTCTTCGAGCAAACCTACCCGATCGCCAAGCAGTCGGACGGTTCCACCGGTTTGTCCGGTGGTTTTGCCGGAAACGTCGATCGAACCTAAAACCAGCAACGTCCCTTCTTCGCCGGCGTCGAGGTGAACGGTGGCTTGTTGGCTGAGGATATCGCCCCGGACGTCGATGGAACCGGCCGAGACCGTCGCATCGCCACCGCCGAGATCGAGGGGCCCGGTGAAATGGACGGTGTCATCGTTGTCGCCGTTGATCCACAGATCTGCGGTGAACTGGGAATCCAGCTTGTCGACGACGATCGTGTCGCCCGGCTCGGCTGTGGAGTCGTTCGTTTCCACGGTCAGCGACGCAGCCGGGGCGGCGAAGGTCACGGACACGCCGAGAGACGACGAGATCGTGGACCGGCCATCGGCGGCAATCCCATCATCCGAAATCGTGATCGTCTCGGCAGGCGCATCAAACTGAAAGACGCGGTGATTGGCGAGAGTGGCGTCGTTGACGGTTTCAACGCCGGTGTAAAGGAGAGTAGGTTTCTGAATGCCGCCGCCATCGGAGTTGGAAGTCGCGCGAATGAGCCCGTCGCCGATCCGGTCGAAGCGGTGTACGAGCGTGTCGATCAGCCCGGTGGAGGGATTTCCCTCGATCCGCAACGTGTCCTTGCCCGAGTCGGACTGGCCCATGCCGTTGAAGACGATTCCGCCGAGCGGGAAGGGGTCGCCGCCGGAGAAGTCCACGACGAGGGTATCGTCGTCCGCGGAGCCGTCGAGCGTGATGTGGGTGATTTCGGCCAAAGGTCCGCAGTAGACCTCGCCGCCGTTGACGGAGATCTCGAGGTCGTCGCCTCGGCGGACCAGGTGGAACGTGTCCGCCGCGCCGTCGTTGGCGGAGAGACCGGCGTCGAAGGTCAACTCGTCGGTCCGGCCGTCGCAGGTCAGCGGGATGCCGTTGAGGACGCGGCGGTCCTCGAGCTGTCTGACGAACAGATTGGGAAAGAGCGCGTCGCGATATCGACGAGGCGACGGATGCGACTGGGCGCTCCCGCGGATTCCCAAGAGATGTTGGATCCAAGCCACGATGCGCATTCGGTCAGTCTCCCGCGGTGAACCGATCTTCCAGGGTGTGCAACGCCAGCGATGAGGCCGGAAAGCTGCCGATAAGCCGGTGATGGTCCAACAGCGCCGCCGAGACCGACCCCGCGGCCCCTCCCATCTCGGAGTGCAGTGACCACCCGATTTCCATTCTGATTAGCGACACACGGTGGTGTCAACAGACAGTCGATCCCCCAAGAGCAGGGGGATTACCAAACCGCCGATAGGTCCTTTCAGTATAACCGCCCTCAACGTCTTTATCAATAATTTCAGGAGAATCGTTTGGATTTCCCCCAGATGACCGACGGATTGGGCATTTTACGTGGGAGTTTCCGAGGTCCCCTGGGAGCCGAGCGGCACCTGGCAATGCGGCGGATTTTCGGTAAGATTTGCCGCCTGAAACGGCTTTTCTTGTCGTAACGGCTGATACCGTTGTATGGCGGGTAGGGAATGTTCGGGATGTCAGGACTGGCCGGGCTGCAAGGGATTCCGGGGATCTATGGATCGCCTTGCATTTAGCGGTTTATCCGGATCTGACGGATGTTGGACAAGTTGTGGTGATGCCGGTTAGTTGCGGTCGAAGACTACGAAGAATCCACATCGCATGATTTTGCGTACGGTCTCCAAACAACCTGCGACTCAGGCAAAGACGCCATGGAATACGCTTCTCCAATTCGTCCTTACCAACGTTGGCGGTCGGTGTGTGTCGGGTCGGCGTTCCTCTGCGTCTTGTGTACCGCGTGGGGTTGTGCCCTGGATCGCACCACCGTGCTTACCGAAGTCAACCGTTCTGCACATCATCGCGCCCTTTTGGCGACCGTCGACGGTGGAGACAAAGCCGCCGACGAGACCTCTGGAGATTCGGCCTTGGCCCAATCGGCGGCAGAGGACGACTTGTCGTCGGAGCGTTCGAAGGAAGCGCAACCAAAAAGCGACACGGACGACGATCCGTTGATCGTGCTGCGCCTCGTCGTGGGAGAGACGGACGTGCCGGAGGAAACGGCTCGGGGGCACACGGTAGCGTTCGACTCGGGCCCGATTTCCATCGTGGCGCATTTCCAGGAGGCCCAGCGGGACGACGGCACCGTTGACGAGCCGGTCGAAATGGCCGAGCCTTCCCTGGCACATCCAATCGACTACGTGATCAAGTTCTCCGAGCCTTCCAGCGGCGAAGAGGGCGACGCCTCCGTCGAAGACGCCGAACCGTTTCGGGAAGAAGAAGCGGGGACGGACCAACCCGTCGAGGAAGAGAAGCTCGTGGCGGATGAGCCCCTTGCGGATACCCAACCCGCCGAAGCAGAAGAGGTCGAACCGGTGCCGGGCTGGCTCCTGCAGGAACCGAAGCCGATCGCCAGCGTGGGGGTCGATATCGGGCTGAGCACAGGTAAGCCGGTACCGAATCTCGCCGAAGGCCGATTTCCGCCCATGGAGGCCGCAGAGGAAGACCCCGCGGAGCGCGGGTGGACGGGATACCTATATCACTGGGAGCCCTCCTCGCTTTGCCATCGGCCGCTCTACTTCGAGGAGATCAACTTGGAACGATACGGGTACTCGTGCTGCCGTATCGGCCAGCCGTTGCTCTCGGGTGCCCACTTCTTCGCGACGGTGCCCCTCTTGCCGTACAAGGCGGCGGTCGAGCCTCCGCGGGAGTGTGTTTACACGTTGGGCCACTATCGGCCGGGAAACTGCGTTCCCAATCGTACCCACTGGATGCCGCTGAAGCCGAAGGCCGGGTTGATCGAGGCGGGAGTGATTACGGGACTGATGTTCGCCGTGCCGTAGGTCCCCAACGCCCGCTCCTTCGTCGCGCGTTGGTAGCCATCTTGCTCCGCAAGATGAAGCTTCGTCTCGCGGAGCGAGACGGCTACTTTGGTTGCGGCTCTGCCGCGATGGGGGCTACGCAGAAACAATTCGTTCCATGGGGTGGCACGCCCTGAGGAACGAAGGGCGTGAAAAACCTGCCAAACCACGCCCTTCGTTCCTCAGGGCGTGCCACCCTTGCCGAAAAGCGTACAAGTTATTCTTTATTCTGCGCAAACTAGAGCGAGAAGTTGAAGGTCCGCTTCAGATACCGGTAGAACCTCTGCCCCAACGGTTGGGCGTCGACGAGGATCTTGGCCCGTCCGCGGGCGCCGACCAAGAGGCGATGGTCGTGGTCGTCCAACCGGACGCGGACCTGATAGGACGTCTCCAGCGGCCGCCGGATGCCGCGCTGGTCGGTGCGCGTGAGCAGATCGCCGCCGCCGGCCAGTTCGCGGGGTACGACTTTCAGGTCGTTCTCGGCGATTTCGGCGATTGTGCCCGGGAGTATTTCCCCCGGCGCTTCGTCCAATTGAATCCGCACACGTTGTCCGGTGCGCACGAAATTTCTGTCGGCCTGGTCGATAACCAGCACGGCCTCCAGTCGTGAAGGATCGCCCACCAGACAGAACAGGGTGCCGGTATCCAGATAGCAGCCGAGATTCTGCGGCTGGAGCGGATGCCCCCACCACGTTTCCAGCCGGTCGGGTGAATAGCGGGGGGGCGCGAGGCTCGGCGGCGGCAAGACGGTTCCACCGGCCGGCGCCCGCAAGATGAGCCGATCCTGGTCGCGCTCTCGCTGCTGTAGACGTTCTTGGACGTCGTCCCGGGCCTTTTCGGCGGCGGGAATCTGCGAACTCGCGCTCGATTCGGCCGCGCTTCGGTCGTCCAGCCCCTTCAACTGTTCGAGATTCTTCACCCGCAAGTCCAACTCGTTGTACTGATTGTCCAGTTCCTGGACTTGCACGCGAACGTCGAGGTTCTCGAGTTGGGCGAGGATCTCTCCTTGCTCGACCCTCTTGCCAGGCGAAACGGACCACACCAGCGTTCCGGGGACCGAAACGTACCTGTAGTGAGCGTTCCGTGGTTCCAGTACGACCGGTGCCGTGACGCGAAACGGCAACGGCACCGTGCAGATCCCCGCAACCACCGCCAGGAGAACGACACCGCTCAGCAGAGCGCGACCTCGCTTGATGCGGCGTTGCCAGGCCGGGTTGCGCAGGAAAGCAACCACGTTCCACACGGGAACCATCAAGAGCCCGACGATGACCACCAGGGTCATGAGTTGGGCGAGCAGTTCGAGACGGTACTCCTTGAGTATCTTGTGGCAGAACCACAGGATGGCGATCACCACGAACCAGCGGTACAGCGTCGACGCCACCCCGTAGATCGCCAGCAGACCGCGGCGCTGCTCCGGCAGTGCCCGGTCGTCGGGTGTTTCCGCTCCGAGCAAGGCACGCGCCAACCCTCGGCTGACCAGGGCTTTCGCTTGCTGCGCGAGATTCGGCACGGCGACCAAATCGGAGAGAATGAAGTAACCGTCGTACCGCAGCAGAGGGTTGCCGTTGAACAGGACCGTGCTGACCGAGCAGACGAACATCACGTTCAGACACAGGGTGTTCAGCAGTCCCGGTTCGCTGAACCACCAGAGAAAGGTACACACGGCGGCCAACACGATTTCGACGAAGATGCCGGCGGCGGTCACGGCCATCCGATGCCACTTGCTCTTAAGCATCCACGAGTCCGACACGTTGCAGTACAGGCAGGGCGTGAACACCAGAAACATGACGCCCATCTCGTGGCATTCGCCGCCGAAGTGTTTGCACGTCAGCGCGTGGCCCAACTCGTGCAGGATCTTGGCCACGGCCAGGGCCGCCGCCAGCCACACGACGTTTCGGGCGTTGAAGAACTCGCGGAAATCGGGCAACTTCGACTGCCAAACGTCGAACTGCACGGCCACCAGTCCGGCGGCCGCCAAGACCAACGCCATGCCGCCCGCCAGAACCCACCAGGAAAACAACCAACGACACTTCGGATAGAGCCGGCGCAGCAGAGGCTCGGGATCGATGCCCCGGAATCGGATGGCCAGAACGCCGGTTATCGATCGAATCCGGTCCAGGCGTCGGCGTCGGTTGTGGCGAATCAACAACTGGCTTCCCTGGCCGACGGCTTCCGAAAGCACCAATCCGCAACGGTGCAACCGGAAGAGAAACGCGTGGAGCCGCTCCACGGTCAGTTGCAGGGGGGCGAACGCCTGCTCGAAACGCCGCTTGATTTCCGCCAGGCTGGTCCGCCCGTCGAGCATCTGCAGGATGGCGTGTTCCTCGTCGCGCAGATGGAAGTAGGCCAACGCCACGGGATCCTTGACCACCCAGTAACGTTGCTGCCCGACCTGCTGGGGATGGATCGAAAGGTCGGGCCGCATCCGCAACGCAACGCCGCGCGCCGTCGAGGAATCCGATTTGCCGCTTGCCGGGGCCATGGAGAATCTCTCGTTATGCGATCACATCCTTGGCTTTCGGTTCAGCGCCAACTTCTGTAAGCGGCGAGTTCAATGGGGTGGCACGCCCTGAGGAACGAAGGGCGTGGTTCGGCAGTTTTTCCACGCCCTTCGTTCCTCAGGGCGTGCCACCCTCGCCAAAAAAGTGTACAAGCGATTCTTGCGCAAACACTTGGCGCCGACTTACTCCGGCGGTTCGGGAGGTACGGGCTCCGGTTCCTCGGGCGATGCCGGCACTTCAATGATCATCTTGGCACGCATCCCCGGACGCAGTCGCATCCCCCGATTCTCGATTTCCGCCCAAACGCGAACTTCCGCGTTGACCGGATCGATTTCCGGGCTGAGGAAGACGATCTTTCCGGGAAAAGAAACGCCGGCCTCGCCGGGCAGGTCGACCTCGAGTCGCACGGAGCAGTCCATCAGGTCGTGCCGCAGGGACTCGACGCTGACGAAGCCTTCCGCCCGAAACCGGTCCATGCGCAGGATTCGCAGCACCGCGTCGCCGGGTTGGACCCATTCGCCGCGAAACCGCTGCACGTCGACGACGACGCCGCTCAGCGGCGCCACGATCTTCCGACGCCGGACCTGTTCCTCCGCCGCCTGATGCTCGTTCTCCTTGATTTGCAGCGTGTATTCGGCGATCCGGGCTTCGTATTCGGCCTGTTCTTCCTCCAGCACGCTCCTTTCGACGACCAGCCGCAGACGGTCCATTTCGGAATCGGAGATGCTCTTGTGGTATTGCTCGATGGATTCCTCCGCGCGTCGCAGTTCCGCCTTGGCCACTTCGGTCGACTTCCTGGCGAAACGGAGGTTGACGTCGTTGTTGGCGTTCTTTCGGGCGATCTCCAATTCGATGGCGGCCCGCTTTTCGGCAATCTGCGCTTCGGTGTCCACGATCTGCGCCAGCAGGGCGCCCTCCTCGACCGGCTGGCCCTCGCGCACGTTGACGCTCGCCAACACGCCCGCCTCTCGGGCCGGCACGTCGACCTGCTCGATCAGCTTGATCAGCACCGAGGGAACCTCGAGTTCCTCGGCGGGCTGCGGGACGTCGGCTCCCGTCACGGCGGTCGCAAGAATCAAGGCTAACGCAGCGTCCATCATGGTCATTCTCCTCATCCACGCGTGGCAAGTTCGTTTCCCGGGGCCTTCAGAACAGTATCCAGTACTGAACCGCCTCGATCAAGTCGTGCAGCCAGACGTATCCGATCGGCCGCCGGCCGCAATCGATCTTCGCCGACACCGTAGCGCCGGGCACCGGCTCGGGGATCTGTTCGCGGTCGACGCTGACGGTGACCAGGACGAACACGTCTTCCGACTCGGCCACTTCCGTCCTCATGCCCACCCGCTCGATCTTGCCCTTCAGTTTCAGGCCCGGGTCGGTTGCCAGAACGAAGGACACGTCGCGGTCCTCGCCGATTTCCTTCTGCGCGGCCAGCACGTGGGCGATGCGGTCGTCGGGCACCCGCAGTTCCAGCACCCAGGGCCCTTCCCGGTCGGCCACGGTCATCAGGATCTGCCCGCGACTGACCGGGCGGTCCTCCAGCAGTTGATTCAAATTCCACGTGAGCACTTCCCCGTCGATGGGGCTGCGGACTTCCAACTCGCCTTTCCGTCGCTCGAGAATCTCGTACTGTTGCTCGAGGCCCGAGATCGACTCTTCAAGCTGCTTCTGCTCGGCCGTCAACAAGGCGAGACGCCGCCGCTGCTCCGCGGTCTCGCGCGGAGCGCTCTTGCGTTCCGTCTCGACCGTGTCGAGTTTCGCTTTCGCCGTGTTCAATTCGCCCGAAATGCGCTGCAGCTCGAAATCGAGTTCCACGTTGCGCACGTGCAACAACACTTTCCCGGCGGCCACTTCCTCTCCATGGCCGACTTGCAGGTCGTAGACGACTCCGTCGCAAGGCGCGAACACGTCGCAACGCGTCAGCGGCTGCAACTCGCCCCGCGCCTCGATCTTGAAATCCGCGGGCACGGCGACCAGCGCGAACACGGCGGCCGCCACGAGCAGAAGCGCCAACAAGGTCTTCGGCAACTGTCTGGCTCGCACGAACCACCGGGCTTTGGCCAGCGCTGTCAACAAACGTGCAAACGGCACGCTCCGAAGCGTCAGGGCGTTGTGCAGGGCCAGAGAACCGTGGTTGCACACGGCAGAAACGCTCGTCTGCAAGTGTTCGTCGATCCCGGCCTGAAACCGCTCGACGACCAGCGCGCCGATCACTTCTCGCCGGCGGGAAGGCCGGTCCGTTTCCGGCTCCAGGAGCGGAATCACGGCCAGCAGGCGGACGTGGGACAGGTCGAGATAGCCGCTGAGCAACTCCTCGATCTGGGGTGCCGCGACGGCCTCGTCCGGCAGATGCCAGAACGGCTCGCCCGTTTTCGACACGGCTTTGCAGAGTCTCTCCAGTTCGCGGACGACGTTGCCCCGCGGATTGAACGTTTCGACTCCGCTGACGGCCGCGATCCGGTACTTCGAGCCGCGCCGAACCGCCACGCTGACGCGGTCGCAACCGATCAGCCGCCGTCCCCCATTGGCAATCTCGTACGCCGTGGACTTCAAGTCCAGGCTTTCGTGAATCCGCTTGACGAATTGGTCGAATTGCCCGAGCTGCCGAGCTTGGTGCCGAAAACCGCGGAGTTGGCGGTTTCGATGGAAATCGGACACCAGTTCGCAGACGACGGTGAGCAGTTGGAGGTAACCGCGTTGTGCCGCCGGACTCGCGTCGGCGCGCTGGAGCACTTCCAAGACGCCCCGGGGTCCTTCGTCGCACGCCCAGGGTGCCAGCACCAGCAAGAACTCGGTCGGATTGGCCGCCTGGTCCGATGCGCCGGGCCCCGAGCCGGGCGGCACCAGCTTGCCTTGGCCCGTCTCGAGCACGCTTTCGACCAGACGCGCGTGATGCGGCCAGCGCAAACCATCGGCACCGAACCGATCACGCGGCAGATTGACCTGATACTCGAGCTTAAGGCCTTCCGCCGCATCGCCCGTCCAGACCGCCGCACCGACCGCCGCCAACGCCGGCACGACGCGGTCCATCAACCGGGCGTAGAAGTCCGCCGGCGGCAGTTCCGAGGCCGAGAGCCTGCCGAGGTCCTCGATCAGGCCATCGATCTCGTGCCACGCGTGATCGGTGGCGCTCGACGTGGGGTGAGAAGCATCGCTGGTCATATCCATCAAGTATAGTGTCGCGCTGGCTGCGGTGTGCGATCTGGTACCCGTCTGTGGGAACGACCGGCGGCAACCCCCACTGCCGTCGGAAAGTTGGGCGGGTTGCGCCCAGTTTGACGGCTGGGGTGGGTCCGGTTTCTACGAATGTAGTGAAAAATGGGGACGTGCGGGTTCGTTCATGCCGAAGACACATGTGAATACCGACTTTCCGACGATCCTGTCCCGGCAGCGCCTTGATGACGAGCAAGTGATGAACGATTGAGCTTGTCTCGTCGCGTTGTTCGGTTCCCGCTTGAGGCGCTGCTGTCCGGACGGATGAAATCGGCACGTTGCCCCTTGCCCGATTTCGGCTGACGTCCGAGTCGGAAAAAGCCCCAAAATAGACCCGACTGACGATGAAACGAGAACTCACGTGGTTTGGTGGGCTCTTCGTGAGCGCCCTGATCGTGCTGACGGGATGTTCGGCACGGACGCCGGACTTGACCGTCCACGACGATCTTGCACACTTTCGGACCGTCGCCACCCGGACGGAATACCCCGACGTGCTCACGCCGAGCGATGACGCGATGCTCGACAACCCGGCACCGCGCTCTCTGGAAGACTCGCCGATCGAGTACTGGGACTTGACCTTGGAGGAGGCGATCCACCTGGCGATGACCCACTCGAAGGTCATGCGGGACCTGGGCGGGACGATCCTTCGGACACCGGAAAGCGTGCGGACTTCGCACGGCCCGGCCATCCAGGAGTCGGATCCGCGATTCGGCACGGAGGCCGCGCTCAGCGCGTTCGACGCCGAGTTTTCCACGCACTTGTTCTTCGAAAAGAACGATCGCCGGCTGAACAATCGCTTCCTCGGCGACGGTGGTTTCTTCGAGCAGGACTACGACGTCTTCCAGGCCCAGTTGACCAAGCGGGCCGCTACGGGAACGCAGTTCACGCTGCGCAAGAACGTCAACTTCGACAACGACAACTCCTTGGGGAACGAGTTCCTCGACGGCGCCTGGAACGTGGATCTGGAGGCCGAGGCCCGGCACTCCCTGTTGCAGGGCGGCGGGCTGAACTTCAATCGGATCGTCGGTCCCGACGGGAGCCCCGGCGTGTACAACGGCATCCTGATCGCGCGGATCAGGACGGATATCAGCCTGGCGGAATTCCAGCTTGGTTTGCGCGACTTCATCAGCAACGTCGAGAACGCTTACTGGGATCTCTACTTCGCCTATCGGGATCTGGACGCCAAGATCCGCGCCCGCAATCGGGCCCTGGACACCTGGCGGCGCATCCACGCCCTGTACATGGCAAACCGTCGCGGCGGAGAGGCCGACAAGGAGGCTCAGGCCCGCTCGCAGTTCTTCCGCTTCGAAGAAGACGTCCAAAACGCCTTGGCCGGGCGGCCGCTGGACGGCACGCGCACCAACAACGGGAGCAGCCCCGGAACGTTTCGCGGGCTGCCCGGCGTTCACGTCGGCGAGCGAAAGCTGCGACTGCTGGTCGGGCTGCCTCCCACCGGAGATCGCTTGATTCGGCCGGCCGATGAACCTTCCACCATGCCCATTCGTTTCGACTGGGCTCAAGTTACCGCCGACACGCTGGTCCAAAGGGCCGAGTTGCGGCGGCAGCGGTGGCAGGTCAAGAGCCGCGAGTTGGAATTGATCGCCAGCAAGAATTTCCTCCTGCCCAATCTGGACGTCGTGGGGCGATACCGGTGGCGAGGCTTCGGCGAGCGTTTGATCGATTCGTCGGGCAATCCCGCGTACGGCCCGGGGGACGATGCCGCCACGCTCAGCGCCAAACGATTCGATAACGCCTTTACGAACCTGACCGACGGCGATTTTCAGGAATGGCAGCTCGGGCTGGAGTTCTCGCTGCCCATCGGCTTTCGCCAGGCCCACTCCGCGGTGCGCAACGCCGAGCTGCGACTGGCCCGGGACAAAGCCGTTCTCCAAGAGCAAGAGCGGCAGGTGCTCCACGATCTGAGCAACGCCGTGGCGGAGAAGAACCGGGCGTACGCCGTGTTGCAGACGAACTTCAATCGATTCGACGCGGCGCAGCGTCAACTGGCCGCACTGGAAGCCGCCTTCGAGGACGACAAGGCCGATCTGTTCGTGGTCCTGGACGCCCAACAGCGATTGGCCGACGCCGAGAGCCGCTACTTCCAGGCCCAGGTGGAATACACCCTGGGTATCAGGAACGTGCATTTCGAGAAGGGTTCGCTGCTGGACTACTGCGGCGTGGTTCTTTCCGAAGGCCCCTGGCCGCACAGCGCCTATCACGACGCCGCCGAGCTTGAGCGTCTGCGAGGCCGTCCGCGGCCGATCGACTACTCGCTGAACCATCCCCCGATCGTCAGCCGCGGCACGACGCCGCCGGCGGTTACCACGCCGACGGTGGAGACCACGATTATCCAGCCGTAGAGTTCCGCCAAGCGCGAAACGACGGATGGGGTGCCGGCTTGCCCCAGAAAAGCTCTCGGAGTACCATACACATATATGTATGTATGTACGCGAGACTTTAGGGATCTTGGCCGTGCCTACCAAGACGATCACCGTTGATCTCGAAGCCTATCGCCGTCTCGAGTCCGTCAAGCGAGACAACGAGTCCTTCAGCGAAGCTATCAAGCGGACGATTCCGCCGCCTTTCGACCTGGAGGCCTACCGACGACGGCTGGAATCGTTGTCGCTGAGCGAAAAGGCCGCCGAGGCGATCGAGGAGCAGATTCTCCGCCGTCGTCGGCCTGGGATCACGGACCAATAGCGGCCTGCCCGGATACGGTGATCCTCGTGGATCTGGGAGACTGAGATCCCAAGTTGCAGGCAAGGGCGCCTACCCCGATCCTGTTTTTGCTTATCACACCGACGCCATGCCTGCCGAAAAAGCCGACGCCATCGTGCTGCGAACCGTCGAGTTCATGGAAACCAGCCTGGTGGTGACGCTATTTACGCGGGAATTCGGCAAGATAGGCGCTTTGGCGAAAGGGGCGAGACGACTCAAAGGGCCTTTCGAGTCTGCTCTTGACGTGCTGGCCCGTTGTCGAATAGTCTTCCTCCACAAAATGTCCGAAGCGCTGGACCTGTTGACCGAAGCGAAGCTCCTGCGGCGATTCCGCCCGGCCGGCAGGGACTTGTTCAGTCTCTATGCCGGCTATTACGTGGCCGAACTGCTCAATGAGCTGACCCACGACGACGACCCCCATCCGGAACTATTCGATTTGGCCGACGAGACGTTGGAAGCCCTGGCTGCCGGGGAGCCGGTTCGCCGACGGGTGATCCGTTTCGAACTCGGCACGTTGCGGCTGCTGGGATATATCCCTTCGCTGGACCGTTGCGTCGAGTGCGGCATAGCCGTCGAAGTCGCCGGGCGGCTCGCGTTCGGGCAACTCGACGGCGGGGTGCTTTGCAAGGACTGTCGTATCGGAAAGAAAAAAGTCGTCTCGATCACCGCCGGCGCGTTGAGGACGATGGCACAACTGGCCGACCCCCAGAGCCGCAACTGGAACCGCATTGAAATCGATCCACGCACCCTCGGTGAGACCCGCGGCGTGTTGAACCATTACCTGTCCCACCTGTTGGGCCGAAAACCGCGTATGCACGAATACTTGGGCCAGCTCTGGAACTGAGAACCGTCGAATAACCAGTCCGCCGTTTCCCAAGGACAAGGACGTCCACCGCATGTTTCCGCACGGATTGCGATTTCTCATCTGTCTTGCCGTTGTATTGGGCAACGTCGGCGGCTGTAAGGGCGTGCCTCCGGTGCCCCACGGCGCCGCTACCGCACCCGAACCTCCGAGCACGGGCGATCCCTACGACGCTGATCGTGGGGGCGGCTGGCTCTTCGACGGGCTGAGCGGCCGCGACTCGTCGCCCACCTCCAGCGGCGCGCCCGATGGCGTAGTCCCCGTCTCGGCCACCGAACCGATCAGCCCGGCGCCCGTGCAACTGCCGAAGAAAGACTCCGGGCTGAAACTCTCGGACTTCTCTCCGGACAACATCGGCAAGACCGTCAAGGAGTTGACCGGCCAGGGGCCGAATGAAGGCGTGGCGCAGGCGCTGTTCGAAGAGGGCGACGGATTGTTTCGGGAGCGTCAATTCTCCGCAGCGGCGGAACGGTTCGAGAAGGCCGCCAAGCGTTGGCCCGACTCGCCGATGGAGGAAGACGCCCTGTTCCTGGCAGGCGAGAGCTACTTCTTTTCCGACCGGTATCCCCAGGCGCAAGACACCTACGACAACCTGCTGAAGAAATACGACAATTCCCGCTACCTCGACACGGCCTCCAAGCGACTGTTCGCCATTGGACAGTATTGGGAAGACGTGCATCGAAAACAGCAGCACTGGCCGGTCACGCCCAATTTCACCGACAAGAAGCAGCCGATGTTCGATACTTTCGGAAACGCCGTCAAGGCTTACGAGGCCGTCCTGCAACGCGACCCCCGCGGCCCGCTGGCCGACGACGCCGTGATGGCCATCGCCAACGGCTATTTCAACAAGGGCCGGTACGAGGACGCGGCATATCATTACGACATGCTCCGCACCGAGTATCCCAGCAGCGAACACCAGCAAGCGGCCCACGTGTTGGCCGTGCAGAGCAAGCTGCGGGTCTATCAGGGCGAGGAGTACGACCGCACGCCGTTGGACGATGCCGACGACGTCGCCGCCCAGGCGCTGACCCAGTTCCGCAGCCAGTTGGGAGAGGAGCAGGACCGGCTGGCGGAGACCCGCGACCGGATCGTCGAGGAGAAGGCCAAGCGGGATTGGGCCATGGCCCGGTACTACGAAAACCAAAATCAATACGGTGCCGCCCGCTTCTATTACCAGTCGATCATCAAGGACTATCCGCTCAGCCAACACGCCCGCCTTGCCCGCAGCCGACTCGAGGAAATCCGCGGCGAGCCGGACGAGCCGCCGGATCGATTCGGGTGGCTGAACAAGGTCCTTCCGTCGAGAAACTAGCACCAAACGGTTTTTCGGCGGTTTGGCATTAAGTTTGGGATGTCACGGTGGGTGGCACGCCCTGAGGAACGAAGGGCGTGGTACGCCGGGAAAACACGCCCTTCGTTCCTCAGGGCGTGCCACCCCAGAGTTCACCGCAACGATGTCAAGAACCGTTTGGTGCTAGCATCATGATGCGAAGAAGTTGCCGATGCTGCCTGCCGTGGGTGCTTGTCCTCCTGACCGGCTGCGCCGGTTACCGGATCGGCAATCAGTCGCTCTACCCGGCCCATATCCGCACGGTCTACGTGCCGATGATCGAGTCGAGCAGCTTCCGCCGCAACCTGGGCGAACGGCTCACCGAAGCGGTGGTCAAGGAAATCGAACGCACGACTCCGTACAAAGTGGTGGGCACGCCCAACGCCGACGCCGTGCTTTCCGCGCGGATCGTCGGCGAGACCAAGCGGGTGCTGATCCAAAGCCGCTCCGGCGACCCGCGCGAATTCGAGACCAACCTGCAAGTCCGGGTCCAATGGCTCGACCGTCAGGGGCAAGTCTTCCGTACCGTCGAACCGATTCCACTGCCGCCCGAATTCGTCGACGCGGGTGCCGCCGGGTCCCTCATCCCCGAGGTCGGCCAGTCGGTCGCCACTTCCCATCAACAGGCGATCACGCGCCTGGCCGAACAGATCGTGGGACTGATGGAGAACCCATGGTAGACTCCCCTTCCCATCCCGACCCATGACCAAGCCGGCCCAGCACTGGAGACTCCGCACGCGGACGCTTTCGCCGGGCAAGATCCCGCTGCTGATGGGCATCATCAACGTCACGCCCGACAGCTTCTCCGACGGCGGACGTTTCCTCGATCCCCGCGCGGCGGTGCAGCAGGGGCTGAAACTGGCGGCCGAGGGGGCCGACCTGTTGGACGTCGGCGGCCAGAGCACGCGACCCGGTTCCGAGCCGGTGACCGCGGACGAAGAGCTTCGCCGCGTGATGCCCGTGATTGTTGCGTTGTGCGAGCAGACCTCGCTGCCGGTCTCCATCGACACGTCCAAAGCGGCCGTGGCGCGCGAGGCGTTGGCCGCCGGGGCCGAGGCGATCAACGACGTCACGGCCTTGAGCGGCGATCCCGAGCTGATCTACGCGGCGGCGGAAGGCGAGTGCGGCGTGTGCCTGATGCACATGCGCGGCACGCCGCGAACGATGCAGCAGGCCCCGGTCTACGAGGACGCGGTCGCCGAGGTCATCGAGTACCTCCGCCGTCGCCGCGACGCCTCGATCGACGGCGGCATCGACCCGGCCCGGATTGCCGTCGATCCGGGCATCGGCTTCGGCAAGACGCTCGAACACAACCTGGCGCTTCTCTCCCACGCGTGGCGTTTGCACGAACTGGGCTGTCCGGTTCTGGTCGGCCATTCGCGGAAGCGCTTCATCGGCGAAGTGCTCGGCGACAGCCGGGCCGACCGGACCGCCGGCACGATCGGAGTGGCCGTATCGCTGGCCCGGCAGGGCGTGCAGGTCCTTCGCGTCCACGACGTGGGGGCCGTTCGACAGGCGTTGCTGCTGTATCGGGCAGTGGGTAGTGGGTAGTGGGGAGTGCCGCTTGCGGCTTCGCAGAGTAGGCCGTTAGTCATTCGTCATTCGTCATTCGTCATTAGTAGCGGGCAGTGCCGGGGAGGGGCTGATTTGGCAGTGCGGCGCGACCGATGATCGCGGCTTTCTGAATCGCGTTCCCACGACATTGCGTAAGTGCTTTATAAACAAAGACTTACGCGTTCGCTGTCTCTCGACGCTCTGCACTTTTCTCCGTTGACTTGAAGGCCCATCTAAGGGATACTTGCGAGGTGGCCTGCGGCAGCCGTTCTCATCCCGCCGCGATCACCCCTGCTTGAAATCAGGACATCCGCCATCGGAGTCGCCGATATGGACGCTCTGCGGGAATACTGCCTCGACGTGGCCCGACGCGCCACCGCCGCCGCGACCCGGATGGCCGCCGTCTCCGGGGGCCAGAAGATCCAGTGGTTGCGACGCAGTGCACGGGTGTTGCGGGGCCGCGCCGAGACCCTGGTCGAGGCGAATCGGCTGGACATCGCCGCCGCGCCCGATTTCGGACTGACCGAAGCCCAGATCGACCGCCTGCGGTTGACTCCCGACCGGATCGAGTCGATGGCCGTCGGTCTGGAGGAGGTTGCCGCATTGCCGGAGCCGATCGGCGAGGTGATCTGGTCCTCGATCCGGCCGAACGGCTTGGAGGTGCAGAAGGTCCGGGTGCCGCTGGGAGTGATCTTCTTCATCTACGAATCGCGGCCCAACGTCACCGCCGACGCCGCCGCGTTGTGTGTCAAGAGCGGCAACGCCGTGATCCTCCGCGGGGGCAAAGAGGCCGCGCACAGCAACACCGAAATCGCCGCGATCCTGTCCAAAACGGCCGCGGAGGCCGGGCTGCCCGCCGACGCCGTCCAACTGGTGGCCACCGCGGATCGCGAGGCGGTGGGCCATTTCCTCCGCATGCCCGAGTACATCACCGTCACCATCCCGCGAGGCGGCGAGAGCTTGATCCGCCGGGTCAGCGAAGAGGCCCGGATGCCCGTGATCAAGCATTACGCCGGCAACTGCCACGTTTACCTCGACAAGTCGGCCGACGCCGAGATGGCCGAACAACTGGTCGTCAATTCGAAGTGCCAGCGGTTGGGCGTGTGCAACGCGGCCGAGTCGCTGGTCGTCCACGCCGCGGCGGCCGAGACCCTCCTGCCGCGGATCGGCAAGGCACTGGCCGAGCGCGAAATCGAGATCCGCGGCGACGAGCGGACCCGAAAGCTCTTACCCCAGGCCCTCGAGGCGACCGAAGAAGATTATGGTGCGGAGTACCTGGCGGCCGTGATCTCGGTGAAGGTGGTCGATTCGCTCGACGAGGCGATCGCGCACATCAACCGATACAGCTCGCGGCACACCGAGGCGATCGTCACCGGCGACCTGGACGCCGCCCGGCAGTTCGCCACGCGGATCGATTCCTCGGCCGTGATGATCAACGCCAGCACGCGGTTCAACGACGGAGGGCAATTCGGCCTGGGGGCGGAGATCGGCATCAGCACCGACAAGCTCCACGCCCGCGGCCCCTGCGGCATCAACGAACTGACCAGTTACAAATACGTCGTCTACGGCACCGGCCAAGTCCGAGGATAGCCGCACACGAAAACCAGCCGCTTGCGGCTTCGCAACAAGAAACAAAAGGGCTTCCCCAACCGAAGGACCGATCGATGGGTGGAGACGTACTGAGCCAATCGGAAGTGGAAAACCTCCTCAGCGCGATGGCCGCCGGCGGCGAGCAGGCAGCCGCCGTTGTAACCCCGCCGGCCGCCAACGAAACCGGCTCCGGCGGCTTCGTCCCGCCGAAACCCCGCGAGAAAATCACCCCCTACGACTTCAAACGCCCCGAACGCGTCGGCAAGGAACAGATGCGGGCGCTGCAGACGTTGCACGAGGGGTTCGGGCGCAACTTCGGAGCGGCATTGTCGGCCTTGCTGCGGAGCATCGTCGAGGTGAAGCTGACCAGCGTCGACCAGTTGACGTACAGCGAGTTCGTCTTCAGCCTGGAAAACCCCACCTGTTTCAACCTGCTGAAGGCCGAGCCGCTGGAGGGCAACCTGATCCTCGACATCAACCCGTCGATCCTCTACCCGATCATCGACCGCCTCTTGGGCGGCGGCCGCGAAGGCGGCCCGCTGGCACGCCGCCCGCTGACGGAAATCGAGTTGAGGCTGGTCTCGCGGATCACCGGGCTGTTCCTCGACGAGTTGCACCACGCCTGGGAGAACGTGCTCGATCTACAGCTCAAGGTGGTCCAAGTGGAGAGCAATCCGCAGTTGGTCCAGATCGTCCCGCCGAACGAGGTGGTGGTGCTGATCAGTTTCGAGTTGACCATCGGCGAGATCCGCGGGATGATCAATCTCTGTATCCCCTACAACTCGATCGAACGGATCGGCGGCAAGCTGACGGCCAACACCTGGTCGGCCTACGGCCGGAAGCAGTGTACGCCGGAGAGCATCCGGCAGATCGGCGAGACGCTCTGCACTTCGCTGGTCGAGCTGAAGGTCCGTTTGGCCCAAACGCGGATCAACGCGGGCGACCTGGTCGGCCTGCGCGTGGGCGACATCATCACCACGGAGAAAGACGTCCGCAGCCCACTGGTCGTGTTCATCGAAGACATCCCCAAGTTCTTCGGCGGTCCCGGCGCCCACAAGGGCCACAAGGCGATCCTCATCGGCGAGACGATCGAGAACCCGAACCACGCCGTAGGGCAATAACACCAACCAGCACCCGCCCCGACATAAAGCCGCGACCGTCGGTCGCGTCAACCATAACGACGCTACCCCGATGCCTCCTTGATCAACGCCAGCGTCTCGTCGATCTGCTTCACGTCGGAGAATCCGATCGTGAAGGCGTCGACGCAGCCCAGGCCCAGCACGTACTTGAGCGACTCGAGCCGCTGCTCGCGGGACTCGAGGCCGTTCTCGCCGTAGATCTTCATGCCGATCACGCCGCGGCCCTTCTGGTGCATCTTCTTCAGCAGCGGCGCAACCTCCTCCGGCTTGCCGTCCATCATGCGGCCGAACGGATTGATGCGGGCGAGCTGAATATCGATCCAATCGACGTCGATCGAAGCGACCACCGGGGGCAGTCCGTGGCAGGAAATGCCCACCGCGCGGACTTGCCCCTTCTGCTTGGCCTCGCTCAACACGTCCATCACCGGCCGCATGTCGGTCGGCCAGGTCTCGGTGCTCATGCAGTGCATCAGCAGCGAGTCGATGTAGTCGGTCTGCAACTCCCGGCGGAACCGCTCGATGTCGGCCTTGGCCACCTCGGGGTGTTTCGCCCGGGTCTTGCTCTGGATGAATAGTTCCTCGCGGGGCAGCTCCTCCAACGCGAAGCGGACGAACATGTGCATCATGTAGGCGTCGGCCGTGTCGATGTAGCGGATGCCGCGGTCGTAGGCCTCTCGGGCGAGCTTGGTGAAGCCGTTCTGGCCGAGGTCGCGTTGTTCGCGGCCGCCGCGGGTGCCCGTGCCGATCCCCAGCACGGTCGCTTTGATGCCGCTTCGGCCCAGCGTGACCAGATCCGTGCCACTGGTGGGTTGGTTGACGACCTCGGCGGCCGAGCCGAACCGCGGGGCCAATAAGGCCAACCCGGCGGCGGCCGACCCGGCGAGAAACTCACGACGCGTGACGACTGACATGGCAGACTCCCTGTTATGCTGGGTTTCTGGTGGAGGTTTCTCTGGGTTCTCTGTTCTTCTCTTGCAGACGCTTGAGGTACGCCCGATTATAAACAATCCGGGCGAAAAGGGCCAACTAGCACCAAACGGTTTTTCGGCGGATCGGTATTGAGTCCGGGATGTCACGGTGGGTGGCACGCCCTGAGGAACGAAGGGCGTGTTTTCCCGACGTACCACGCCCTTCGTTCCTCAGGGCGTGCCACCCCAGAGTATACCGCAACGAGATGTCAAAAACCGTTTGGTGCCAGGTCCCCGAAATCCCGGGCCCCCTGGAATTTCGGCCCCCAAGCGACTACAATCGTGCTCGACAGCCGCTTGCGACCCTGGGGAGGATTGCCATGAAACGTCCGTCCGAGAAACGGCAGCCGAGCATCAAGCGCCGGGACCTGCTGCTGGCGGCTGCCGGCGGATTGTCCGCTTCCCTGTTGAGCACGCCGGCACGCCTGTTCGGCGCGGCGCCCGACGCGAAAACCGGCTTGGGGATCGTCATCTACTGTTGCGGCCTTCGCCAAAAGGCCCTGCGGGCCGACGGTCGAGAGAACCCGTTGGCCGATCCGCTGGATTTCCTGGAGCACTGCCGTCGTCTGGGGGCCGGCGGAATCCAAACGCCGCTGGGCGCCCGCGACGAGGCTTACGCCGTGGAACTCCGCCGCCGGGCGGAAACCTGCGGAATGTTCATCGAGGCAGTCGCCGCCCTGCCGCACGACCAGGCCGGCCCCAATAACCAAGGCAGCCCCCGCGACCAAGGAAGCATGGAACGGTTCGAGCGGGAAGTCCTCACCGCGAAACAGGCCGGCGCGAAGTCGATCCGCGTGGTGATGATCCCCGGCAGACGCTACGAGAACTACGACTCGGCCGAGCAATTCCGCCAGGCCGCCGAGCGCGGGCTCGAAGCGCTCCGACTGGCCGAGCCGATCGCCGCGCGGCATCGCGTCCGCCTGGCCGTCGAGAACCACAAGGACCACCGTGCCGAAGAAAAACTCGACGTGCTTAAGAAGATCGACAGCGAGTACGTTGGGATGTGCGTCGATACGGGCAACAGCATCGCCCTGCTCGAAGATCCCCTGGAAACCGCCCGGGCTTTCGCCCCTTGGGCGTTCGCCGTGCATTTGAAGGACGCGGGCGTGCGCGAGTACGAAGACGGTTTTCTGTTGGGCGACGTGCCGCTGGGCGAGGGGGTGCTCGACCTGCCCGAGATCGTCCGCATCCTTCGCGAGGCCAAGCCCGACCTGCCCTTCAGCCTGGAACTGATCACCCGCGATCCGTTGCAGGTCCCCTGCCTGACCGAGGAGTATTGGGCGACGTTTGCCGACGTGCCCGGGCGCGATCTGGCCCGGACGCTGAGAACGATCCGCCGGGGCGCTTCGCCGGAGCCGTTGCCGCGGGTGAGCGGACTGTCGCTGGAGGCGCAGGTCGAACGGGAAGACGAGAACATCCGGAAATCCCTCGTTTACGCGCGGGATCGATTGAAGTTGTAAGGGGCGACCGGGGCCGCTTCGAAAGGAGTCGACGATGGCAGAGCAATGCGGCACGGCACCAGGACGCGCTTCGCGCGGTCCGCGGGCCTATCGGCTGATCCTGTTGATCCCCGGGACCGCGGTCCTGCTCTTCGGCCTGCTGGCGGATTTCATCCGTCTGGAAGGTGGGAAAATGCGGGCCCAGAACGACCGGGTAATCCTTCTGGTTGCGGGCTTCATGCTGTTGATTGCCGGTTTCTGCTTTCACAAGCTGGCATCCGTTTCCGCCAGGCGACGGATCAGCCTGGTCATCGTGGCCTTCAGCGCCATGTTGTTGACGCTGTCGGTCGTCGAGATCGTCTACCGGTGCTGGGATCCGCACGGAATGGTCTATTATACGGAAACCGCGCGCTATTTCAGACTCATGCAGAAGGACGAGGATTTCGCCTATATCCACCAGCCGGGATTGCAGGACACCTTTCAAGGCGTCGCCGTGGACATCAACAGCGAAGGATTGCGTTGGCCCGAGTTCCATGAGAAGGCGAAGGGCACAAAACGCCTGCTGGTCCTGGGGGACTCCGTGGTTTTCGGATGGGGCGTCGAGCCGGATCGGATCTTTCCGGCCGTTCTCCAGGAGATGCTCCGCCGGCAAGGCTCCCACTGGGAGGTCGTCGTCGCAGGGGTCGGCTCGTGGAATACGCGCACCGAGTTCGAGTGGCTCAAGAAGCGAGGGCTCGGCTACGAGCCGGATATGCTGCTTCTGTATATCGACGGAAACGACGTCATTCCGCGGCCGGGAGGAAGGACCCAAGTCAGCAAGGAGTTGTTGTTTTCCGGACCGTTGGCCCCGCAGGAACAGGGCTTCCCGGCCGCTTTGTGGCAGAGGGCGACCGACTATTCCGCCGTCCTGCGGTATCTGCAGCACCTCAGGCGGAGAAACGAAAGGAAGGACGAGATCGAGACGCTCTGCCGTGCCGACGCGCCCCAGTGGAAAGACATGGAAGCGGCCTTGCGCGGTCTGGCCGAACTCTGCCGCGAGCGAGGAATCGTGCTGGTCGCCGTGAGTCTTTCCAGCATGTCGGATTCTCTGGTCCAACGCTGCGGGGAGTGCCTGGCGGCCACGGGAACCCCCTACACGATCCTGAAACCGGAGATTCTCGACCACCGCAATTCGTGCATCGACGCGCATCCCGACGCCATCGGCCACCGGATGATGGCCGAGGAAATCTGGAGCCTGATCGAGCCTTTGTTTACTTCAGAAAACCAGTAGCGTATGCTTTGGCACAGTGGGGTGCATCCGCTGCCGACGGGGAAAGCGGCGCTCGGGA
>DATLAN010000358.1:0-12557 GCA_035527455.1 Thermoguttaceae bacterium
TTGAACGCCAAACCTCGCACCATCGCCATCGGAGACATCCACGGCTGCCTGGCGGCGTTGCGCGCGGTTCTGGCCGCCGTCGATCCGCAACCGCGGGACACCGTCGTTACCTTGGGCGATTACGTCGATCGCGGACCGCACAGCCGGGAAGCGATCGATGAGCTGATCGTGCTGGGCCGACGGTGCCGCGTCGTTCCCATCCTCGGGAACCACGACGAAATGATGCTGGATATCTGCCTGGGCCAGCGGGCCTACTTCGGCGAATGGCTGCTCTACGGCGGCGATGCGACGCTGGAGTCCTACGGCGGCAGAGTGCCCGAGGGCGTGCCGAGCGAACACGTCGATTTCCTCCAGCAGTGCCGGCGATACCACGAGACCGACAGCCACTTCTTCCTCCACGGCAGTTACCTCGCCGAGCTGCCTTTGGAGGATCAGCCGCCGGAAGTCCTCTGCTGGGAAAACTTGCGGCAGCGCCTGCCGGGCCCCCACCGCTCAGGCAAGACGGCCGTCGTCGGTCACACGGCCCAGAGGAACGGCGAGATCCTCGACCTGGGCTATCTCAAGTGCATCGACACCTGCTGCTACGGTGCCGGCTGGCTGACGGCGCTGGACGTCGAAAGCGGGCAGGTTTGGCAGGCGGACAAGGAAGGGAATCTCCGGCAAGAACCATAGTAGCCGTCTCGCTCCGCGAGACGAAGCTTCATCTTGCGGAGCAAGATGGCTACAAACATGGCGGCTCAAGCGGCTCGGCTAAGATCACCGGCCAACGAGGCCAGGGCTTGGATCTCGCTCGGGGCGATGGCCTCGAGGAAAGTCCGCCCGCCGGGCCGAGTCCTTTCGAGAAACACTCTCGACTCCTCGTGCAACAGCCGCGGTACGTACAACCACCCTTTGGCCAGATGTGCCGGGTCCAGGCGCGAAGAAATGACGATCAGGTCGACCTGCCCGAGCGTATTGGCCGAACCGTCCAGCGCGGTCGACGGATCCCCGGGAATGAGCCGAATGCGAGCCCCGGTACGGCTGAGCAGACGATGGGCCATTTTCAACGTCACGCCCGGACCATCGACGGCGGACCGGGCCTCGAACGGATCGATCCCGATATAGCGGATCTCGCAGTGCGGAAAGAATCGGGCGGCCGCTTCGATCATCCGCGCGGCCCGTTGGCCGATTCCGATGCCCAATTCCAGGAATCTTCGGGCTTTGTGCCGGCAAACGGCCTGGTAAATTAGGCGATCACTTGCCGGTGTGGAAAAATAGGAAAGATAGAAAGACCTTAGCCGACTTGTTTTCCGAAACATCGTCCGTCCTGGAAATTCGCGGTCCACGGGTCGGAGTCTGGCACCCCAGATGTCACTTCGACCGAAACAGAGACACGACAACACCCTTTCCAACTCGAAACCATCAGCGGCGAGTCGAAAATGGGGACTGGCTCCGGGCCCAGCCAAATGGTAGCCGGATTCGCAAGAATTCGGGCGTTGCCCAGTTTCACGCGAAATGGCCCGAATTCTTGCGAATCCGGCTACGGGCCCGGTGCCTGTCCCCTTTTTCGACGCGATCCTCTCCACCGTTTTCCCACGGCAGCACGTGCATCCGCGACGGGGGCCCGGTAGAATCCGTACGGTCAAGAGACAAAGATGGTGTCAAGAACCGTTCACTGAAAGGCCGGCGGCAATGAAATCCGAATCGATCTTTCCATCCTGCTTCGTCCTGTTCTGCACGATCGCGTCTTCGCCGTTTCTCCGCGGCGGGGAAATGGCCCCGGATCTCGCCGGCCGATTGGGCATCCAAGGCGGCCTGGTCGTACACGTTGGATGCGGCGACGGCCGGTTTACGGCCGCCCTGCGAACAAATTCACGCTACCTGGTCCAGGGCCTCGAACAGGATACGGCCCGCGTTGCCGAAGCCCGCGCATACCTCCAGACGTCGGGCAAACTGGGCGGCGTGACCGTGTGCCCCTGGGACGGCGAGCGGTTGCCTTACGCCGATAACATGGTCAATCTCCTGATCGTCAACCCGGCCGAGCGGCTCGCCGGCGACGAGATCATGCGGGTGCTGGTCCCCGGCGGCGTCGCGCTGGTCGCGTCGAGCGACGGGGGCGAGAAACTCGAAAAGCTCGAAAAACCCTGGCCGAAGGAAATCGACCAGTGGACGCACTTCCTGCACGGGCCGGACAACAACGCGGTGGCCGAGGACACGCGCGTCGAGCCGCCGCGGCACATGCAGTGGGTATCCGGTCCGCGGTGGGGACGCAGCCACGATCACCTCTCCAGCGTCAGCGCCGTCGTCTCGGCCTCGGGGCGGATCTTCTCGATCGTCGACGAGGGGCCGATCGCCTCGGTCAAGGCCGAATCCCGTTGGATGCTCGTCGCCCGAGACGCCTTCAACGGCGTGCTGCTCTGGAAGTGGCGTTTGGCGCCCTGGGAGAATCAACTACGACCCTTCCGCAGCGGGCCGGCCGAACTGCCCCGGCGACTGGTGGCCGTCGGTGATCGCGTCTACGTCACGCTCGGCTACGGCAAGCCGGTGACCGCCCTGGACGCGGCCACGGGCGAGGTGGTGCGGACCTACGAGGGGACGGAAAACACGCACGAAATCGTCTGCCACCAGGGAACGCTCTACCTGGTGATCAGCGAGCCGCTGGAAAACAGGAGCCCCACGACCGGCGAGATCCTGAGGCGCTTTCCCGTGTGGCGCGATTCGTACCTGGAATACACCATACGGTACATGCCCAAGCACGTCCGTGCGATCGACGCGGAATCCGGCAGGCTGCTGTGGAAGAAGGCCGACGACGAGGTCGCGAACATCGTGCCGCTGACGCTGATCGCCGGCGGGGAGCAGATCTTTTTCCAGAACGAGAACCATTTGACGTCGCTGGCGGCCGACTCGGGAGCCGTGCTGTGGAAGGCCGAGCGCCCCTCGATCCGGCAGCGCTACGCCTGGCTGGTGCCCACGCTGGTCGTCAAGGACGGCGTGGTGCTCTCGGCCGACCGTCTGGCCGATCAGCCCGTCGATACCGGGGCCACGGATCCGGAGGCGCTGGAATGGCGGGTCTCGGCCAACCATATCCTGACCGACGGCCGGATCATGGCCTTCTCGGCCGCCGACGGCAAGCCGCTGTGGTCGGCCCCCTGTCACGAGGGCTTCAATTCGCCGGCCGACCTGTTCGTGATCGCCGGCCGGGTGTACAGCGGCGCGCTGGCCTGGGGCAAGCAGCCGGGGATTACCGATGTCTACGATCTGCACACCGGCCAGGTCGTCGCCACGCGCAAGCCGGACCAGGAGACCTACACGCTCGGTTTCGGCCATCACCGCTGCCATCGCGACAAAGCCACCGTGAAGTACATCATCCAGGGACGGGCCGGCATGGAGTTCCTCGACGTCAACGATCCCGACCGCGTCAGCGCCGACCACTGGGTCCGCGGCGCGTGCCAGTACGGAATGCTTCCCTGCAACGGCCTGGTCTATGCGCCGACGCACCCTTGCGCGTGCTACGTCACGGCCAAGCTCGACGGCTACAACGCCTTGAGCGGGCGCCGGGCGACCCCAATGACCGAAGGACCCGAGCGGCTCGAGAAAGGGCCGGCGTTCGGGAAAATCGAAGCCTCGCCGCCCGAGGACGCCGATGCCGCCTGGCCCACGCTTCGGCACGACAACGCCCGCAGCGGCTCCACCGCGGTTTCGCTCCCGGCCGAGTTGAGCAAGAACTGGGAGAGGGCGCTTCCCGGGCCGCTGACCGCGGTGGTCGTGGCCGGCGGCCGGCTCTACGTGGCCCAGCGCGAGGTCCACACGGTACACGCCTTGAAGGCGGAGGACGGCTCGCCGCTTTGGTGCTACACGGCCGGCGGGCGCGTCGATTCGCCCCCGACCGTCCACGGCGGCCGGGTCTATTTCGGCTCGGCCGACGGCTGGATGTATTGCCTCCGCGCCGAGGACGGCGCGCTGGCGTGGCGATTCCGCGTGGCGCCCGAGTCGCGGCAGATCGTCGCCTACGGCCAGTTGGAATCCGTCTGGCCGGTCCACGGCAACGTCCTGGTCGTGAGCGGTCCGCAAGGCCGCCCGGTGGCCTACGCCTCGGCCGGCAGATCGTCCTACGTCGACGGCGGCGTGTTCCTCTGCGCGGTCGATGCCCTGGCGGGCACGTTGATCGCCAGGCGGCGGATCTGCCACCGCGATCCGAACACCGACCTCGAACCGCAGGACGTGATCCGCGGCGTCAACATGCCGGGAGCCATCCCCGACGTGCTGGCCAGCGACGGCGCCTCGATCTTCATGAGGCACCAGCGATTCGACCTGGAAGGGCAGCCGCTCGAACCGGACGTCGATCACCTGTTCTGTTCGGCCGGCTACCTGGACGACACCTGGTGGCACCGCACCTACCTGCAGATCGGGCGGTCGATGGGCGGCGGATACGGCGGCTGGGGGAGCGCGGGCAACACGCACGTCTCCGGCAAGATGCTGGTCCGTAGCGGAAACCGCGCGCTGGGTTTCGGCCGCAAGGAGTACACGATCACCGGCAGCCACCTCGGCTTGCAGTCGCAGTGCCACCTCTTCGCGGCGGATCTCCGGCCCGTCACGACGGTGGAGGGAAAGGCAGCGGAAAAGGGCCGCAGATCCAGTACCGGCGTGAATTACCTCTGGTCGCGGTCCATTCCCTTCTACCCCCGCGCGATGCTCCTGGCCGGCGACACGCTGTTCTTCGCCGGGCCCGAGCAGGTCGACGACTTCGACGCGAGAGAGCCGAAAAGCCCCGTGGCACTTTGGGCCGTTTCGGCGGAAGACGGCCGGACCCAAGCGGAGTACGAGCTGAAGTCCTCGCCCGTCCACGACAGTTTCGCCGCCTCCGCCGGCCGCCTTTATTTCACCACGGCGGACGGCCGCGTGGTATGCTACGCGGGTCGGTAAGGCGCCGCGCAAGAACAACCCATTTCGTGGAGGGGTGGCACGCCCTGAGGAACGAAGGGCGTGGTTTGGCAGGTTCTCCACGCCCTTCGTTCCTCAGGGCGTGCCACCCTCGCCTGGAACGTGCCACCCTCGCCTGGAAAGCGTACGGGTTATTCTCATTCTCGCGCAGGCACTGAGTCGCGAAACAACCTTCCTGTGTCAGACGGCGGCACCTAAGGAACCACTCGACTGGGGTTGCCGGGCTGGTCGCATCGTGATATACTCTGATGCATGGAGCACCACATACTCTGGTGCATGGAATTTTCCCGCGGTTGGTGTCGGTACGTTGGGAGGGCAGACCTATGGCCGACGATATGCAAGGACTGTGGTTCTCTGGGGGCAACGGTCCCCTTCTGCGGCAGGTGGCCGAACGCCTGCCGGCCGTCATCTGGCTGACGGACCGCCAATTGCGATTCACCGCAGCGCTGGGGGCCGGATTGGCCGCGCTGGATCTCCGGGGCTGCGAACTCGTGGGAAGAGAACTTCCGGAGTATTTCCGGACGGAAGATCCCGCGGATCTGTTGGCCGACGCCCACCGGCGCGCCCTGCGAGGAGAAGAATCCTTCCTCGAACACCGCTGGAACGGACGCACCTATCGCACACGCGTCGGCCCTCTGCGCGACGCGGAAGAACGGGTGGTCGGCTGCATCGGTGTGGCCGAAGACGCGACCGAGCCGAGACGCACCGAAGAATCGCCGCAACTCTCGCACCGTTTGCTGGAGATCGCCAACCGCTACGCCGAAAAATTCCCCCTGCTCGAAGAACTCGTGGTGGAAATCCAGACGTTCACCGCCTGCGAAGCCGTGGGAATCCGGCTCTTGGACGAAGAGGGAAACATCCCCTATGAGGCATACACGGGCTTCAGCCGGGATTTCTATGAATTGGAAAGCCCCCTGTCGATCAAGACCGACCGGTGCATGTGCATCAACGTCGCCCGAGGAACCACGGACGCGAGTCTTCCGTTCTTCACCACGGGCGGGTCCTTCTACATCAACGGCACCACCCGCTTCCTGGCCACCGTCAAGGAAGAAGAGAAAGGACAGACTCGCAACCGGTGCAACGAAGCCGGATACGAATCGGTGGCCCTGGTCCCCATTCGTTCGGGCGACCGCATCGTGGGCGTGATCCACGTCGCCGATCCCCGGGAGAACATGGTCCCGCCGGAAACCGTCCGGGCCCTGGAAGAAGCCGCCGTCGGGTTGGGGTCGTCCGTCTTGCTGGCATGCGCGGAAGACGCGCTGAAGAAGGCGCACGACAAGCTGGACGATTGGACTCGAGAACGCACGGCGGAACTGTTCGAAACCAACCGCCGCCTGCGAAAGGAAATCGACGAGCGCCAAAAGGTCGAGCGAGAACTCCGCGAGAGCGAGGCCCTGTATCGCAGTACGCTGGGAACCATCTCGGACGCCGTGTTCATCACGGACGATCGGGGACGGTTCACGTTCATTTCTCCCAACGTCGACGCCATTTTCGGTTATGCGCCCGACGAGATCCGCAATCTCGGCAACATCGCCCTTCTGCTGGGCGAAGGCCTTTTCGATCCGGACGAACTGATCGGCCGGAAGGAAATCAGCAATATCGAGCGAGACGTCACGGTCAAATCCGGAGAGACGCGATCCTTGCTGGTCAACGTGAAACGGGTGCGCATCAAGGACGGCACCCTGCTCTACACGTGCCACGACGTCACCGAACGCAAGCACGCACAAGAGAGACTGCGACGCGCCGAACGGCTGGCTTCCATCGGCACGTTGGCCGCGGGCCTTGCGCACGAGATCAACAATCCGCTGGGCGCGATCGTGTTGTACGCCAAGATCGCGATGTTGGCCGACCAGCGCCCGGAGATCGACGAGACTCCCGAGTCGTGTCTTCGCCACATCCAGGACCAGGCCTTCCGCTGCAGCCGGATCGTCCGTAGCGTGTTGCAGTTCGCCAAAGAAGAGGTGTCGGAGAAGTGGCCGAACGACTTGGGCGACGTGGCCCGGCGTGCGAGGGACCTCACGCGCAGCTTGGCCGCGGAGAAAAAGGCCGACCTGCAACTTCAGATCAGCGAGGAACTGCCCGAAGTCACGATCAATCCCACGGAAATGACGCAGGTCTTCGTCAACCTGATCTCCAATGCCCTTCAGGCGTCGAGACCTGAAGGCCGCGTGGTGGTGCGGATCGAACCGGCGGGCGACTCGGTCCGCGCGGTCATCGAAGACCGGGGACGCGGCATGTCCGAGGAGGAACTCTGCCACGCCTTCGACCCCTTCTACACCACGCGCCAACGGGAGGGGGCCAGCGGATTGGGCTTGAGCACGGCGTACGGCGTCGTCGAACAGCACGGGGGAACCATCCGCATCCAGAGCGCCGCCGGCAAGGGAACCACGACGACGATCGTCCTGCCGGTTACACCCTCCAAACCTCCCGCCCCTACACTTCAGCCGTCCCTTGTGCAACGAGAATAGCTGGCCATGATACGAGTCCTTGTTGTCGACGACGAACCCGCCTATTGCGAATCGCTGCGGTTGTTGCTCTCCTGCGAAGGCTTCGCCGTCTTCACCGCCGCCAACGCCCAAGAGGCCCTGGACGTGGGGGCCGACTATCCGATCGACCTGCTGGTCGTGGACTGGATCCTGCGCGACCAGATGGACGGAGTCGACGTGGCCGCGGCGCTGCAGGCGGCGAATCCCCGCATGCAGGTGATCGTGATCAGCGGCTGGCCTTCGGGGGAACTGGAAGCCCGCGTCGAGGCGTTGCCCTTCGCTCAGTGCCTGCACAAGCCCTTTGCCGGCGAGGCGATTCTCTCCGCCGCGCACGAGGCGACCGCCTTGGACGTGGAACCTTGATTCCGCCGGCGTCCGAAGGCTACAATGCAGCCATCTCGCTCCGTAATGCAGCTCCGTAATGTAGCTCCGTAATGTAGCCATCTCGCTCCGCGAGATGAAGTCTCGTCTCGCGGAGCGAGACGGCTACTATGGCTTCCCGACAGGAGACAAGAACCGTGCCGAAGCAAGCTCTTTCTTTCGTGTGGTTGACCGTGGTCGTGATTTCCGCCGGCCCGCTGGCGGGCGCGGAGAAGACCTATCGCGACGACCGTGGTCACGTGCGCGTCCGGCCGTTCCCGACCGATCCGAAGCTGAACAACCCCTGGCCGGCGGAGTGGGAGGACGCGTTCGCCGCCCGGGCCGGCCACGCGTTGGAGTACTGGTCGAAGCAAAGCCTGGGCTTCAACACCTGGGGGGAGAACGAAAAGGCGGGCTATCCGCAGATGATGTGGGCATACCTGCTCGGCGAGAAAGAGCGGGCCGTCAAGGCGTTCGAGGAGGACGACGCGCAGCGGGCCGATCACCGACACACCATGGGCGTCGACTTCTATTGGTGCTTCACGCTCAAAGGCCAGATGCGCAAGTACTTCTATTTCGGCGACGCCCTGTCGTCCGAGTATAGGGAAAAATTCCGCAAGGGCGCCGCGATCTGGACCGAACAGGATCCCTACGGCCGGCCGCATCCCGTCTACGGCACCGGAGGCAAAGGCGGCGTCTGGGGACCCGACGCCAAGGGCTCCTGGGTCGACCTCCGCCGGACCGACAACCTCCGCGCGATGACCGACACGTCCGTCTACCTCATGGCCGAACATACCGGCAACGAGGCCACCCGCCGACTCTACAAGCAGAGAATCCTCGCCTACGTCCGCATGCTCTACCACGTGGGCATGATGGAATGGGACAGCGAAAACTACCACGGCCATACGCTGGCGCCCTACCACAACCTCTACGACTTCGCCAAGGACCCCGAGGTGAAGAAGCTGGCCAAGGCCGCGCTCGATTGGCTCTACGCCGCCGGGGCCGTGAAGTACTGGCGGGGCGGATTCGGTGGGCCCAACAATCGCGACTACGGCGGCGGCAACGTCGTCTTCGGCGGCGGGGCCGTCCAGCCGCTGTGGCTCTACTTCGGCGATGCGGCGATCGAAAATCCCACGGGCCATTACGACGACGTACACCATATCACCAGCAGCTACCGCCCCCCGGCGGCCGTCGTCGAGCTGGCACACAAGAACTTCGCACGGCCGGTCGAGTTGCACGCCACCAAGCCCGACTACAGTCTGTGGGACCCGGCCGAGCCGATCGAGCCGACCGAGCCGCGGTACTGGGAAACGACCTTCTTCGGCAAGAGCTACCAGTTGGGCAGCGCCCGCTCCAAGGAGCCGATGCAGCCTTGGACGCCGAGCATGCTGAAGATGACGATCTTCAACGCGAAGCGCGGCGTCGACTATTTCGTGGCCAACACCGGCAAGTTGGGCGAGCATTCCGTCAAGAACGAAGGCGACCAGATCGCCCAATACGAAAACCTCCTGATCTGGCTCCGGCCGGCCGATCGGGGTGAGCGGACGTTCTACTTCCAACTGCCTCACTCGGCCCGGCGCGAGGTGGCCGGCGGCGTCTGGTTCGCCGAGATGGAGAAGACCTACCTGGCCATCCGCCCGATCCAACTGCCCGCGTATACCGATTACTCGCTCCCGCTGGTCTCCGACGAAATCGACAAGCGGACGCAACAGCCCAAACCGAACGAGCGGGGCGTGCTCTATCAGGACGAGCAGTTCTTCGAAACCACCGCCGAAGGCAAAGGCTACGCCGGTTTCGCCCTGGAAGTCGGTGAAACGAGCGAGCACGGCAGCTTCCAGGCGTTCCAGCGGGCAATCGCCGCCGAGGGCAAGCTCGATACCAGCCGGCTGGCCGAAGGACGGGCGACGCTGACCGGCACCGACGGCAAGACGCTGGCGATCCGCCACAACGCCGAGAACGACTTGCCGGAGGTCCTCCGCGACGGCGCGGCATGGGATTACTCCGACCACCAAGACGTCTACCGGCCGGAAGGTTCCTCCGGTCCCATCACGCAGCAGTGGCTATCCGGAACCCTCACGGTCGAAGCCGCCAAGCACCGGTTCACATGCACGGTGACCGCCGACGGCAACGTCACCTGGGAAAACACCGTAGTCCGGTGAACTATCGCGTGTTCTCGGCAACGCCCTCGGAACCTGCAATCGTCCTTCCTGCCTCTCGCCGTTTCCCTTCCCTTCCCGTCTTCTGGATCTTCCTTTGTGCCCTTCGTGCTCTTCGTGGATCATTCATGCGCGGTTCACGACCCGCCGCGCATGTTGCGCGCGAAGTCGACCATGATGACTCCGTTGGGTATTGTCTCGGCCTGGTGTGGTGCCGGGTCGTGATTGAGGCGACACGTGGCCCAGACCAGCTTCCCGTTTCGCACGTTGATGATGCCGATCTTGGCGGTTCTCGACTGCTGTCTCAGCGCGTACAGGTACGCCTCGTGGGTGGTGAACGCCATGTTCTGGCCGATGAAGGCGACGACGTCGCCGCGTTCCAAGCCCATGGCGGCGGCCGGCGTACCCGGCCGAACCGAGTCGACCCGGTAGCCGCCGAACGGCTCATACTCGCCCTTCAGTTGGATCAGCGTACCGGTGTACCCCAGTTTCGGTTGATCCGCCCGGGAAACGGCGGACACCAGCACGAGAACTCCAAGAATCCCTCCCAGCGCAGCACCTCTCGAGACCATAACATTCTCCTCGGACAAACAGGATCGGACGCCATCGAACACTGGGAGCCATTCTGCCAGGGATTACGTTCGAAGTCAAACGTTTTGGGGCCAAGAACCCTCGGCAACTCCCGGCAGCCTGGCCGGGACGGGCAGCTTGACGGTGAAGTGGGTGCCGCGGCCCGGCTCGCTCTCCAGGGCGATCCGGCCGCCGTGGGCTTCGATGATTTTTCGGGTGGTGGGCAGGCCCAAGCCCGACCCGCCGCGCTTCGTGGAGAAGAAGGCGTCGAAGACGCGGCGTTTCGTCTCCTCGTCCATGCCGTAGCCGGTGTCGATCAGGTCCAGCGCCACGCCGTCGGCGGTAGGATACGTGCGGACCACCAATTGCCCTCCCTCCGGCATGGCCTGCTGCGCGTTGAGCACCAGGTTCAACAGCGCCGCGTGGAACGACTCGCCGTCCAAGAGCACGGTGGGCAAGTCGGCCGACAAGTAGTCGACCACCTCGATGTCCGCTTCGGCGGCCTGGGGAGCGAAGAAAGCGAGCACCCGGCGGACCTGGCGGTTCAGATCGTTCGGCTTCAGGTCCAACTGGCGGACCTTGGCGAAGCTGAGGAAGTTGTCCAGCAGGTCCTCCAACCGCTGGCACTCCCGCTGCACCACGTTCACCTTGGCCAACGCCCGGCGTTCGCGCAGCGTGGCGGCCTCGCCGAAATCCTCGGCCAGCAGTTCCATGTTCAGCCGGATGGTCGACAGCGGGTTCTTGATCTCGTGGGCCAGTCCGCCGGCCAGCCGCGCGATCTCCGTATACTGCTCGACCAGCTTCTGCCTGGCCGCTTCGGAATCGGGAGGTTCAATCATGGAGTTGACGTTACCCGAATGGGCGGAATTCGTCAATGGGTAGTGAAGTTGCGTGTCCCCGGAGAGTCCAGCGAGCCGTCGGGAGAGTCCAGCGAGCCGTCCGGAAAGCCCAGCGAGCCGTCGGGCTTGTCCCGACGTGTGTTCTTGTGCCGATTCGCGCGGGGACAAGCCCCGCGGCTCGCTGCCCTGAAGCTTCGCGGCTCGCGTTTTGACCTGGCGATCTATTGGCGTTCAGACTACCTGCATGTCGACGACTTCGGCCAGAATCCCCTTCTGCCGGGCAACGTAACGGACGGCATTTTCGATCGCTTCTTCCGTGTGCAAATACCGGTCGCTGCCCTTCTTTGTCCACCAGCGACAGGGCGCCGCGGCGCGCTCGCTCAGTCGCGCCTGGGTCGTGCCCTTGAGAACCCGTCGCACGGCCGGACCGTCGTCCGGACAATCGGTCACCACGACGTGTACGTGATGACACATCACCGCTGCTCGCAGGATTCGCCAGTGCCGCTCCTCGGCGGCCTCGACCATCCGTTCGACCACGGCCTGGGCCTGATCGCGCGTCAAGTGCACCATGGGCCATTTCTGGCGTTGTTGTGCCTCGAGCAACGTGTACTCGTCCCCCGTCGCATACGGCGTGCCGGGCGTATTTCGCTTGGGAAGGCGCGAGCCGCCCGGCTGCAGCGTATCGGACACGTGTCCCCGGGGATCGCCCGGCAGCCAGGTCCCGTAGCAGGTCCAGGTGATCAGCAGGGCGAAGGGTTGTTCCGAGTTCATTGCGACGCCCTGTTTCTTGCGTGTCGGTTTTCATTTTCATAGCGAGCCGTCGGGCTTGTCCCGACGTGTTTTCTTGCGCCGATTCGCGCGGGGACAAGCCCCGCGGCTCGCGGCTTCACAAGCCCCGCGGCTCGCTGTTCGGAAGCCCCGCGGCTCGCGGCTATTTTCTCCACTGCTCGACGTTCGACTTGGCGGCCCAGGTTTCGTAAGCGCGGGCGAGATCCTGGACAATGACGGGGAATCGGGCAGCCAGGTCGTTCGATTCGGTCCGGTCGGCCTCCATGTCGTACAGTTCCCAATCGCCGGGATAACGAGAGACCAGTTTCCACTTGCCGTCGCGCACCGCCCGATTGCCCTCGTGCTCCCAGAAGATCGGCCCGCGCCGCCGGGTCTGCCCCTGAAGGATGGGCATCAGGCTCTCGCCCGCCGGCGGCGTGAGCGTGTAGCCGCCGAAA
>DATLAN010000359.1:0-9397 GCA_035527455.1 Thermoguttaceae bacterium
GGCGGTCGCCGCCCTCTTGGTGCCGCGTGCTTCGGCGGCCCAGGCCAGCAGGCATACGCCGCCCAGAGCCAGCAGGACGAAGACGGACGATTCGGGAACCGATTCGCCGTCGGTCGTCCATTGCCGGGAGGGGCCGCCGCGGCGACGGCGGAATCCTGAACCGGCCGCCTTCGGACCGGGCTGCTCGTCCGACGTGCTCGCCTGGGTGATGCCGCCCGAAGAGATATCGGCGAACACGTCCTGGAACGACCATTCGGCGAATCGGCCTGCGTGCGCGACGGCGTGAGACGGGTGCAAGAAGTCCAGAGGGTTGCCCGCTGCCGAAGGCCCGCGGAAGAGGAAATCGATGGAGGAATCGCCCGCCGGCAGGTCGGCGGAAACGAACCGGCTGAAGAAACGGCCGCCTTCGTAGGGGCTCGACGGCTCGGTTGCGCGATGTGCGTCTGCGGTGGTGAAGTCGTAGAGCAAGTCCATCTCGTCCATCTCGGCGGTCGCCTCCACGGTTGCATCTGCCCGGGTGGATCCCGCGCCGAAAGACATCAGCGCCAGCGTCAAACTGCCGATCAGAGCGAAGCGATTCATCATTGAGCCTCCATGAGTTGTAGAATCCGGTTGTAGTCAGGTGTTTCGATAGTTGCGACTGGAACTGTCGGCGAAGCCGGGGGCCTCTTGGTGGACGACGGGACCGCCCCGCGATCGGGGCAGGTCCGGAAGATCCACCCTCGGGTCGAATCACGGGAGAATCAGCCCTGGCGATGGGCCGATCAGAGCACGGCAATCCAAGAAGAAAGGCCACCCGGTCGAACAGCCGCTTTCGTGTGGGTGCCTAGGCTGCCTCCGGGCTCAATGCCCGACGGGTTGGAAAGATGGTGAGCGTCGCAATGCCGTGAGTATAGCAAAATGTTTCGGTTTTGTCAAAAAGTTTTTTCTTACGTCCCTCAGTCGCCGGGCTTGGGTTTCTACAAGACCGGGCCGATGGCAATCGATCGTGTGAGAAAACGCCAATTCCTCTCCCCATTCGGCCGCCTGATTCCTATAATGCCCTCTGGCAAGTACGGTTCACTGGTCTGGTGAGGGGGATCGATTCGATGTTATGTCCCGAATGCGGCGCGGAAGTCGTCCACAACGCGGTCTACTGCCACAAGTGCGGCGAGCGGATGGACCTGGCACAACAGGAGTTCCCGCTCGAAGGGGCGGGGGCGACAGGGGCGGTTTCCGAATACGCCGCCACGGGAGGGGGACGCGGCCCGGCCGATGCCGATGCCCCACGCGGCCCGCGAGAGAGATTTCAAGAGATCGCCGCCGACCGGCAAGCGGCCAAGGACGAACCCGAGCGGGAACTCTGGCGAGGCCACTTTTGCGCCAAGGCCATGATCGGGGCCTGGGTGCTCAGCGGGCTGATCACGCTGGTCGCGCTGATCGTGGGGATCGTGATCTGGAAAGGGTGGTTCTGGTGGGTCGCGGCGATCGGACTGATCGCGCTGTGGATCCACCAACTGCTGAAGTACGCCTATCGCCGCTGGAACATCAGCTACCAGTTCACCACCCAGCGACTGATTCACCACTCGGGCATCCTACGGCGAGTGACCGACCGGATCGAGGTTATCGACATGGACGATATCACCTTCGAACAGACGGTCCTGGAGCGGCTGGTGGGCACCGGCACGATTCACATCACCTCCTCCGACCGATCTCATCCGGAACTCTTTCTGCGGGGGATCGACAACGTCAAAGAGGTGTCGGAAATCATCGACGACACCCGGCGCGGCGAACGACGCCGTCGAGGATTGTTCGTCGAGCAGGTCTAGCCGATCATCCGGCCCCCGTCGACCGGCAGGCAGACGCCGGTCACGAAATCGTTTTCGATCAGCGATAAGACGGCCTGGGCGACGTTCTCCGGCCGGCCGACGCGCTTGAGCAGCGTGCCGGCGACCGCGCCCTTGACGTCGGCTTCCGAGAGATCTTCCGGCACCATCACGGGGCCGGGAAGGATGCAGTTGACGCGGACCCTCGGGTTCCGCCGGGCCAGTTCGATCGCCATCGTCCGCGTGATCGTGGGAATGGCCCCCTTGCCGACGAAATAGGCGGCGTAGTTGGGATACGGCCGCGCCGTCGCCCAATCGCCGATGGTCACGATCGATCCGCCCTCGGGCTGTCCGACCATGATCAGCCCGGCCCGGCGACAGCAGAGGAACGTGCCCAGCGCGTTGATCTCGAACTGACGCCGGACGTCTTCGGCGGTGATCTCTTCCAGCGGCTTGGATTCCCAGACGGCAGCGGCGGTGACCAGCACGTCGATCCGACCAAAATGGTCCAGCGTCTGCCGGAAAAGCCCCTCGACCTCGGCTTCATCGGCGACGTCGGCCTGAAACGCTCGGGCGTTGGTACCTAGCTGTTCGAGCCGGGCAACCGTTTCCCGCGCCTCTTCGGCCGAGCGGCGGTAATGCACGGCCACGGCGTATCCCCGCCGGGCCAGCGTCTCGGCCACCACGTTGCCCACCCGACGCTTGCCGCTGCCGGTGATCAGGGCCACTTTGCTGTTGGGAGAATGGTGCATGGGGGTGGGGGGGAGTTATCAGTTGTCAGTTGTCAGTTGTCAGTTCGTCAGTTCGTCAGTTCGTCAGTGGACTTTTGCAAAACGCAGATTCGATCTCCCCTCTCCCTCTGGGAGAGGGGCCGGGGGTGAGGGTATAGGGAAGGCGCGCAAGCACGGCAAGGCCTTTTCGGCGAATTGCCCTCACCCTAACCCTCTCCCAGAGGGAGAGGGGACCATTTTGCAAAAGTCCAGTTTTCAGTTGTCAGCTCGTGTCGTTGGTTGCCCGAACATTACCTCTTTGGGACGAAGCGGTATCGTGTGGTTCCCTCTTGCGCACGTCGCACAGCAGGACAATCAAGTAAGCGGTTCACCCGGCGTCACTGGCAACTGAAAACTGATAACTGAAAACTGAAAACTGAAAACTGAAAACTACTCTTCCCCGACAGTCTTCCACTCCTCGATATACGAACTCAGCGCCGATTCCCACGTGGGCATCACCGGGCCGCCGAGCGCTTCGTACTTCGTCGTGTCCAGCACGCTGTAAGCCGGACGCGGAGCGGCAGCCGCGTATTCGGCGGTCGTGATCGGCTGAACCGTTACGTCCATGCCGGCCAGCCGTAAGATCTCCTTGGCGAACTCGTACCAGTTCGTCGCGCCGGCGTTGGTCACGTGATAAATCCCCCAAGGGGCCGGGCGACCTGCCGGAGTTCCCAGCAGCGACAAGACGGCCTCGGCCACGTGCGGGACGTAGCTGGGCGTGCACTGTTGATCGCAGACCACCCGCGGTTCTTGCTGCGAGCGTCCCAGCCGGAGCATCGTTTTGACGAAGTTGCCGGCCCGCTGGTCCGACGGCCGGGCGTAGAGCCCGCACGTCCGCACGATCAGGTGCTTCGAATGCCGCCCGGCTGCCCGTTCGCCGGCGAGCTTGGATCGGGCATACACGCCCTGCGGCGACGGCGGGTCGTCTTCGCAGAACGGCGCGGTGCGATACGCCGGGCCGCCGAAGACGTAATCGGTGCTGATCTGGACCAGTGGGCAATCGAGCCGGCCGCAGGCTTCGACCAGGTGTTCCACCGCCGTGACGTTGACCGCCTCGCAGGCCTCCGGCTCGCTTTCGGCACGGTCCACCCGGGTGTAAGCGGCACAATGGACGACCGCATCGGGAGCCAGGTCCGACAGCGCCGCGATCACGGCCGGGCCATCGGTCAGATCGAGCGTGTCGATGTCCAGCCCGGCGGCATCGTCACCCAACAGCCGACACAATTCCCCACCGAGTTGGCCGTAGGCCCCCGTGACCGCGATTTTCATGACCGAAGACCCCGCAAGGAAGTGGGATGGCCGAACTGTGCCCAATGTTACACAATAGATAGGCTTTCGTCGACTGTGCCCGGCGCGGCCGTTTCCAAAGGTATACTCCACTCATGGGGGCAACGCCAGCCCTGCAGCGTAGAATTGCGGAATGTTGACGTTTAGCGGGCGCTGAAGCAAAGGAACTCGGATGAACGTGATGGTCGCCGGCGGTGCGGGTTATATCGGCTCCCATGCCGTCAAACAACTGGTCGAGGCCGGACACCGCGTCACCGTAATCGATAATCTTTACCGAGGGCACCGGCAGGCCGTTCATCCGCAAGCCGCCTTTCACAAGATCGAGCTGGCCGACACCCGGGCGATCGCCGACCTGCTGCTTCAGCGGGAGATCGACTGCGTGATGCACTTCGCCGCGCTGGCCTACGTGGGCGAGTCGGTCACCGAGCCGCTGAGCTACTACGAGAACAACACGGCCGGCACGGTCAGCCTGCTCAGGGCGATGCACGCGGCGGGTGTGAAGCGGCTGGTGTTCAGTTCCACCTGTGCCACGTACGGCGAGCCCGAGACGACCCCCATCGTGGAGACCATGCCCCAGCAGCCGATCAACCCATACGGCTGGTCGAAGTGGTTCGTCGAGCGGGTGCTGAAAGACTATGGCGCGGCGGACAGGGAGTTCTCGTTCGTCTCGTTGCGCTACTTCAACGTGGCCGGAGCGGCGGCCGACGGCACGTTGGGCGAAGATCACGATCCGGAGACGCACTTGATCCCCGTATTGCTGCTGGCCGCCTCGGGCCGGCGGGAGAAGGTCACCGTGTTCGGCACCGACTATCCCACGCCGGACGGGACGTGCCTGCGCGACTACATCCACGTCGAGGACCTCTGCGCCGCCCATATCGTGGCGATGGAGGCGCTAAAGCCCGGCGACGGCCGGTTCTACAACCTGGGAATCGGCAAGGCCTACTCGGTCAACGAGGTGATCGAGGCGGCCCGACGGGTGACCGGCGCGGAAATCCCCATCGATTTCGGCCAACGACGCCCCGGCGACCCGGCGATTCTATACGCCGACGCCACCAAGATCCGCGACGAACTCGGCTGGTCGGCCGATTACACCGAGATCGACCGGATCGTGGCCACGGCCTGGAACTGGTTCAAGAGCCACCCGAACGGTTATGGGGATCGAGTACCCGGCCTCTGCCACGAAACTTAGGGGCCGGCCGAGAATAAAGGAGATCGCATCATGTCTGCTGGACCGTACATCTCCCGCGTTTCTTTGGCCGCGCTTTCGATCGCCTTGGCAACGGCCGCGATGCCGCAAAACGGCTCGGCTGCCGACGTGCGGGCGGTAGCCAAGGAAATGGCCGTCGAGTTGACCAAGAAGAACTTCGACCCCGGCGGGTGGCCGCTGCCGGTGGTGTCGCATTGGGCCAACGGCTTCGGCCGGCCGAAGTTCTCCAGCGATTACCAGATCGAACTGCTGGAAGCCGGGCACCACATCATGCCCACCTTGCCCTTCCCGAATCCCGGTGCCGAGCAGTACCCGGAAGACGCGAAGCCCTGGGTCGAGAAGCTCGCCCGATGGAAGGCGCCCATTTCGTTGCGTGCCGGTCAGTGGGAATCGGTCCTCTACAGCAAGGAATTCCCCCGCGAACAGCCGGGCAAGTGGCGCAACCTGCCGCCGCAGAAAAGCCCCTTGACGATCGATCTTCAAGGCGAACTGCAAACGACACTCTCGCCGCTGGGAGCCGTCGAGCCCTGGTACGAGGCGGGCGTGTGCAACACGAACTCCGCCGCGTTCGAGCAGCTTCAACAATGGTATCCCGACCCACCGCTGGTGATCCTGCTCTCGAACAACGAGGCCCGAAAGCTCAAGCCCAAGAACGACGTCGAGGCCAGCAGCAAGCGGTACGTCGACCAACACGGCACGGGCCGTTCCGGCTTCTACCAGCGGCGGGTGATGGCCGAGGGATACCTGCCGCGCTACGCCGCCCTGTTGAAAGGAGTTCGCGACGGCCTGCAGAGCGAGATCTGGCGGAAGCACAGTCTGCTGGTCGGCTACGGCGCGTTCGGCCCGCCGCATTTCGGCCGCTGGGAGGAGTGGGACATCCACAGCTTCACCACCGAGGAGCGGATCGAGCCGTGGCACCTCGTCTGGGAAGGCGGCTCGCCCTCCTACTACACGCACAACTGGAACGACTCGACCGATTACCGCGTCCACTCGCCGCAGATCGAGTCGATGAACTGGGTGTTCATGCTCGACGAGGCCTACGCCGAGACGCCCGACTTCTGGTTCGAGATGTCCGTGTGGGACGGCAACAACGCCGGCCCGTCGTCGGAGAACAGCCGGAAGATGGACCATTATCTCGCGGCGGGACAGAAGTGGTCGCCCGAGCGATACGCGGGCTTCGTGCAGTTCGGCATGTGGCTGCTTCGGCCGCGTGTGGTCCGCGAGTTCCGCGGCAGCACGATGCCCCGGGCCGAGTTCGCCGCCGAGTTCGAGGCCATGATCGCCACGGTCGATCGGGTTTGGCAGAACCCGGTCTTGCAGCGTTTCTGGCGACGCGGCGAGTTGGTGCCCAACCGTTCGCAGCGGCATCCGTACCAGTCGAAGATCCCGGAGAAGTGGAAGGACGTGGAGCGTTGGTTCCTGCTCAGTACCAGCCTCGATCCACCCCGGCCGTGGACGCTGGAAACGGAAATCCCCGTCTTTTCTCTCGCCCGCGTGATCGGCGAGGGAGATCAGCGCCAGTGGCTATTGTACGCTCACGCGCCGGTTAGTGCCCGCCGCGGAGTGCGGATCGAGTTGCCCGGCTACGGCGAGGTGATCGTCGACGCAACGCCCGGCGGCGATTTCTATCACGTCAAGGCGGCCGACGGGTCGGCAGTGGCGGTGCGCGACTAAGGTTCTGCGCAGGAATAACCTGTACATTTTTCAGCGAGGGTGGCACGCCCTGAGGAACGAAGGGCGTGGAAAACCTGCCAAACCACGCCCTTCGTTCCTCAGGGCGTGCCACCCAATTGGACAAGTTATTTCTGCGCGGGCCCTAAGGCGATTCGCTGATATAGCAGCCGAAGGCCACAATGCCGAACAGCAGCAACGGGCCGTCCTCAACCCGGCAGATGCGGCTGGGGCTGCGGGACGGCGTGCAACTGCCGGGCGTGCTCCTTGCTGCGAACGTCGAGTTGGAGCTTCCATCGGCGGCCTTCCACGTCGGCCTCGGGCACGGCCGTTCGGCCGTCGGCCGATGGCAGCGCGACGAGAAACCGGGTGCCCTCCTCGCACTCCGGATCGACGCAAACCGAACCCCCGTAATGGTCGACGATCTTCTTGACGATCGCCAACCCCATGCCCGACCCGTCGGCGCCCGATTGGGCCAGCCGGCGTCCCGGCAAGAAAATCTCCCGGCGATGCCGCCGTTCGATTCCCGGCCCGTTGTCGTGGATCGCGAAACCCGTCATGACATCATCGTCCCCCGCAATGAGGATGCTGTCGGACGGCAGCGGGCCAATGGTTAATTGAGGGTCTACGGGGTCGCAACCGTGATGGACCGCGTTGCGCACGAGATTGGTGACGATCTGCTTCACACGTCCCTCGTTGCACCAGACCACCGGCAACAACGGTTGTACGGCCACGTCGACGCCCCGTTCGATCAGCAGTTCCCGCTGCTCGAACAGCACCTCGCCGACGACCTCCGCCAGCTCCACGCGGCCGGGCTCCATCTCGACCTTGCCCGTCTTGGCCAGATGGACCAGATCGTCGAGAAACCGCTTCGACTCGCGCAGGCAAGCGTCGACGTGGGCGACGCGGCGGCCCAACGTGCCTTCGAGATTTCCGTCCCGTGGCTGCTTGGCTCCCGACACCGCCCGAAGCGATTTCTTCAACTGCGAGAAGGAACTCTCCAACAGCATGAAGTTCGCGCTCATGTCGTGCGAGAGGGCACGGACGAGATGATCGAGTTCGGCTTTTGTGCCGGTGGCGTCCATCGTAACGACCTGCTCCGCAAGGCGGGCTTTCTCACCAAGGCTCGTAGTGCCCCGATTCATCGGGTCCAATTCGTCCGAACAGCATGAATGCGGTTACTACGAACGGACATCATCACGGTAGTAGTGTGTGTCGGGGCAGCGCAAGTCTACCACGAGAAGCCGGGCAGTCTGCGAACTTTCTGACGGGGAGGGCACGAGTAGATGGGCGGCAACACGCCTATTCCTCTCAAGCCGCAGGAGCACTACAGGCTCACTATGCCGACCCCTTATTGTTGAGCAGCACAACCCGCGGTGGAAGGAGTCGCTGCGGCGCTGCTTGTGCGCCGGCAATCTACGACGAATAATTGGAGAGTTGTTCCGCCAGTTAGAACACATGGCGACCGGGCGCCTCCAAACGATCGCCAAACGCCCCCGGACTGCGTTCCGGGGGGGCCACCACCCGCTGCCCGGACTCCAGGACACCCCATGAAAAAGAAATTGCTGCTGACCGTGGCCGGACTGACGGCCGCGATCCTGGTCGGCTTGGGGGTCGTTGCTGCGCGGTGGTACGCCGACATGAATCGGGAGGACCCTCATGCCTCGCCGGCCCCCGACTCCCCGGAGGCGCCGAAATGGGGCCCGAAGCAGGCCGCCGACGCTGCAACCGAGCCCTCGGACGCAAACCCGGGGCCATCACCGGGAAGCGTTGAGAAACCTTCCCTGCCTGACGCAAACCCTCCTCTGAAGGACCGACCGGAGAAGAACGCCGAGCCACAATGGGCACCCCCAATCGGGGAGGTTCCAGGAATCACTTATCATCCGTGCCCGGCCGAGTTCGCCCGGCCTCTGGAAGATTTGGGGCACAAGATTCCGGAGGTTCCCAGTCGGTTGCTGTGTCCGTCTCCACCTATCGATGAGGAATGATGGGAGAGGCGATCGGGCCTTATCTTCGTCAGCCGCATGATTCGTCAGCCGCATGGATTGCCGCTTCCGTCAGGATCCTTCTTAGCGAGAAGCAGGCCGGGCGCGTTGCGTGTAGGAGGCGAGCCCTGGCTGTGCAGCTTCCCCCTTGCCCCCAATCCGCCCGCCCGCGCCCGAATTATGAAGCGACCAGGGGGTACAGGCTGGGCCCTAGGCTGGGTAGGCTTTCGAAAAAAGGCTGCCGAAATCTTGGAATAAGCCGGGTTTCTGCTACATTATAAGAATAATATGGGTTATCATGTTTCGCTGGGCTTCATCCGCGTGTATCGTGAAACGTGTTTTGAACCTTACGAGAGTCGGCTGAGGCAGCGCCTTTTTCTCACAAATTCTTTTGCTGACCGACTCGGGCGTTTTCCCTTCTGAGACGCCTTTGTCCGGGCCATGTTTTCTGGAAAAAGAGACACTGTTTTCTGGAAAAAGAGGCACTTCGTTTTGGTGCAGAACAGAGAAGAGCCGCAAGTTCTGAACTTAATCCGTCGCAACATCCTTTTCGTGGAGCGAAACGATGAGAAGACTTGATGCGGTACTAATGGTAGTCGGGTTGTCGCTGGTTCTCGGCGGTACGGCCCAGGCGGCGTTGGTGTTGGGTACCGGCACCGGGGCCCTGTTGGG
>DATLAN010000360.1:0-2100 GCA_035527455.1 Thermoguttaceae bacterium
ACTTGGTCGCGCGCGGCCCCTCCGGCGAGGAGAGCCAGGTCTACGGGCCGCCGCTTGTGCTCGCGGTCGTCGAGTGAGGCATCCCTGGGCAGGGGGATTTTTTTCACCGCCCCCTTTGGGCGCGAAAGAAATCGAAATTTCGTAAACCTTCGTCCAACCCGTCTATCGGGGTATGGTAGCGAGGAAATTGATCTGGTCTAAAACGGTCGGTTTGGGTAAAGCTTGGCCCCATGAGTGCCACGCTTTTGGAACATCCGACCGAGACACGGGAGACCAGAGTTTTCTGTGCGAACTGCGCTGCCGTGCAGCGTCTGGAGCGGGCGTTAGAGGAGTTGCGGGGCGATTTTCGCCGGGAAGTGGGCTATTGGAAGAGCCGACATGCCGATGCCGTCAAACGCATCGAGCAGTTGAAAGAGGAGCTTGACCAATCCCGGGGACAGACCCGCGCCTTGCAAGACAAGCTTTTTGGTCGCAAGTCGGAGAAGTCTGCCCGCAGCGACCGTTCTAACGATTTATTCGATCCCGAAGAAGTCACGGCTGCTGCGAAAAAGCGCGGCGCTCAGCGCGGCCATGCGGGACACGGTCGGCGTGACTATTCCCATCTGCCCGTCCAGGAGGAGTTCGTCCCGTTACCGGAGGAATCGCTGGCCTGCCCGCAGTGCGGGAAGCCGGCCACCGTGATGTCGGCCACGGAGGACTCGGAATTGCTGGAGATCGAGGTGCGGGCGCATCGTCGGCGGATTCGGCGGCGACGGTATCGGGCGACGTGCGATTGCGATCCTGCGCGACGAACGCTGACGGCCCCGCCGCCGCCGAAGCTGATCCCCAAAGGCAACTACGGCATCTCGATTTGGGTGCATGTCTTGCTGGATAAGTATTCGTCGTATCGACCCACGGAACGCTTGTTGGGGCAACTCGAACAGTACGATTTGGACTTGCCGGCAGGCACGGTGAACGGCGGGCTCGGGCGGATCGAGCCGATGTTGCGTCCGATCTACGAGGCCTTGCTGAAGCGGAATCGGCTCGGCGGATTCCATCAGGCCGACGAAACCCGTTGGCTGGTTTTCGTGCTTTTGGACGGGAAAAAAGGCTACGGTTGGTGGTTGTGGATCATTCTCGGCGCGGACACTGTGATCTATCTGCTCGATCCCAGCCGCGGTCACGAGGTGCCGCAGTCGCATTTTGGCCCAGGGGCTTCGGGGGTCTTGGAAGTGGATCGGTACTCGGGCTACAAGGCAATGGCCCAGGTGAAGTCGGGGCTGATCGTGTTGGCGTTCTGCTGGGCGCATGTGCGGCGGGACTTCGTGGGAGTGGGCAAAGGTTGGTCGGAGTTGACGCCTTGGGCGCTTTCATGGCTGCGCCGCATTCGACATGTCTATTCGTTCAATCGGGAACGTCTGCGGCACCCTCCCGACTCAGCGAAGTTCCAGGAGCAAGAGGCTTTGTTGCGTCGGGCGGTGGAGGCGATGCGCGCTGAGGCGGTGGAAGAACTTTCCGATCCCAAACTCCGCCAACCATGCCGCAAGGTTCTGGAGAGCCTCGAAGAGCACTGGCCGGGACTCATTCGGTTCGTGGATGATCCGCGCATCCCGATGGACAACAACGCTTCGGAGCGAGCGGGACGCGGCCCGGCCGTGGCACGGAAAAACTTCTATGGGTCCGGATCCTTGTGGAGCGGCCGTTTGGCGGCGACCATGTTTTCGCTCTTGGCTACGCTGGCCCACTGGAAACTCAATCCGCGGCTGTGGCTGACGTGGTACTTGGAAAGTTGTGCCGCGGCCGGCGGGAAGGCGCCCGAAGACATCCAACCGTTTCTGCCCTGGAATCTCTCCGACGAGCGTCGATTGGCGCTCGGTGCCGCCGCCCCAGTTCCCTCGGCTCACGACACCTCTTAACGCCGCTCGTCACCCCCTGGTCTCCGGCACGGGCGCCGGAACCCTTTCCCCTTCGCCCCCCTCACCGGAGCCGACTCGCTCCTGGGCGAATCCCTGCGCCGACGGGTTGGACGAAGGTTTACGCCAGAACGCACCTAAGTGCAAGCGCCGTAAGGGTTTCTTTTTTTCCAGGCCCTTTCATGGTGTTTTCGCCGCAAGTCGTGAC
>DATLAN010000361.1:0-2556 GCA_035527455.1 Thermoguttaceae bacterium
TCGAACCGGCCGATGACGGTGTCCACGACCGCGTATCCATCGCCTCCGCTCAAATCGAGGTACGGGCCAGCCAAACCGGGGACCGGCTCCGCGCTGTCAATGCTGGCGGCACCGTAAAGGACGGCGTGATTTCCGGACTCCGCCCCTAAAGGCGACGTATCGACCCCGGTGCCGGAGTCGAAGGTCCACTCGCCGATCAGGCCGGTGCGGTTGGCGGAAACCTGACCCGAACCGGCAACGCCCAGGCCGTCGCTGATGGCCATCCGGCCGCCGGAGAGGCTGATGGCGTGCGCCCCGGCCCAAGACCCGGTGCCGACCATCCGCAGCGTGCCTTCCGAAGAATCGATCGTGGCCTTGTCCATATCCTGCAAGTCGCCGGGCACGACGATCCAAGTCGCCGGGCCGCCCTTCGAGAACGTGAAAGAGCTGACCGCGGGGTTGGCCTTGGCAATGGCGCCGCTGACCGTGCCGAAATCGACGGGGACCTGCGGGGCAAGGCCGACGCGCGCGCCGTCAACCACGTCGATGCTCGTGCTGGGGAAAGTGACCCTGTCCACCGTCCCCGTGATGCTGAGCGTTCCCTGCGTGAGCGTCAGCGCACCGAGGTTGGCGTCCCCGCTGGAGATCAGATTCAGCACCGAATCGTTGGTCACGGTGACCTCGATGTCGCTGTCGATCGCCGCCTCGCCCATGGCGGACCATATGCCCGCCTGGGCCGGGTCGCTGGGGTTGATGCGGCCGCGCCCGCCGGGGTCGCCGGGGATGCCGATCTCGACGTTCACCCAGTCGCCGCCGGTGCCCTCACGGTGGGCAATCGCAAAGTTGTAGGTCTTCCCCTGCTCCAAGTTAGCGTACTCGGTATGAGGCGTGTTCCACCCTTCCGGTGTCGTGTTGTTGGAGATCAACTCGCCGGCGGTCGCTTCGAATTCGCCGTTGCGGTTCAGATCGATCCAGACCGTCTCGTAGTCGTCGCCGTGGATGTAGATTTCATACTCGCCCGTCACGGGCGCGGTGACCAAACCGCTCCACATCTGAGAGTACTGGTCGTCTATATTGCCCGCTTGCCAGACTTCGCCGGTCCAGGTACTCGAACTGGTGGGCACCAGGGAAAACAGGCCGCCGTTTTGTGCATTGGGCAGCCCGTCATCAATGGCCAGGATTTCGCTCTCGGGCGCGTCCTTGTAGAAGGCGTAGTCGAGTTCGTTCGGCATGATCTGCGGGTTCCCCGACAGCTTGAACTCGCCGCCGTTGAGCACGAGATCCTTGGCACTGCCCAGTCCGCCGATGGCGGCCATCACGCCTCCGTCGATCCGGACCGTAGTGCCCGCGCTGGCAGTGATTTCTTCCAAGGTAAGCTCGCCGGAGCCGCCTTTGACGAACGTCCCCGCCGGGGGCATGATGATCTGATTGACTGTCAGGCTTCCGCCGGTGCTGACCGTGGCGGTTGCCGCCGAATCGACGGTAACTCGGGTAATGGTCCCGTTGTCGATACTGAACTGGGAGTTGTTCTGCATCTGAATGAAGTCGACGTTGGCGGAGCCGGCGGTCAGTTGCGAGCCGGGCAGCAGCGTGATCTGCGTGCCGGCCGGAGCCATAACGTTGCCGGCGATCAATTGCGAACCGCCCTGCAGCGTGACCTGCGTGCCGGCCAGAGCGCTGAGGCTGCCGGTAATCGTCAGGCTGTTGCCCGTGCCGACTTGGAGTTGCCCTTGGTTGAGGTCCAGTGCAACGGCCGAGTGACCGGCGTCCACGGTGAGCGTGGTCGGCTGGTCGACGATTGCCCAGTGGTAAGTTCTCGTATCCGGATCGACCTTGGGGTAACCGGGATCAGGAGCAGGATCGCCGGCTTCGGTGACCCACGGCCCCGTACCCCAATCGCCCGCGGCGCCACCGGCCCAATACAGCATCTCGCCGCCGGGAATGCCGAAATACTCGATTTCGTTCAAGGCGTGCTCGGTGCCGCCGGTTTGGGTGACGTCATATTGAAAATAGCTGTACGGCTTGGGCATAGGAAAATCCACGCCGTCACCGTCGAAACGGATCACCTGGCTGCGGGCGGTCCACAGCGCTGTGGGAGCGTCTTGACGGAAGATCGTATCGAAATTGATTCCGTCGTTGGAGCCTCGGATCTCCCAGACCGTTGGGTCGCGGAGGGGCGAATCGCCGGAGGAGGCCATCGTAAAGTGCGTGAGGATGTATGGTTGGGGAGTCGTGAGCTGGACGGTCAACTGATGGCCGTCGGCGTCCACGCCGTCGCAGCACCACTTTTCGTTCCCGTTGGCGACCTGGTTGTCGAACACGTTGAACGAGAGCTGGCCGGCTCCGAACCCGGGTTCATTCGTGGAGGAGAAGATGACGTTGTAACCGACATCCGCGTCCGGTTGTCCGTCGTTTTCCGGGTCGGTCAGGTCGCCACCCAACAGGGCCCCGGTGCCGGTACCCAACACCAACGCCGCCTGGGCCGTACCGCCGAGAACCAGCGACAACCCGACTACCATTAGTACCGCATCAAGTCTTCTCATCGTTTCGCTCCACGAAAAGGATGTTGCGACGGAT
>DATLAN010000362.1:0-16177 GCA_035527455.1 Thermoguttaceae bacterium
CAACCGACCGGGCTGGTCATCTCGGCCGATCACTGCGAGGCGGTCGACTGCGAAGTGGCCCACGTGTCGAACTCGGTCGATAACGCCTACGCGGCCTATATCGCGAGCTGTTCGAACTCGGCGCTGCGCCGGTGCATCGTCCACGACTCGTATTACTGGGGCGACCACGGCTCGAATTCCCACCTGGTCTCCTGCATCGACTGCGGCGATACGGGACCGAACTTCGTCGACGCCTGCGAGATTTTCAACGGCGGCCTCGGCGTGGGCACGAAAGGGGCCGCCCGGGAAATGGTCGTCACGGGCTGCCACATCTACGACGTCCGTCGCGGCGTGAGGATCAGCGGCCAGCGCAGCAGCGGGCCCGGGGCGGGCAAGACCGATCGCGGCCATTACCTGGTGCGACACAACCGCATCCACGACGCCGACGTGGGCGTCTGCTTCTACTCCGGCAACAGTCACCAGAACCGCATCCTCGGCAACCTGTTCCAGCGCTGCCAAACCGGCATCGAGCTGCGCAAATACCACGGCGTGCCCGAGAAGCCCCTGCTCGCCAATAACGTTTTCACCCATTGCGCCCAGGCGATCTTTGCCGACGGGGACCGCCAGGGGCAGGAGACCCTGACGCAGTTCGCCGCCGGGGGGCTCCGCTCGCATCACAATCTGTTTTTCGATAACGGCGTCGATTGGCGCAACCCGCTCACCTGGGGATCGAACCTCGACCAGAGCCACGTCGAGATCCACGGCTTCGGCGACTTCGGTTGGGAAGAAGGATCGATCGGCGCCGACCCGCTGTTGGACCAATGGGGACGGGCGCGGGAAGGCTCGCCGACCATCGACGCCGGCGCGCCGCTCGAACTGCCCGACTATATCGACGACCTCCAGAACCGGCATATCGGCCTGGGACCGTGGAAGTCGGGCGAAGCGAGGCCGTACCCGGTACTGACGCTCTCGATCGCCGGTTCGCCGACGACGCTCGGCCCCGGCGAAGAACTGAAACTGCACGTGGTGCTGAAAAACGAATTGGACCGCGCCAACCTGGAACTGCCCGAGGACTGCATCGTCACCATGCACTTTCGCTATGCGGGCGTGTGGTACTTCGACCGGCAGGAGATCTGGCGCGTGAGGGTGCAGCTTCCGTCGCGAAGGCTGCCAGCCGGCGAGTCCGTGGAACTCTCGGCGCTGGAGGGCTGGAGAAACCCGACGCAAGGCCGGCCCGGCGATCCCTTCCACCTGCGCACCGACGATCCCTACTGGACAGCCGGCGTCCGGTTGCGTGCGACCGCCCGGTTCGTCTCCGGCGACGAGCCGACTGCCGACGCCCTGCAACGGCTCGAGCCGCTGCTGCGTTCGTCGGAGGTGCTTCGGTTGGCCGTCCGGCCGACCGCGGAATGAACGGAGGTCTTCTTGCCATGGACGGGCGAACCTGCACACTCGCATTGAACACGCTCCTGCTGACCGGGGCTACGTGCGCGGTCGCCCTGCCGCTGGGCACCGTTTTGGCCGCCCTGCTGGCGCGGACCGACGTGCCGGGCCGGCGGTTCGGCGTCGGGTTAGTCGGGGTGATGCTCTTCGTGCCGCTGTATCTCCAGACCGCCGCCTGGCAGGCGGGGTTCGGCCTGCAAGGGTGGTTCCCCCAAACCTTCGGCGCGCCGGTTTGGCTGCAAGGGTGGGCCGGGGCGATCTGGGTCCACGGCATGGCCGCCGTGCCCTGGGTCGTGCTGATCGTCGGCGTGGGACTGCGGCTGGTCGAACGGGAGCTGGAAGAACAGGCCCTGCTGGACGCCTCGCCGTCGCGCGTGTTCTTTCGGGTGACGCTGCGGCGTTCGCTGCCGGCGCTGGGCATCGCCGCGCTTTGGGTCGCCGTGATCACGGCCCGGGAAATGACCGTCACCGACCTGTTCGTGGTGCGGACGTACGCCGAGGAGCTTTACACCCAGTTCGCCCTCGGGCCGCCGCTGGACGAACCGCCGTTGACCGTGCTTTCCGGCGTTGTGATAAGCGGCGGCCTGGTGATGCTCGCTTTGCTGATGTGTGCCCGCTTGATGTCTCGCGATCGGCCGATCAGTCTGCGAGATCACCGAGTCTTCGGTCTCGGCCCGTGGCGGTGGCCGGCAGCGATCGTGGCGGCGCTACTGCTGTTGATGCTGATCGGTGTTCCGCTGGGAAACCTCGCCTATAAGGCCGGCAAAGGCGGCGGGCTGGTCGCCGAGTCGGGCGCGGGCCCCGTGCAGGGTTGGTCGCCTGGGAAATGCGCCGCCATGATCGCCACCAGCCCGTGGCGCTATCGACGCGAGTTCGGCTGGTCGCTGGGCATCGGCGCGTTGGCGGCCACCGCGGCGGTGAGCGTGGCCGTGGCGTTGGCGTGGTTCGCCCGGGCTGGAAAAGGGCGAGCGCTGTCGGTGTTGGGCGTGACGGCGGTCTGCCTGGCGGTGCCGGGGCCGTTGGTGGGGATGGCCATCATCCGATTGTTGAATCAGCCGAACGTGCGTCTGCTGAATTGGCTCTACGACCGATCGATTCTTGCCCCGTGGCTGGCGTTGTCCGTCGCCGCGTTTCCGCCGGCGATGTTGATCGTCTGGCACGCGTTGCGGACGGTTCCCCGCGAGATGCTCGACGGCGCGGCGGTCGAGGGCGCCGGTTCGCTGGCCCAACTTCGGCGGATCGCGTTGCCGCTTCGCTGGCCGGCCGTGGCGTTGGCGTGGCTGGTGGCGATGGCGGTGGCCCTGGCGGAACTCGGTGCCAGCATCCTGGTGGTCCCACCCGGCGTGACCACGCTCTCGATCCGGATTTTCGACCTGTTGCACTCCGGGGTGGAAGATCGGGTGGCAGGGGTTTCTCTGGCCATGATCGGCCTGTTCGCCCTGATCACCGCGGCGGCCGTGTGGCTGGCAGGCGTTTGGCGGCAGGATCATGTATAATAGGGGTGTGGACACAAAACCGCGACCGGTGGTCGCGCATTCGGGATAAAGCCGCGACCGGGGGTCGCGCATTATTGGCAAATGAGAACGAATGACGTGTTGGCGCGACCACCGGTCGCGGCTTTATGTGAGCATGCAAAAAAACATCCTTTGGCTGCCGGTTCTCGCCGCACTCTGTTTGGGTTGGGCCGACCGGGCCGTGGGCGTCGATCATGTGACGCTGCGGCGCGACGGCGCGGTGATCCACGCCAGCGGCCGGCTGCTGGTCACGGCCCAGGACGGCGGCCTGCTGGTCGAGTCCCGCGACGGCGTTCTCTGGGGGATCACGCCCGAGGAACTGGTCGAACACGCTTCCGACGACGTTCCCTTCGAGCCCTTTTCCGCCGAAGAGATGTCGCGGCGGCTCTTGGCCGAGTTGCCGGCCGGATTCGAGGTGCACCAGACCGCGCACTACACGATCTGCCACAACACGTCGCGACGATACGCCCAGTGGTGCGGCAGCCTGTTCGAGCGTCTCTATCGGGCGTTCCACAATTACTGGACCAACCGAGGGTTCAAGCTGTCCGAGCCCGAGTTCCCGCTGGTGGCGATCGTCTTCTCCGATCAGGCCTCGTTCGTGAAGTTTTCCCGCGCGGAGTTGGGCGACGCGGCCGGTTCGCTGATCGGTTACTTCAGTCTGCGGACCAACCGGATGACGACGTACGACCTGACGGGCGTCGAGCAATATCGGCGGCTGCTGCCGGGCGGGAATCAGGGCGTGCCGATCGAGACCATTCTGGCCCAGCCGGAAGCCCTGCGTCAGGTGGCCACGATCGTCCACGAGGCGACGCACCAGATCGCCTTCAACTGCGGCCTGCACCGGCGGTACAGCGACTGCCCGAGCTGGTTCAGCGAGGGGATCGCCGTCTTCTTCGAGACGCCCGATCTGAACAGCGCGACCGGCTGGCGGAGCATCGGAACGATCAACCAGCCGCGGCTGGTCCAGTTTCGCAAGTACCTCGAAAACCGCCCGGCCGATTCGCTCAGGACGTTGATCGCCGACGACCGGCGTTTCCGCAATACCGAGTCGGGGCTGGACGCGTACGCCGAGGCCTGGTCGCTGACCTACTACCTGATCCGGCGGTATCCGCGGCAGTACGTCGCTTACCTGAAGAGTCTCTCCGAGAAACGGCCGTTGTTATACGACGACCCGGAAACACGCGTGAGGGAATTCGAGGCGGCCTTCGGCGATTTGGAGACGCTCGACGCCGAGTTCGTGCGGTACGTGCAGCGGCTGCGGTGACTTGTTCGATATTCGATATTCTCTTGCAGTTGTTGCCGGGCCGGTTATACTGTGGTTTTGGACCTACCCGCATTTTGCGCGGGTCCCCGCACCCAACCCGGCCACTGCCCACCCCGATCCCAAGGAGCCCCAGCATGCCCCAAGACGCCGCCTCACCGACTTCTCCGCGTCCCTCGCGACGTGACTTTCTGAAGACTTCGACCGTCGCCGCGGCCGGTGCCGTGGCCGGCGGGCTTTCCATCGCCCGCAGTGCCCACGCCGCCGGCGACGACGTCTTGCGGGTAGGCCTGATCGGCTGCGGGGGCCGTGGGACGGGTGCGGCCGTCAACGCGATGAACGCCGATCCCAACGTGAAGATCACCGCCCTGGCCGACGCCTTCGAAGACCGGCTGGAGCGGAGTCTCAACGGCCTGAAGACCCGCGCAGCCGATCGGGTCACCGCCGACGCCGACCATTGCTTCAGCGGATTCGACGGCTACCAGAAACTGATCGACAGCGACGTGGACGTCGTGCTCCTGGCCACGCCGCCCCACTTCCGCCCGATACACCTCAAAGCGGCCATCGACGCCGGCAAGCACGTCTTCTGCGAGAAGCCGGTGGCGGTCGACGCCCCGGGAATCCGCTCCGTCCTGGCCACGACCGAGGAGGCCGACCGGAAGAAACTCAACATCGTCTCGGGCCTTTGCTGGCGGTATCACCTGGGCACGCAGGAGATCATGCAGCGCGTGCTCGACGGGGCCATCGGCGAGATCGTGGCGATGCAGGAGACCTACAACACGGGCTTCCTCTGGCACCGCGGCCGGATGGAGGACGACACGGAAATGAAGTTCCAGATGCGCAACTGGTACTACTTCACCTGGCTCTCCGGCGACCACAACTGCGAACAGCACGTCCACAGCCTGGACAAGGCCTCCTGGGCGATGCACGATCAGCCGCCGGCGAGGGTCTGGGGACTGGGCGGAAGGCAGGTCCGCACCGATCCGAAGTTCGGCGACATCTACGACCATCACGCCGTCGTCTACGAGTACGAAAACGGCGTGCGACTCTACTCGTATTGCCGCCAGCAGGCCGGGTGCTGGAGCGATACGACCGACAACTTCTTCGGCACCAAGGGCCGCTGCAACGTGTTGAACAGCTACTCGATCGAGGGCAAGAACCCGTGGCGGTGCGAGGACAAGGGCCCCAGCATGTACGACCTCGAGCACCAGGCGCTGTTCGCCGCCATCCGCGCCGGCACGCCGATCAACAACGGCCGTTACATGGCCGTCAGCACGATGCTGGCCATCATCGGCCGCATGGCCGAGTACACGGGCCAGGCGATCACCTGGGAACAGGCGATGAATTCCCAGCAAGACCTGTCCCCGTCGAGCTACGCCTGGGACGGCGTTCCCCCGACGCTTCCCGCTGCCGACGACCGTTATCCGGTAGCCACCCCCGGCGTAACGAAGTTCGTCTAAGCCGCTCGCGGCTTCGCAACAACAACAAAGAAAAACGCTCCCACCGCCGGTCCTCAACCCCGACGGCTCACTCGCCGATCTGCTTCTCGAGCATTTCGGCCAGGACCCATTTGGGCTGGGTCCGGCTGATGCGGTCGACCTCTCTGCCGTTCTTGAAGACGAGGAAGGTCGGAATGCTCTTGATGCGGAACTGCCGCGACAGCGCTACGTTCTGATCCGTATCCAACTTTCCCACCACGGCCCGGCCCTCGAAGTCGGCGGCCAGTTGACGCACGATCGGTTCCATGTCCTTGCACGGTCCGCACCAGGTAGCAAAGAAGTCCACCAGCACCGGCTTGTTGCTTTGGAGCACGGCCGACTCGAAATTAGCTCCGGTCACATGAAACGGGTCCGTCCCGACCGGCTCCGGCATTTCCGGCGGCCGGCGCCGGCAACCGACGATCAACACCAAAACCACCGCGAGTCCAAGAAAAAGCTTCTCTTTCATGAAAACCCCATTACCCGAGTTGTAAGCGGTGAGTGGAAAATGGGGACTGGCTCCGAGCCGCATGTGGTGTGAAAATCGCCCAATAGCGCTGCCGGCTCGGTGCCTGTCCCCTTTTTCCACGCGGTTGCGGCAGTCACTGCCCGAAAATGGGGACTGGCACCGTCGGCCGCTTCCCCAAAAGAGGGGCACCGACACACATCCACACTCGCATAAAATATACCACGGCGGTCAACCGTCGCCGAATGCACGTCGGCACGTGCCGCACGGAAGGCGTGCAAACGCCGCTGCCTCCCTGCTTCCGAGGGGGCCGTGGCGCGAAGTGACATTGACTCGCCCGCGAAAAGTCCCGTATAAGCCCCGTTTACCTATCCTTGCACGATCGGCCGAAAGGGATTTACCCGTAGCTGGATTCGCAAGAATTCAGCCGTAGTGCGAAGAACCGAATTCTTGCGAATCCGGCTACGAAAACTGGTGGCAAACAAATGACCGCGATCCTCGGCATCTCGGCCTTCTACCACGACTCGGCGGCCGCCTTGGTCGTCGACGGCCGGATCGTCGCCGCGGCCCAGGAAGAACGGTTCACTCGCAAGAAACACGACCACGAGTTCCCGCAGCACGCCATCGATTACTGCCTGGCCGAAGCGGGCTTGAAGGCGGAACAGCTTGATTACGTCGGCTTCTACGACAAGCCGCTGACGAAGTTCGAGCGGCTGCTGGAGACCTACCTGGCTTTCGCGCCGAGTGGATACCGCTCGTTCCGCCGCGCGATGCCGCTGTGGCTGATGCAGAAGCTGCACCTGCCGCGCGAGATGGGCAAAGGGTTGCACGGACGTTACACGGGCCGCTACGTCTTCGCCGACCACCATGAGTCGCACGCCGCCAGCGCCTTCTTTCCCTCCCCGTTCGACGAGGCGGCCATCGTTACCTTCGACGGCGTCGGCGAATGGTCGACCACCTGCTACGGCGTCGGACGCGGCAACCGCGTGCAACTCGATCGAGAGATCCGCTTCCCGCATTCGCTCGGGCTGCTCTATTCGGCCTTTACTTACTACACGGGCTTCCGCGTCAACAGCGGCGAGTACAAGGTGATGGGGCTGGCGCCCTACGGCCGCCCGATCTACAAGGACCTGATCCTCGAGGAGCTGGTCGACTTGAAGGAAGACGGCTCGTATCGCATGGACATGCGGTACTTCAACTACTGCCAGGGCCTGACGATGACCTCGCGGCGGTTCCACAAGCTCTTCGGCGGTCCGCCGCGAAAGCCCGAATCGCAGATCACCCAGCGGGAGATGGACCTCGCGGCGTCGGTCCAGGCGGTGACCGAAGAGGTCATGCTGCGGACCGCCCGGCACGTACACCGGCAAACGGGCATGAAGAACCTGGTGCTGGCCGGCGGCGTGGCGCTGAACTGCGTGGGCAACGGCCGGATCCTCCGCGAAGGCCCGTTCGAGAGGATCTGGATCCAGCCGGCGGCCGGCGACGCGGGCGGGGCGCTGGGGACCGCGTTGTTCATCTGGCACCAACTGCTCGAAAACCCCCGGCAGGCGGAACCTTCCGACGCCCAGCACGGCTCGCTTTTGGGCCCGGCGTTTTCCGACGACCGGATCCTCGACACGCTCGAAAGGCACGGCGCCGCCTACACCACCTGCGCCGACGAGGACCACCTCTGCGACGAAGTGGCCTCGCTCTTGGCCCGAGAAAAGGTGGTCGGCTGGTTCCAGGGGCGGATGGAGTTCGGCCCCCGGGCGTTGGGCTCGCGGAGCATCCTGGGCGACGCCCGCAGCGAGACGATGCAGTCGGTGATGAACCTGAAGATCAAGTTCCGCGAGTCGTTTCGCCCCTTTGCCCCGATCGTGCTCCGCGAACACGTCGACGAGTACTTCCAGATGCGGCCGCAGGAGGACAGCCCGTACATGCTGCTGGTGGCCCCGGTCCACGAGCGGGTGCGCAACGAGCCGGGCGAGGAGCATGAAGGGGCGTTCGGGCTCGAGAAGCTTCACTTCAAACGTTCGAGCATTCCGGCGGTCACGCACGTCGATTATTCCGCCCGGGTGCAAACGATCGACGTCGGGCGCCATCCGCTGTTGCACAAGCTGATCAGCCGCTTCCACGAGCGGACCGGCTGCCCGGTGCTGATCAACACGAGCTTCAACGTCCGCGGCGAGCCGATCGTCTGCACGCCGGAAGACGCCTATCGCTGCTTCATGGCGACCGACATGGACGTGCTGGTGATGGGACATCACATGGTGTCGAAGGAAAATCAGAAGAAGGTCGGCCGGGAAGTCCGCGCGAGACACCTGGCCCGGTTCGGTTTGGACTGACTGCCGAGTAGGTTATGCTTCAGCATATCGCGTATCGAGTAGTATCGAGTGGGTTATGCTTCAGCATATCACAATTCCCTATCATCCCAAATTCGTTATGCTGAAGCATAACCTACCATGAAACTCGTCAGTATCAACTTGCAGCCGACCGATCGCCAGCTTCGGCAGTTCGGATGGATCTCGCTGGTGGCCTTGCCGTTTCTGGGCTGGTTTTGGAGTGGCGGGAACATGACGGTCATCGCCGTCGCGGCCGCCGTGGGGGCCGTCTTGGCCGTCGGGGGATTGCTCTGCCCGAGGGCGATCCGGCCGATCTTCGTGGGGCTGACGCTGATCGCCGTGCCGATCGGGATGGTCATCAGCGAACTGGCCTTGTTGCTGGTCTTCTACGGCATGTTCGTGCCGATGGGGCTTTTCTTCCGGCTTGTCGGCCGCGACCCGTTGCAACGGAACCTCGACCGGCAGGCCGACACCTACTGGCAACCGAAGAAACAACCGGCCGATTCGGCCAGCTATTTGCGACAGTGGTAACCGGCGGCAAACGGTTTTCCGGCGGTTTGGCATTAGGCTTGGGAGGTCACTGTGGGTGGCACGCCCTGAGGAACGAAGGGCGTGGTACGTCGCACAAACACGCCCTTCGTTCCTCAGGGCGTGCCACCCCAGAGTAAGAAGACCGGTGAAGAACGGAACCACCTATCATCGAGAAAGGAATCGCGCGATGTCTGACACGACCCGATTCGAAAAGGCGGCCGAAGAGAAGCCGCTTTCCCTGGCCGGAGAGTTCCTGCTGTTTCTCAAAGAGAACAAGAAGTGGTGGCTGCTGCCGATCGTGCTGGTCCTCGGCGCGATCAGCCTGCTGGCCCTGTTCGCGGGAACCGGCGCGGCGCCGTTCATCTATACGATTTTCTGAAGTGCCGAATCGGAAAGTTATTCTTCGGCCGCCCCTTCACCCGGCCATAAGATGCCGCTCGACCTGCCGAATCGCCTCGTCGACGTTCCACGTGCGGTCGGCCAATTGCAGCGGCTCGCCGGCGGCCATCCAATTGTCGACCCGCTTCTGAGCCGAAATCACCGTGCTGTGACTGCGGCGGCCGAAGTACTGACCGATCTCGCTCAGCGCCGCCCGGGTGTGCTTTCGGGCAAGCCACATGGCCAGCATTCGCGGGTGGCTGACCCGCTTCGACTTGCCGCCGGAGTGCAGCGTGCCCGACTCCAGACCGAACGCACTGCAAACGGCCTTTTCGATATCGCTCAGGCGGACCACGCGGCCGCTGTTGCGGATCATCTCGGCCAACGCCTCCTCGGCCATCGCCGGCGTGATCGGCCGGCCGAGCGCTTCGCTGGTGGCCTGCAAGCGGCAGATCGCCCCGGAGAGTTCCCGGGCGTGATTGGTCAAGTGCGAGGCGATGTACGCTTGCACTTCCCGCGGGACGCGAAGCTTACGGCGGGCGGCCAGTTGGCCCACGATGCCCAGCCGGGCCGTGTGGTCGGGTGGATCGATCGGGCAGACCATGCCGCTTTGCAGCCGCGTGGCCAGTTCGGGGCCCAACTCGGTCAGCTCGGCCGGCGAGCGACTGGCCGCGAAGACCACTTGCCGACGCTCGCGCAGCAGCGTATCGACCGTGTGCAGCAGTTCGACCTGCGTTGCCCGTTTGCCGGCCATGAACTGCAAGTCGTCGAGGATCAACACGCCGAGGCCCCGGTACTTGCGGCGGAAACTGGGCAACCCGCTGCCGCGCAGGGCCTCCAGAAACTGCGTGGTGAACTGCTCGGCCGAGAGATAGAGGACCGTAGTTCCCCGGTTCGACTTTCGGGCGGCCACCCAAATCCCTTCGAGCAAATGGGTCTTGCCCACGCTGGTCGGTCCGTGGATCAACAGCGGCGTCATCTCGCCCGGGCAACGCGCGACCATCTCGGCCGAGGCCAACGCCACGCGATTGCGATGACTCAGCCCGGGCAGGAACGATTGCAGCGAGGCGAACTTCCGCCGGGGGGAAACACCCAGGGACGGTTCTTTCTTGCGCGTAGCCGACGGAAGTTCTTCTGCCGAGGTGGCCCGCGCTGCCGGATCGGATCGCGCGGCATCGCCCCCTCTGGGAACTCCATCGCTCCCGACGGCATGGTCCGACGTGCCGTTGGGTTGCGACAACGGTGCATCGACGTGGAACTTCACCGCCGGACATCGGCCCATCACCTCCAGGCAGGCGCTTTCGATCTGGCGGCGGAAGTTCGAACGAATCCAATCGAGGAAGAAGCGATTCGGCACGCCGATGAGGAGCGTACCGTCAGCGAACTCGAGCCGGGTGTTTGCTCCGAACCACAGCTCGAATCGCTCGTTTCCGACCTTGTCGGCCAGTGCGCAACGCAGAGCCGACACGATTTCCATATCGTCCGTGGTCACTTCCGGTGCATCCCCGGCGCGCACGCTCTCCGCTCGAACTCTACCTGTACGGTACCATCGGGTCGCCCCCGAAAGAACACGGGGCGATATCGGAAAGAGGACGCGCTGTTCGACGGCTGATGCCGTTCTGGTTCCCTGATTGTCTCACACGAGTGAGACTGATTGTAGCGTTGCCGGCAATGCTGTCAAACCTATCCGGCCGTGGACGGGAAAGTTTTTTTGGACGGCTTCTGCGGGGGCCGGAATCTTCGGGAAAAGTCGCCGAGACGGCCGGATGAGCAACGCGAAAATCTCCGCTTCACAAATGGCTTGAAGTGGAAAAACTGTTCAGAGTTCCCCTCGTTCTCTCCCCCCGCAACGCAGTGCGGGGGCGTTTCGGCTTCTTCGATCCCCACTACCCACTACCCACTACCCACTACCCACTACCCACTACCCACTGCCCACTACCCACTGCCCACTACCCACTCACCCCTGCCCACTCCCCCCAAACACCTTCGAATACGCCCGACGCCGATCCCACGTCTCGAACCCTACGGCCGCGTACATCGCGATCGCCGGGCGATTCTCCGCGTCTACCGCCAGAACGAGTCGGGGTCGACCCGCCTGCCGGGTAAGCCCTTGGGCATGCCGGGCGATGTCCATCCCCCAGCCGTGTCCACGCAAAGACGCCACCACCCCCATGTAGACCAACTCCCAGTTGCCATGTTCCGGGTGGTCGGCCAACAGCAAACAGCCCACGTCCCGCCCGTCGTGCCGGACGATCAACCAGCGGCTCGGGTCGAACACCCCGGTCGCCCGGTAGCCGTCCAACACGTCCTCGATCTCTCGCACATCGTCCAGCCCCGGACAGTCGAGTGTCTGCTGATAGGTGGCCTCGACAACCCGGGCAAGCCGCTCGTGATTGGCCGCAGAGTACGCTTCGAATGTCAGCGGGCCTTTGGGTAAGCATGTGGGGAATCGGCTCTCTTGGCTAACCAGGTAAAGCAGGTCGGCCAAGGGCTCGAAACCCACTCGGCGCCAAGTTGTCTCGTCCGTGGGGTAATCCGGCTGCAGCAGGATCTGGGCAACGCGTACTCCCCGTCGGCCGAGCCATTCACACGCCGCCTGAAGCAGTTTCTCGTCGGTCGTGGCCGGTTCGCCCGCGAGGGTACGCGGCGGCCAAACCAGGGCCGTCTTGCCGGGCTGAAGCTGCGAGAAAACGGCCCCGACCAGCCGACCGCTTCGATACGCGCCCAGCAGGCCCTCCGCCGCCAGCGGGCTGGAGTCGGCATCGGCCAGCAGCGACTCCATGTGCGCACGCCGCTCCTCGACTGCATGCCGGCCGAGGATCAACCCCAGGGCTTCAGCCCGCCGCGGGGCCGAAACAACATCGATTTGGAGATCATTCATTACGAAGCCGGGCTACCCAGTTTCACGGAGGAAGCAGGCATGGTGTGCCATTGTAGCGTCCCGGACGTTTTCCCGCAGCCCGACACTGCTGCGGTCCACCCCGTCTTGACGCTATGGCAGTGACGAAGGGCCAGCGCTGAGAGAGGTTCAGAAGTTCTCGTTCGATACGAGTGGCTGCCGGGACATCCACATGCCCTTGAACTTCGCTGAACAATGTCCCCAGCCTTCGGCGATCCGGCGTTTCTCCTCGCACGACAGCAGGCGGTCCGACCGAACGGCTTCCAGGACGATCGCCGCCAGGACCAGCAACGCCACCCAGGGACCGAGGCAAATCGCCAGCGGGGCGGCCAGGATCACGCGGGTGCCCCGATCGACGCCGAAGCCCAGCAGGTGACTGAACCACAAGACCAGCACCAGCGCGACCGCGTTGGCCAGCGTCGTGGCCAGCACGGCGCCGAGCAATCCCAGCCGCGGCAGCAGGAGGAGGTTCAGGCAGACGTTCACCACCAGCCCGACCAATAACGCCGCGCTTGCCAGATGGGCTTTCTCCGCACACCAGAGATAGTTGTGCGAAACCATGGTAATGCCCAACCAGATGCAGTAGGTCAAGGTCCACGGCAGCACGACCAACCCGCCGGCGAACTTGCCGCCGAACGCCACGCCGAACAACAACGGGGCGGCAAACATCACCGCCACTCCGCCGGCCGTCAGCCCGAAGGCCAGCAGCTTCCGGAACAAGCTCAGCCGGGCGGCGACCTGCCGGCGGCGTCCGGCTTCCCAGTCGTGGCTCAAGTGCGGCGTGATCATCGCGCCCAGCATCGCCGTGATCGACACCAACAGCAGCGGCACCACCCGGGAGCTGTGATACTCGCCCACCAGGGCCAATGCCTCCGTGGCCGACAACCGCGAGTAGTGGATGATCATGTAGCGGTCGGCGATCTCGAACAGGTTCGTCAACAGGCTCACCAGCACGATCCACGACGCGAACGGCGCCAGCTTCGACCAGAGCTGCCGGCGGGGCAACGCGGCGCCGTCCGGCGGCATGACGCGCCACGCCCACCGCAATCGCCCGAAGGCCACCACCGAACAGATCAAGCAGGACGTGCCGTACGCGATCACCACGCTGGCCGCCGTCGCCCGCCACGCCAGCAACAATCCCACGCCCACCGAAGCGAACAGCAGACTGTTGGTCAGGTGCAAGCCGGCGACGAATCGGGCGTTGCGCAGGGCGTTGAACAGTTCGACCTGCGTATTGTACGCGATCACCGCCGCCAGGCTCACCGCCAGCAACACGATCAGGTCGCTCTGCGCGGGAGTGCCGAAGACCAGTTGCGAGAACCAACCCCGCGCCGCGTAGACCAGGACCACGGCGGGCACGGCCAGCACGACGCAAACCAGACCGACGTTCCGCAACAGCGCGCGGAGTTGGCCCCGTTGTCGGTAGTGTTCGATGTAGCGGCCGAACGTGCCCGGCAGGGCCAGCACGGCCAGCGGCGCGGCCAACAGCAGGAACCCGAACGCCATGTCCCACTGTCCCAGCTCCTCGGGCTCCAGCCAGCGGCAGAAGAGGACCGCCCGGCCGAAACCCACCACCCGCTGCACGGCGGTCAGCGTCAGGAGGATCACCACGCTCTCGGTCAACGTATCGGTGCGCAGGCCGCCAACCAGGGCCGGCGATTTCTCGCGGTCGGCTGAGAGAGATTCGTGATGGTGTTGCGAGGATTCCACGCGAATTCGCCGAGTAGTTCCGATATGGCAACTCTCCCTCAGAATCCGCCGGATGCAAACGGCTTTTCCCCAGTAGCCATCTCGCTCCGCGAGATGAAGCCACGTCTCGCGGAGCGAGACGGCTACATTACGGTCGTAGGGATTACGACGGTCGAACCACCGCTTCGCAACCGGGCCGAAATTTCCCCCGAGCAGAATGCTATTGTTTCAATGGACTCTTGCCCGTCGCGAACCCACTGCATTTCCGCCCCGTCACGGAGAACGCCCGGTGAGCAGCTTCCATGAATTCCTCGCAGACGTGTTGGCCGACCGAAGAATCGATGACGCGGAGGTCCCGCGAATCCGCGAGTACCTGTACGAGGACGGGCGCCTGAATCTCGACGACGTCAAGCTCCTGATCGAGATCTACTGCGGGGCGATCCATTATTGCCCGGAGTTCGAGGACCTGTTCTTCTCCGTGCTGGAAGAGGTGATCCTCGACGACGGCCAGATCGAGCCGAGCGAGCAGTTTTATCTGCTGAAAATGCTCTACTCCGATCGGGAGATCCGCGATCGCGAGAAGGACCTGCTGCTGAAGCTCCGTGAAAGGGCCGAGCACGTCACGCCAGAGTTCGAGGCCCTCTGCGACGAGGCGCTGAAAGCCCATCCGACCGCCTGGAGCGTCGGCGGGCGGTAGCGTCCCGTCAACGAATGCCTTCCTCCGGCAGTTCGCTCTTCACGCCTTCGTCGATCGGCATCTTGTCCGGCAGCGCGCCGGTCTGCTGCATCAGCCGCCCAAGCTCGGCCTTCAACTCGGCCACCTTCGCCGCGCGGGCCGGGTCGTCGATCAGGTTGTTCGTTTCGCCCGGGTCGGCCTCGAGATCGTACAGTTCCGCCTTGTGCCGATCGGGTTTGCCGTCGCCGTGGGGATAATGGACGTACTTCCACCGATCGGTCCGCACGCCGCGTACGTTCGGCGTGTAGGGAAACTGCTTTTCGTAGTTGTATTCGTAGTACCACGATTTCCGCCAGCCGCCGGCGTCGCCGCCGAGCAACGGCTTCCACGACTTGCCGTGGATGTTCTCCAGCGGCCTGGCCCCGCAGATCTCCAGCACACTGGGGGCCAGGTCGATGTTCAACACCTGCGGCTCGATCACCGTGCCGGGCCGGATCAGCTCAGGATACCGGGCCAACAGCGGCACGCGGATGCTCGGCTCGTGCATGGTCCGCTTGTCGGTCATGCCGTGCTCGCCCAGGAACATGCCGTTGTCGCCGGCGAAGATCAGCAGCGTGTTGTCCAACCGTCCGGTCTCCTTCAACGTGCGATAGATCCGCCCCACGCTGTCGTCGACCGACTTGATCGTGGCGGTGTACGCCCGAACGAACGCGGCGAACTCCTTGACGCCTTCCGGGCTGGTGTCGGGGAACTTTTCGCGGAACCCGTAGATCGGCCCGTAGATGCCGTGCCAGGTCGCCAGCCGCTGCTCGACCCATTTTGGCTTTCCTTCGAGGGCGAAGGCCGTTTCCGGATACTTGATCTTCACCTGGTCGTAGATGTGCAGGTATCGTTTCTCCGGCGTGAAGGGCGTGTGGGGGGCCTTGTGGCCGAGGATCAGCAGGAACGGCTTGCGATGCTCTTGCTCAAGCCAATCGATCGCCATGTCGGTCACGCGATGGGTGTAATAACCCTCCTTGACCATCTGCCGGCCGTTGACGTTGAAGGTGGTGTCGTAGTACTGACCTTGTCCGGCGTGCGTGACCCAATAGTCGAATCCCGGCCGCCGCTCGTCGCTTTGCTCGCCCATGTGCCACTTGCCGATGTAGGCCGTTTCGTAGCCCTCCTCCTGCAGCCGCCGCGGGAAGCTGGGCAGATCGGCCGGATAGTCGGTGAAGTTGTCGACCACGCCGTGGCTGTGGGCGTAGAGTCCCGAGAGGAACGACGCCCGGCTGGGCGAGCAGAGCGACGTGGTGACGAACATGTTGGCGAACCGGGCCCCTTCGTCGGCCAGCCGGTCGATGTGCGGGGTTTTCAGGAACGGGTGTCCCTCGCAGCTCATCTGGTCCCATCGCTGGTCGTCGGTGAGGATGAACACCACGTTGGGCCGCCCGGCGGCTTCCGCGGCCGAGAGCAAGCCCGAGAGGAACACGGCGGCGAGCAGCCCGGCGGTGGGCAGGGTGAGGCGTCGGCGGTGATAGTGCATGTTTTTCGCTCCTGGAA
>DATLAN010000363.1:0-5830 GCA_035527455.1 Thermoguttaceae bacterium
CGGCCATCTTGATCGCCGTCCCGAGATCGTGCGTGGCGATGTACGAGGCCAGCCCGTACTCCGTGTCGTTGGCCAGGCGGAGCGCCTCGTCGCACGTGCGGAAGGGAATGATGGGCATCACCGGACAGAAGGGCTCCTCGATCATGATTTCCATTTCCGCGGTCACGTCGGTGATGATCGTCGGTTCCACGAAATAGCCGACCGAAGGCTCCTTGGGCCGGCCGCCGCCGCAAAGCAGCTTGGCGCCCTTGTCCAGTGCGTCTTGAATCAATCGCAAGGTCTTCTCGCGATGGCCGGCGGTGGTCACCGGGCCCATGGTCACGCCGTCGTCCAGCCCGTTGCCCAAGACGAGTGCCTTCGCTTCGGCCACGGCCGCCTCGCAGAATTCCCCGTAGATGTCTTCGTGAATGTAGAAGCGGCTGGCGGAGATGCACGACTGGCCGGCGTTGCGGAACTTGCTGGCCGCGGCGAACCGGGCCGCCGCTTGGGCCCCGTAATCGGGAAAGGCCACGAACGGCGCGTGGCCGCCCAGTTCGATCGAGATGGTCTTCACACCCGCCGCCGAGCGCTGCATGATCTGTTTGCCGATCTCGGTCGAGCCGGAGAAGCTGATCTGGCGGACCTTCGCATGGGCGTAGAACGCCTCCATGCACTCTTCGGCCGGTCCGACCACGAGATTGGCCACGCCCGGCGGCACGCCGGCGTCTTCCATGCACTCGAACAGCTTGATCAGGTTCAGCGGCGTTTCGGTCGACGGGCGGCAGACGCACGTGCAGCCGGCCGCCAACGCCGGGGCGATCTTCCGTCCCTGCAGGAACAGGGGGAAGTTCCACGGCGAGATCATCGCGCAGACGCCGATCGGTTGATGGAAGATGAACAGCCGCTTGTGGCGAAAATGCGACGGCACGATCTCGCCGTACACCCGGGTGCCCTCCTCGGCGTACCACTCGAAGAACGTCGCGTTGGCCAGGACTTCGAGCCGGGCTTCGGCCAGCGGCTTGCCTTGCTCCATGGTGAGCGCTTCGGCGATCTCGTCGACGCGCTGGCGGATCAACTCGCCGGTCTTCCGCAGCGGGATCTCTCGCTCGTAGGGCGTCATCGCCCGCCACGACCCCAGCGCGCTGTGCGCGGCCTCGATCGCCCGATCGGTCTCCGCCCGGCCGCAGCTCGCCACCTGGCAGAACGTCTCTTCGGTGGCCGGGTTGATCACGCCGACGGTCCGGCCGGAGTCGGCTTCGCACCACCGGCCGTCGATGTAGAGGGAACCGCGAATCTGGGGAGTCAGCATGGAAACGTCCGTGGTTTACGGGTTACCTGTGGGTGGCTGGGGTCGAGGTGCGAGGAACGAGCACCGAGCCCCCAGACCTGGCCAGACCCGGCTTCCTGGGGGCGAAGCACTCGTTCCTCGTGCTTCGACCCCAGCCACCCAACCGGCACAGGGCCGGGGGAGACAGGTTTGGAAACTAACCGCTCCTATAGTCCACGTCAAGCCCCGACAGTGGCAACGCCTCCGCGATTCGGTTATGCTCGGCATATCCGCGGGATCTCCCCAAAAACCTCAAACGAGAGGTGATGCCATGAGCTACTGCCGTCCTTCGCGTTGCCGGGTCGTTCTCTTGATATGGCTTGCCGTGCCGGCCGTCGTCTGCCCCCTTCGGGCCGAAGAGCCGTTCGACTACTTTCGCAATTCGTACAGCGTCATCGGATTGAAAGACTACCAGCACGGCACGCGAATCACGCCCGAAAACGAACTCCTCCTGGCCGACAAGAAGACCGTCCGCATACGGTTCGCCCAGCAGGGGACGCCCCTGAGCCGCAAGCAAACCAAGACGCTCCTCGACGGCTGGCTGCCCGTGGTCTTGATCGCCGCCGAGGACGGACCGGTGCGATACGATTTCACCCTCTGGGCCACGCCGCTGCCGACGGTCAAAGACTGGCAAGCGGCCTTCGACTGGCCGACCGAGGGCGAGAACTTCCTGAACTGGATCGCCTTCGAAGCGACCAACACGGGCGACGCACCCGCGGAGGCCCAAGTGAAAATCGAACCGACCGGCTCGGCGGACGCGACGATCGGCGAGTTCACCTGGCCCCTGTCGCCCGGGCAAAGCAGGAAGGGAGTCGTTCGCATTCCTTTCTCGCCGGTCGATGACGCCGCTGCCTTTGCCGAAGAAAGCCCCGACGTGTGGCTCGAGCGCACCGTCGATTACTGGCGGCGTCTCATGGCCGAAGCTGCGCGGATCGAAGTGCCCTGCCGGAAAGCCAACGAAACGCTGCTGGCCTCGCACGTCTGCCAGTTGATCGCCAACGACCACGGCGAGATGCACGCGGGCGAAGGTTTCTACGACCAGTTCTACATCCGCGACGCCGCGTATCAGTTGATGGAACTCGAAGAGGCCGGGCTCGGCGACGCCGCGCGCAAGGCCGTCGCCTTCTATCTCAGCCGCCAGCGGCCCGACGGCCGGTTCGAGACCCAGAAGAACCAGTTCGACGCCAACGGCCAGGCCCTGTGGACCCTCTGGCAGTTCCACAAGATCACCGGCGACCGTGCGTGGCTGGCCGAAGCCTATCCGCAGATGCGCCGGGCGGTCGATTGGATGATGCAGGCCCGGCGCGAAGCGCCCGCCGATTCGCCCTTTGCCGGCGTGCTGCCGGCGGCCCCGGCCGACGGCGAGTATCTTTGGGACGGGAAACACCACATCGTCGGCTACGATATCTGGAATCTCCGCGGACTGCTGTGCACGGCCGACGCGGCTCGCATCCTCGGCAAGGCCGAAGAGGCCGATGAATTGCTCCGCGAGGCCGAACTCTATCGCGCGGCCGTCGACGCCGCCTGGCAGCGAACCGGCCTGGCCCACTTCCCGCCAAGCTGGGAGAAAGACGGAACGCACTGGAGCAACACCGAAACGCTCTGGCCGACCGAGCTTTTCGCACGCGACGACCCCCGCGTGGCCGCGCTCGTCCGGCACGCCCGGGCGGAACACGGCGGCGGTTTCCACGAGGGCACGATCCGATGGCTGGGCAGACCAGACGCCATCCACCCGTACATGTCGGCCTACACCACCATGGCCGACCTGGTTCGCGGCAACGACGAGCAGGTGGTCGAAGATTTCTATTGGTACCTGCTGCACTCCTCGGCCACGCACGCCTTCCCCGAGGGCATCTACTACAAGCGGCGATTCGCCTGGAGCAGCACGATTCCCCATCCGACCGGCGCGAGCAACTACGCCTTGATGCTGCGGCACATGCTCTTGCACGAGGCCGGCGACGAGCTGCACCTTCTCTCGGCCGTGCCCGACTGGTGGCTCGGCGACGGCGAAGAAATCCGCGTGGAAAGGGCGCCGACGCACTTCGGCCCGATGGGCTTCTCGGTCCGCGGCACGGCCGCCGGCGTGACACTCACGCTCGACCCGCCCCGACGGCAGCCGCCCAAGCGAATCGTGCTGCACCTGCCCGAGTCGCGGCCGCTGCTGGGCACGCCGCCCGAAGGCGTCGAGGTTGTCGTGCGGTCGCCGCAGAAGACGCGATGGGATTTCCCCACGGTGGTGAAGCTCTACACGGACCAGGCCGGGCCGCTGTTGAAGCCGATTCCGGGTCTGGTCCCGCTGCCGTTGGCCACAACGCTTGCCGCCGATTCGTGCCGGATGCTCGATCTGACCCCGCTGGCGAACACCGATCCGTTTCGGGCGCCGTTCGGCGTCGAGAACCCCGGCAAGTACCTCTTCACCGGCCTGCCGACCGGCGTGCAGACGGCCGCTGGCGTGCCGTTCGAGATCATCGACCCGGCGAAGAACGAAGGACGCGGGCTGGTCGTGCTCCATTCGCCGCGGGCGCCGACCCATCGCGCCTGGCCGAAGCAGGTCGAGATTCCCGTTGGCCGACAAGGCAAGCGGCTCTTCTTCCTCGGCAACGTCCACGGCTGGGACCCGCAAGACCCGGGCACGGGGCCGTGGGGGGCGGTGGCCGAATACGTGATCCACTACACCGACGGCCAGACGCAGACGGTCCCGCTGATCACCGGCCGCACGGCCGACGAATGGGCCATGCCGCCGCAAGCCGAAGAAACGACCGTCGCCTTCCGCGGCGAGCCATGGCACCTAAGCATACTCGGCGTCGAGCTGCGGCCGGTGGAAATCTCGAAGATCGTTTTCCACGACCTCGCCACCCCCGCCGCCCCGCTGCTGGCCGCGGTGACGTTGGAGCAGTAGCCTGGAAAAAGGGGACATTCTACTTTTTGCGGATAAGTAGAATGTCCCCTTTTTTTCCCGGGGCGAAACTGCGCTGCGCTGGTTCCGGCCTACGAATCTACCGATCCACGAAGACGATGACGCCCCGCGTCCATACGCACCAGACCAGCAGAACGACCGAGACGACCAGGGCCACCACGGCCAGCACGTGGGGCCAGTGGATTCTTTTGGGGCCAGTGAACTCCGGAGAATCCCAATCGATTGTCTCGCCACCGTTGGCGGTGAGCAATGCTTTCAGTGAATTTGGGGACATGCGCTCATGAAGAGGCACTACTTTGTCGACGAAGTCCACATGGGCGACCGGCTCGTCGTGGTGGAAGTAGTCGCCTTCGTGGACGTGCGGGCTTGAAATGCCTTGGCCCCGGTCGGGATTGACGCCTGCGAGGGCCTGTTCGAAGGACAGGTCTCTCGGCTCCATCCAGTTGATATCCGAGTCGGCGACTTCGACCAACAGGATGGTGTTGTCTAATCCGTCGGAGATATCACCCTCTTTCATCGGCTCGGCACCGCGCCAGGCGGCCTGAGGACCGACCACGGCAACGTAGTTCGTCAACGGAGGCTTCACAGAGCTGCCCGGACACACAAAACACGAAGGCATCTTGCACGCCAGTTTGCCGTTGTTCGGGCCGTTCCAGGGCTCGTTGAAGTTGTATTGAGAGTGTAGCCCCTTTTCCCCAAGATAGGGCAGCAACAGCACGCGCCAACTATGCATGGGCGTCCCATCAGTACCGGGAACGTATGCTGGTGGAAAGCAACCATGTTCGGCATGGTATGCGCGCAATGCGCAGGAGATCCCGTGCAGGTTGTTCATGCACTGGGTTCCCGGTGATTGTTCACCGTTAATGAGCGCCCGAGGCCACAACAGCCAGCAGACGAAGCACAGCGCCAGTGCCCCGCAAAGTCCCTTGATGCGGTGTTGATTCCAATGGACGAAGCGGATCAAGACGAGAGCGCCCACGAAAAGCAGAGCAAATACGAACCCGCTCGGCCCAAACACGGCCAGCGACGTGCAGAAGACGAGGAACACCAACAGCAGGGTTTGAAGGCTGAATTGCACTGCGGAAAGCCTGCGATGGGAGAGATGCCCTGGCCCGTGGGTTCATTGTACGATAGGTGCGGGCGAAGCCGCAAGCGGCTGTAGTGGGCGGGGGTGGCGCGACTTTGTGGCGGGCTGGAGCCCGCCCTACTCGACCAGTCGGGCGTTGAGCCAGGCGGCGCGGTCGTGTTGGTCGGCGCGGTCGGCGAAGTCGACGATCAGGTCGAGACGCTTGGCGCCGCTGAGATCGACCGAGATGGGCACCGGGGACTCGCCGCCGCGGATGATGTTGCTGGTGTGTGTTCGCTCGCGGTCGACGTAGACGCGAAAGACCACGCTGCCGCGGCCGGCGGTCGAGTCGTCGATGCCCAGGGCGGCCTGGAAGCGGCGGTAGGGCCGGTCGAGCAGGTAGGTCAACTGCGAATAGCTGTGCACGCCGATCCCCTTGAGATACAACCGCCCGGCACATCGCAGCCGGCCGCCGGCGATGTTCTCGTCGCGGCGCCAGGCGGGCCAGTTGAGGTCCAGATAGGGCTCGTGGCGCTCGGCG
>DATLAN010000364.1:0-3186 GCA_035527455.1 Thermoguttaceae bacterium
GCGAGACGACGAACGTGGCCGACGAGAATCCGGAGGTCGTCGCCCGCCTGACCGCGCTGGCCGAAAAGGCCCGCGCCGACCTCGGCGACGCAGCCACGAACCGCCAAGGCGCCAACGTCCGCGAGCCCGGCCGCCTATAAAACCGCGACCGGTGGTCGCGCCCACAAAACCGCGACCGGTGGTCGCGCCGTCCCAACAATATGCAAAAGAGGGGCAAATGAAGAAAGAACTGATCGTCGAGTTGCACCGCAACCTTGAACGCCTCGTCCACATCGAGGAGGAGTCGGGCGTCGAGTTCTGGCTGGCTCGCGACCTGCAACAGGTCCTCGGTTACAGCAAATGGGAGAACTTCGAGCGGGTCGTCAAAAAGGCGATAACCTCTTGTGAAAACTCGGGTTATGACTCGCGCGACCATTTTCTTGAAGTCAGGAAAATGGTCCCTCTGGGGTCGGGGTCGGAACGGCCCGTAAATGACTACATGCTGACCCGCTACGCCTGTTACCTCATCGCCCAGAATGGGGATCCATCGAAAGACCCGATCGCCTTCGCCCAGACCTACTTCGCCGTCCAGACTCGAAGGCAGGAGATTATTGAAAAACGACTCGCCGATTTGGAGCGAGTCGGCGCCAGACGGAAGCTGACGGCTTCGGAGAAGGAACTCTCAGGCATCATCTTCGAGCGAGCCGGCGATGAGAAGAGTTTCGGACGCATTCGCAGCAAGGGCGACGAGGCGCTTTTTGGCGGCCACACGACCCAACAGATGAAGAACCGGCTCGCTGTGCCCAAGAGTCGGGCGTTGGCCGATTTCCTTCCCACGATTACCATCAAAGCAAAGGACTTCGCCAACGAGATCACCAATTTCAACATTCGCCGCGAAGATCTCCGCACGGAGCCGGAGATTGCGCAGGAGCACGTCAAGAACAATGCCGGAGTTCGGAGGCTTCTGAAGAAACGAGGCATCGTCCCGGAAGCCCTCCCTCCTGCTGAAGACATCAGAAAGGTGGAACGCCGGCTGGCATCCGAGACGAAGAAGTTGCCCAAGCAAGTCAAACCGCTGGAATCGCCCGAGGGCGAATCGCACGTGTAGCCGACGCCGAAGTTACAAAGAGTATGATTTGTTCAGAAGACCCGGAACCTTCGCTGATGCTGTCGCATAGTATGGGGTGAATTTGCTCAATCCAGTATTCAAGGAGAATCGACCAATGCAGAATCCACGCAATCGGCTCGCGACTATCATTCTGTTCGCTTTCGCGATCCTGGTGGTCACCCAAACGACCACCGCCGCCGAGAAGCTGCCGAACTTCGTGCTGATCTTTGCCGACGACCAGGGCTATCAGGACATCGGCTGCTTCGGCTCGCCGAAGATCAAGACGCCCAACCTCGACCGCATGGCCCAAGAGGGCCGCCGCTTCACCGATTTCTACGTCGGCGCGCCCGTCTGCTCGGCGTCCAGGGCGGCGCTGATGACCGGGTGCTATTGTGCCCGGGTGAGCGTGACCGGCGTGTTCTTCCCCAACAGCAGCCGGAAAGGGCTGCACCCCAACGAGATCACCGTGGCCGAGGTGCTCAAGACCCAAGGCTACGCCACGGCCTGTGTGGGCAAGTGGCACCTGGGCGACGAGAAGCCCTTCCTGCCCACCCGGCAGGGCTTCGATTCGTACCTCGGCATTCCTTATTCCAACGACATGTCGATCACGCTCGACGGCCGCAAAGGCCCGCCGCTGATGCGCGACGAAGAGATCATCGAGCACCCGGCCGACCAGGCCACGCTCACCAGGCGATACACCGAAGAGGGCGTCCGGTTCATCCGCGCCAACAAGGACCGGCCGTTCTTCCTCTACCTGCCGCACACCATGCCGCACGTGCCGCTGTTCGCCTCGGAGAAGTTCAAGGACACCAGCGCCCGGGGGCTCTACGGCGACGTGATCGAGGAGATCGACTGGTCGGTCGGGCAGATTCTCGACACGCTGCGGGAGCTGGGGCTGACCGAGAACACGCTGGTCGTTTACACCTCGGACAACGGCCCGTGGCTTTCCAAGGGGGACCACGGCGGCTGTGCGTTGCCGCTGCGCGACGGGAAGTTTTCCACGTGGGAAGGCGGCATGCGCGAGCCGTGCATCATGTGGTGGCCGGGCAAGGTGCCCGCCGGCACAAGCTGCGGCGAAGTGGCGGCCACCATGGACGTGCTGCCCACCTTCGCCAAACTGGCCGGGGCCAACGTGCCGGAGGACCGGATCATCGACGGCAAGGACATCTCGCCGCTGCTGCTGGGCCAGGACGGCGCGAAAAGCCCGCACGAGACCTATTTCTTCCGCGGCAATGCGGTTCGCGCGGGCACGTGGAAGCTGCACCTCTCGGGCCGCGACACGGTCAAGAAGCGGCCCGACCAGGTCTTCCCCGCGCTCTACGACCTGTCGACCGATATCGGCGAGGACCGCAACGTCGCGGCCGAAAATCCGGAGATCGTCGAGCGGCTGACGAAGCTCATCATGGAACACCGCGAGGAGATCGCGGCCAACCAGCGGCCGGCGGGGGTGGTGGAACGATGAATTAGGAATGATGAATTAGGAATGAGGAATTGGGAACGAGGAAGCGCCAACGTTTAGCGGGCGGGCTTGCCCGCCGTTTGGTTGCGGCTCCGCCGCGTTAGGAATGAGGAATGATGGAGTCCCTTCTCCGTATGGGAGAGGGTTAGTGTGAAAGCCCTCACCCCCTGCCCCTCTCCCAAAGGGAGAGGGGAGTCATCGGGAGATCGCCCATGAATTCGCTGGAGCGCGTCACTGCGGCGTTGGAGCGGCGGGTGCCGGATCGGGTGCCGCTGTTCGAGTGCGTGATCGACGGCCGCGTGATGGACGCCCTGCTGCCCGGCTGCGATTATTTCCGGTTCAACGACTGGATCGGACTGGACAACGTCGGCCAGAATCGCAGCTCGTGGAGCCGGGACAACGTCGAGATGATCGACGAGAAGCGGGGGCTGTTCCGCGACAAATGGGGCGTGATTCGGGCGTTCGGGCCCGAGAGCACGCCGGCGCCGATCGAAGGGCCGATCAAGAGGCCCGAGGACCTGAAGACCTACCGGCCGCCCGACCCCGACGCCGACGACGTGCTCGGCGGCCTGCCCGAGGTGATCCAGCGCTACAAGGGCCAAAAGGCGATCAGCGCGATCTGCCGCGACGCGTTCTTCAA
>DATLAN010000365.1:0-6576 GCA_035527455.1 Thermoguttaceae bacterium
GATTCGCAAGCGTGTAGCTGGATTCGCAAGAATTCAGCCGCATTCGCATGAACTCGACCAAGTATGCACGATCTCATACCGGCCGGGCTGAATTCTTGCGAATCCAGCTACGTCTCGGCACAACCACGGACTCAACGCCGAGGAGCGTGCTATTGCTCCAACGTCACGGCGGCCAGGACGGGGGCGGCGGGGGTGGCGAGGTCGTGGAAAACGATCTTCGAGATTTCCACCGGGCGAAGCTCGACGCCGAGGATGCTTAGGTGCCACGGCTGGCCGCGGAAGGCGACGGTCGTTTCTTCGGCCTCCGGCGGCAGGGCCCATTCGTCGGCCGTGCGGCCGGTGATCAGCGGGACGGTCTGCGTCTGGCCGTCGGCGTAGTGGATCACGTACTCGGCCACCGCCCCCCACGGCCCCGTGCCCGGGTCTTGCGAGTCCCAGCCGTGGACGTTGCCGAGGAAGAAGAGCCGCTTGCCTTGCCGGCCGACGGGAATCTCGACCTGCTTCGGCCACGTGCGATTGGCCGGGGCCCGCGGCGAATGGAGCACGACCAGCCCGCGTCCTTCGTTCTTCGCCGGGTCGATGATCTCGAAGGGCACGCCGGCGGCCGTCTGCACTCCGGTCGGCAGGCCGGTGAAGAGGTACTTGCCGGGGTTCTCGACGCCGAACGGCGCCCGAAACGGATCGGTGTTCGCCAGCGGGGTCAGATCGAGCATCCGGCACGAATCGGCGGCAAGCGGCGTGGCCAACGGCAGCGGGACCAGCCCGGGAATCGGTTCGAACAGCGGGCCGGCCTGGTCCGTGTAGAGCTTCACCACCGTGGGGAAATCCCAGCGGGTCTTCTGCGGCGAGCGCAGGACGACCTCGACGCCTTCGGGCGGCGTGCCCAAAAGCGGGCGCGACTCGGGCAGGTGCAGGACGATGCGCTTCGGCCGTAGGGCAGGTTTCCTAACCTGCCGAGCGGAAGTGTTGTTGGTGCCGGGGATATCATTGAGTTGGCAGGTTGGGAAACCTGCCCCACTTTGCGATTGGCAGGTTGGGAAACCTGCCCTACTCGGCGGGTCGAGCGTGAGTTCGACGCCGGTGGCCGTGCCGCGGACCGAGAAGCCCATCACGCCGAAGTGCGTCGGCGCCCTTTCCACGCGGATTTCTTGGCCTTCGTCGAGCCACCAGTCGGGCACGGCGGAGAGCAGGTGCAGCTCGTCGCCGGCCTCGTGCAGCAGCATGTGCCGCAGCATCAAGGCGTAGTTGCACGCCCCGGTCACATGCGGAATCGTGTGGCTCCAGGCCATGCGTTTCTGGTAGTAAATGCCTTCGGGAAATGCGTGGGCGGCGGTCGAGTGCAACAGGTACCAATAGAAGTCCTCGACGACCTGCTCGTGCTGGCCGCGGATCAGGTCGGTCATGGTCGTGTACGCGCCCATGTAGGGATGGATGGCCTCGACGTTGCCACGGCCCTTCCACTGGATGGTGCCTTCGATGAACCCGCCGGCAAACTCCTCGCGCACGTGACGGCTCAGCGCGGCCACACGGGGGTCGTCGCGCGGGAACAGCTCGGTCGGCCAGAGCGTCTCGGTGTTGCCCCAGTGCGTGCCGTCCTTTTCCCAACTCGGCGGGAAGTGCGGGAGCCCCGTCTTCTTCCACATTGCGTCGATATCCTTGCGATAGGCCGCCGCCTCGGCCAGGAGCTGCTCTGCGTCCTCCGCTTTTCCGAGCGCTCCGGCGGCATCGGCCGTACAGAGCATCCCGCGGAGGTTCCATAGGTCATAGCCGACGATGTGGTGCTGGGCTTCCCAGAGACATTCGCCGTCCGCGGGCGCGGCATGCAGAACGCCGGTGAACGGAGCCGGAGTCGCGCGACGCGCCTTCATCGTCCAATGGACGGCGCGGAGCATCCGGGGATAGACCCGTTCGAGAAATGCACGATCGCCGGTGATTTTCCAGTACTGCCAGAGGGTCCAGACCGACTGGCCGTTGGCATCGAGCTGTTTTCCCTGGTTCCCGCCGCCGCGAAATCGTCCTTCGTCGTCTTGGCAATCCAAATAGCGCTGCACGGCCTTCGCGGCCGCCTCGGCCAACCCGGCCTCCTCCAGTTCCATAACCTGATATGCGCCGTCGCGCGGATAGAAGATGTCGTAGAAATCCTCGCCGCCGTGTACCTCGCCATGGTCGCTGGCGATCAACTGGCAAACGTGGGCGGCCAGCAACGCTTCGCTCGCCTTACGGCAGGGCACTTCGATGCGGGTGGCACGGTCCGCCACGCCCTGCCAGTATTCCGCCGTGCGGCTCAGCCACAACTGCGGGTCCTCTTCGTCGTACTTCTTCGGATCGTCGATCGGGAAGAACGGGTATCGCGCCACGCCCTCGGCCGAACCGCCCGGCGGGAGTTGCCAAGACCAGGCGTGCCGGCGGGTAGGAACCTTATCGACCTGCGCACCGCGCTGCTCTTCCGGCGTTCTCGGCACCTGCGCATTGGCCTTCGGTGCGACTTCCACGTTGGCCTCGACGGGCTGATCGGTCGTATTGATGGCCTTCACCTGGATCCAGTTCAGGAAGTTCTCGCCCTCGGTCGGCCAGTCGAAGGCCCCCTTCCAGTCCTTCACATCCGGCAAGGGCGTTGCCCAGTACGCCACTTCATAACGCACGGGTCCCTCTTCGGCGGTCACCAGGATGATCGGCATCCAACCGTGCATCGCCAGCTTGGGATTCCTACGGTTCAAGGGAATCCGATCGGCACCGAGGCGAATCTCGACCGGCATCTTGCCCGCCAGGACCAGTTCGTTGTCGGGCGTAATGCGACTGCCGGACTCGTAGTCCTTCAGACCGACGACGTTCCAATTGTTGGTGAAGTAATCGAACGGCTCTTCGGCCTGAGTGCGGCAGACGGTCGACGGCACGAGCAACGCCATCCAGGAGACGGCTCGACAGAACGAATAGGAACGGCTGATCATGGTATCGCACCCGGGTTGAGGTCTCGGGACATCACAGAGATATCTTGAGCATAACCGAATTGCGCAGGTAATGCCACAATGTGATCGACTTGGCAGGGCCGGGTCTATCCGACCGAGAGTGTGCCAGAATGCGAAACCGTGGGGGGAGTCTTCGATGGAGATGCGCACTGGGCGCCGCAGGCACAGGCGTCGTCCGAGTGCTGCCAGCCGCTAATGTTCGTTTTCATCTGGGATCGTCTTTTGGCGGGATTGTCGCCCGTTGCGCTTTGAGCACACGTATGCGAGATTCATGCACATTCTCGCCTACAGCAATGACTTTTCTCGCGCTCTCGACGCCAGGGACCATACAGCTCTTAGCTGACTGTGGACTGAGTAGTGCTTCACCGAGCACGCTGCACGGCTTCCTTTTCGAGAAGCAACACTACCGTGGCAGTCAACATTGACAGAAATCCGAACAAGAGCAGCCATGCGATTAGCAGGAGAGATCGGCAAATAGTAACTGACCAGGGCTCCCACACCTGCATAGGGTCGAATCCATACCCTTCCAACAACTCCTGCACTGAATCTTCTTGAAGTAGCGGTTGAAGTCTTTCTTGTACGAAGAAAGTACCGAATCCGCCGACGACCTGGTTCGCTGAATCTGGTGCGTTGTACACGCAGGTTGCCGACACAACAACGTAGATCGCAACGCAAGAAAACGCGATGATCGCAAGTGATGAGATTCGCCGCTTCAGCCGTTTTTCTGCGATATCTTTCCACAAGCTGTAAGTGGAGACCAGAACGATCCATATCACGATTGTCGTAAAATAGGAGATACCGCTTCGACCCGGCCATGGCGGTCCGATATCAAAGACAAGATCCATCAGCGGGGGCGCAGCGCCCAAAGCCAAAATCGATGCGACAAGTGCTCGGCAATTCTTCAGCGTAACGGGAATGGGATCGAGTGCTGATGCTTGAGGGGGGTTGTTGGGCATAACGACGAACGCGCGCTGCTACAGGTGGTATGTCCCGTTGTGCAAGACTCTGATTTCTCTCAGCGGTCCATCCGGAGGTCGACGGTAATAGTAGGCACCCACCCTAAGCATGATTTCGGCATTGGCCGGGAATACGGAGAAAACGATTTCCGCGCCGGGTTTAATAGAAAGTAATCGGTATCGAGTTCTAAGTATAAGATGGACAGTCTCCGCGCCGGGAAGAATGAGTGTGACGTGGCGGTCAAAAAACCCTTTGTGATAAGCCACTTTCTCACGGACGGCTCTGTATCCGCGGGACGCAGCATACCGTTCCATTGCCCGGGTGTAGATTGCGTCGATGCGCTTTCCGTAGTGAGTGATTCTGGCCTCGTCCGGTATCCTCACGCTCTTTCTGTACTCAAGCTCTTCGTGGATTACTCGCTCGACGTCACGTAAGATGGGTGCCCAAAACCTCCTTTGGCTCCGCTTTCTCTTCTCATGCGCAATTACCGCAACACGAAACTGTTCATAGACCGCATGGTTGACCACGTCCCCGCCAACTCGATCCAAATTGACGGATCCTAACAGCCAGGACATTGTGTCCCCTTCGAAGCGGATTGTCGTTGGGTCGTATTCCACAGCTCCGGAAGCGATCTCCTGCGCCGCAAGCTGCTTCAGTTGCGAGTGGTTGTACTGTGCATAACTCCTGTCTGAGATGGCAGCCGTGACGCAGACGGCTGCCAGGAGTGATTTAGCTGTTTCAGGTAACATTATTCTGCCCTGTCGCTTGGAGTCGCAAGGCTATCCGCGGATTTCCGTTTCCCACATTGACGGCGTCAGCTTGCTCTGTTAACAGACTTTTTTCCGTGTTGTTCAGCCAAGTGCGAACGTCACCGTCCGTCGAACATCACATTCAAATTATATTCCTACTGAGTCCTGGTGCGTTTACGATTCCCGGAAACAAGTGCTCTTTCCGTGCTGTGTTAGGGCTTTTCTGAGATGGCGCCAGTTTGATGGACACCTTCGCTTTCACCGGTCATCTGGCGGATCGCTTTGCGAACGGCTTCGCTCAGTACTAGGGGTCAGCCGTCTTTTTGTGGCACGCGATTGCCGATCGTCAGTTCACCGATTACCTGGTCACGCTGAATTTCCACAATCTGCCGATCGCGAGGGTCATCTTGGCGTTTGCCCGACGCCAGGGCGGGCTTTCCGCCGGCCAGAAAGTCGTTCCGTCATCGGTACAGCGTATGCTCCGAAATGCGGAACCGTCTGGCCAACTTCGCTGCTGGATGATCTTCGGCGCGAGGGGCTTGACACACGTTGTGACGGCGGCTAGCGTGGAAAGTTTGCTGGTGTTTCGAATAATCCTCAGACAATGGAAACCTCCATGCTGACTCCCCAGATCCGCGGTTCCCTCTACATCGACGGCCGGTGGTGCGAAGCCGACTCCGGCCGGACCGTCGGCGTGATCAACCCGGCCACCGAAGAGACGTTCTGCCAGGTGGCGAGCTGCGGCCGCTCAGAGACCGATCGGGCGATCGAGGCCGCGCAGAACGCCTTGAAGTCGTGGCGGGCGATGACGCCTTACGAGCGAGAGATCCCGCTGCGGAAGACCGGCGAGTTGATCCGCCAGCGCGTCGACGAGATCGCCGAAGCGCTGACCATGGAGCAAGGCAAGCCGCTGGCCGAAGCCCGGCTCGAAGTCCTGGCTAACGCGACGTTCTTCGAGTGGTACGCCGAGGAGGGCACCCGGGTGTACGGCGAGATCGTGCCGTCGCACTTCCGCCACAAGCGGCTGTTCATTTTCTATCAACCGATCGGCGTCTGCGCGATGATCTCGCCGTGGAACTTTCCGCTGTTCTTGCAGGGACGCAAGATCGCCCCGGCGTTGGCCGCCGGCTGCACGTGCGTCTGCCGCCCGTCGACCGAAACGCCGCTGAACCTGGTCAAGCTGTTCGAGTGCCTGGAAGACGCGGGCGTGCCGCCGGGCGTGGCCAATCTCGTGATCGGACCGGCCGAGGAGTGCATGGAGGCGTTCTACGCCCATGCGAAGGTCCGCCAGATCAGCTTCTCCGGCTCGACCGAGATCGGCAAAGAGATCATGCAGCGCTCGGCCGCGGGCGTGAAGACGATCTCGATCGAACTGGGCGGCCACGCGCCGTTCGTGGCCTTTCCCGACTACGGGGCCGAAGCAGCGGCCCGGTTCGCCGCGGCCAGCAAGTTCCGAAACGCCGGCCAGTCGTGCATCTCCGCCAGCCGCTTCTACATTCACGAAGACATCTACGAGGACTTTTGCGAGGCGGTCGTGGCCGAAGCGAAGGCACTCGTCCTGGGCAACGGGCTGGACGACGGTGTGACGATGGGCCCGGTGACCACCGCCGGCCATCGCGAGAAGACCCTGCGATTGATCCAAGACGCACTGGGCAAGGGCGCCAAGCTGCTTTGCGGCGGCGGCCGGCCCAAGGAGCCGTCGGTCGGCTATTTCGTCCAGCCGACGATCATCACCGACGTGACCGCGGAAATGGAAATCATGGTCGAGGAGCCCTTCTGTCCGGTGATGCCCATCATTCCCTTCCGCACGTGCGACGAGGCGCTCCGCCTGGCCAACGACACGGAGTACGGGCTGGCCTCGTACATCGCCACGCACGATCTCGGGACGGCGATCAAGATGGCCG
>DATLAN010000366.1:0-22752 GCA_035527455.1 Thermoguttaceae bacterium
TTGGCAGGTTTTCCACGCCCTTCGTTCCTCAGGGCGTGCCACCCTCGCTGAAAAATGTACAGGTTATTTCTGCGCGGAACCTTAGCTGGGGAAGTCGATCTTTTCGTCGTCGGCCGCCTTGCGGAGCTTGCTCAACGCGCGGGCTTCGATCTGGCGGATGCGCTCCTTGGTCACGCCCAACTCGGCACCCACCTGCTTGAGCGTCAACGGTTCCTCGCCACGCTCCAGCCCGAAGCGGCGGATGATGATCTTCTGCTCGCGCTCGTCCAGCCGATCGAGGATCTTCTCGACCTGGAACTCCCGCTGCAACTGGGCCGACTCCTGCTCGAATTGATCGTCCCGATCGTCCTCGGTCGAGGTGAACATCTCGGCATGGCTGGTGCGGAAGCGGTCGCGGTGGCGATGTTCGTCGGGGATGGTTCGGGCGAAATTCTTCATGATCGCCCAACTGGCGTACGTGCTGAACTTGTTGCCCCGGGCGTAGTCGAACTTCTCCACCGCCCGCATCAGCGACATATTCCCGTCGCTGACCAGTTCGAAGAAGTTTTCCGTCGGCCCCACGTGCCGCTTGGCGATCGAGACGACCAGCCGCAAATTGGCGCGGATGATCTGGTTCTTCGTCTCCACGGCCTGCTGATGGCAGGTCTCGATCTGGTCCATCAAGCTGCTCTTGGCCCGAGCCGGGTCGAGCCGCTCGCGCAGCCTGGTGGCCTTGTACTTCAGGTAGTTGATCTTGCGGAACAGGTGGGCTTCCTGCGCACGGGTCAACAACGGGACCTCATACAGGCTGGCCAGGTAAGGCGGCAAACCGCTGGGCAGGCGCATTTTCTTCTTAGGCTCGTCTTCGTCGGCCGGAATGGGGCCCAGGATCTCCTCTTCACGTTTCGTCGAGCGCACTCGGACGAATTCGTCGTTGGGAATGTAGTCCAACGGCAATTCCAGAAGTTTCTCCGCACGCATCTCGGCGATGATCCGGTAGATGCTCGTGCGGGTGCGGCAGAACCGCCTGGCCAAGGCATCGACCGATTCCCCGCGGCGGTATTGCTGGTAGATTCTCCGCTTCGTTTCCGCCCGCAACGGCCCGTAGTTGTCCGGGAAAATGGCCACGTCGGGATGGTCCTGGTCGAACTGCTTGAGCGTGTAGCGGATGGTTTCGGCGCTGCGGCCGGTTTTTCGGGCAAGCCGCTTGGTCACGTCGGCAGGACAGCCGCCGGCACGGGCCAAACGCCGGGCACGTTGGATGATCGAGGACCGCTCATCGTCGGTCAACTGGCTGAAACGGGCGCCTCGGCGCACGCGTTCGTGGTTCCCCGCCACGAATCGGTCCACGGAACTCTGCAGGAACCCCACCCGCTTGCGGCCGGCCATCACGAACCGACGGCTCACCAGACCCTGGCGACGCCAGCGGGAAATGGTCTTGGTCGAGACCTGGAACTGCTTGGCCAACTCCTCGACCGTCATCACGCGCTGTCCGACGGCCTCGGCCGGAACGTTGGCCGCGTCGGAAACGTCCTCGACGAACAGCCGCAAGTCGTGGCTGGCCTCTTCGCCGGAGAGTTTCAGGTCGGGATAAGCCTCCGGGCGGAAGTCGGTGATCCGGAAGCAGACGTACTGATAAGAGTAGGTACGCTGGGGGTCGAGTTCCCCCAGGAGTTTCTCCGCTTTCTCCACCTGCTCGATTTTCTTCTGCCTCGGGGCGAATCGGACCTGTTGATCGCGGAGTTGTCGAATCGCCGGATTGCGGTAATCGGTGTGCATCTCAGACCCCTTTCCTCGCGGGCCTTGCCCTAATGCCCTCGGCGAGTCGTTCGCCGGTCAAGGCTCGCGTGCCTGCCCTCGGCCGACCCTCGTTGGCCGGCCCTGTAAAACCTGATACTTTGGAGTATATCTGAATCGTCGTTTTTGACAGCCCCGGCGAACAAAAACGCGTTCTTTTCATCCGTATTAGTGTTGTACGCATGTAAGTCTGTGGAAGTCCGCCGGAAGTTCGCGTTTCGGTCCGGCTTTTCTTCGCGGTTTCTCATCGGAAAACGGACTCGCGACGTGTTTATCGATGTAACTCTCTGTCTGCCATAACCTTGAATTTAGACGCCTAAAGCTGTCAAAAGGTTACAAGAAATCGAGGGTCCCGTGGGATTTCCGGTGGAAAGTTCCTGAATTTTCTCCCCGTTCCCCCCAAACGAATGTCTGGACACAAGGGCAGAAACCAGCCTGCTTTACCTATTTTTCCCGTGTTGCGCCGACCGGAGTAGAATGGCCGTTACTTTCCGTGAACTCCGGCGACCTTCGAAGTCGATCATGCGAGTGCAGTGCGACTAGGTGGAATGAGGGGGACTATCCACGAAGAGCACGAAGAAACACCAAGATGTCCCTTATTGTGGGGTGTATCCTATGGGCATGTTTACCTGTCAGTCTGACATGAAAAGGGCTTTTCTCCGAGTCGCCACCGTTGTCTTTGCCCTGCTGGGCGTCGCAGAGCTGACCGCTGCGGTGCTTTGCGCCGAGCCGACGTACGAGTTCACCAGCGGTCGAGAACTCGGACAGACCGACCGCGTTACCGTCGTGTTGGAAGTCGGCGGCGATGTGATCAACAAGGTCGAGGGCAAGATCGAGCGGGCGAAAATGAGCGTTGTGTGCAACCTCAACTACGCCGAGCGAACACTGGAGGTGCCCCGCGACGACGCCGGCCGATGGCGGGCGGTCCGGTACTACGACCAGGCCACGGCAGTCGTCAAGGTAAGCGAAGACGGCCTGAAGCTGACGCTCTCACCCCAGCGGCAACTCATCGGCGCGGAGATCGAGGCCGAGGAGGTCACCCTCTTCGCCCCCCAGGGGCCGCTCACCCGGGACGAGCTGGAACTGATCGACGTGCAGGGCAACAGCCTGCTGTTGGACCGGTTCCTTCCGCAAGAGCCGGTGGCCGTGGGCGATACCTGGAAACACTCGGAAGGGTTGGTGGCCGCGTTGTTGGGGGTAGAACGCGTTGCCGAGGCGGACGTGCGGAGCACGCTGGGCGAAGTGACCGACACGGTGGCCCGGTTCGACATGTCCGGACGCGTCGAGGGGGCCGTCTACGGCGTAACGACCGAGATCAGCGTGAAGGCCAAGTACCGCTTCGACCTGCGCCGCAAACGGATCGACTGGTTCACCATGCTGGTCGAAGAGAAGCGGAACGCCAGCCCCGTGGCAGACGGCGTGGACGCGGTCGCCCGGCTGAAGGTCCAGATCGAGCCCTCCGAGGGCGCTGCCGAACTGGCCGATGCCGCCTTGCAGGAGATTCCCTCGAGTGCCACCGCCGCCATGACGGAACTGGCCTACGCGTCGGCCGAAGGCGGTTGGCGGTTTACCCACGACCGCCGCTGGCACGTGTACCGCGACCAACCGCAACTGGCCGTGCTGCGGATGATGGACCGTGGCGAGTTGATCGCCCAGTGCAACGTGTCCTCGCTGCCGAAGCTTCCGCCCGAGAAAACGGTTTCCCTCGGCCAGTTCCAGGAGGAGGTCAAGAAGGCGTTGGGCGAGGGCTTCGAGGAATTCGCCGAGGTCGGTCAGTGGGAAGAAGGCGACGATCGCCGCGTCTACCAGGTGAACGTCCGGGGCAAGGCCTCCGAGATGCCGATCCAGTGGAACTATTACCTGATCGTCGACGGGCAGGGCCGCCGGGTCGTGTTCGCGTTCACCTTCGAAAGCAGATTGGCGGATCGCTTCCAGGGGGCCGACCGGAATCTGGTCCGCTCGCTCCGCTTCGCCGACGCCAAGTTGGCCGACGGAGACTAGCACCAAACGGTTTTTCTGCGGTCTGGCATTAAGTTTGGGATGTCACGGTGGGTGGCACGCCCTGAGGAACGAAGGGCGTGTTTTCCCGACATACCACGCCCTTCGTTCCTCAGGGCGTGCCACCCCAGAATTCACCGCAACGATGTCAAAAAACCGTTTGGTGCTGGGGACGGCTATCGCTGGACGCGTCCCGACGCCTGACCGGCGGCTAGTGCCCGGATTTCTTCCAGCGTGGCGTAGTTCGCGTCGCCGGGGATGGAGTGCTTGAGGCAGCTTGCCGCGGTGGCGAAGATAACCGCACTGGCCGAGTCGGCGCAGTCGTCCGAATCCAGGGCGTAGATCAAACCGGCGGCGAACGAATCTCCGGCCCCTACGCGATCGACGATGTGGCGAATCTCGTACGGCCGATAATTGCCCTGGCCGTCCAGCGGGGCGAAAAAAGTTCTGTTGGCTTCGGCGTGGAAGAGCATTGCGCCCCAGTTGTTGTGACTGGCCGAGATGCTCTCGCGCAGCGTGATCGCCACCAGGCCGACGTTGGGGAATTGCTCGTGAATCTGCCGGGCCACCGCACCGTAGGCCGCCGGATCGATCCTTCCCAGTTCGACCGAAGTGCCGTGGGCGTGGATGCCCAGCACCTTCTCGGCGTCTTCCTCGTTGCCGATGACCAGGTCGACGTACGACAGGATCTGCGACATGCACTGCCGGGCGAGCGTTTGGGCGTCGGTTCCCGGCTGCCAGCGCCAGAGCTTTTTGCGGAAATTCAGGTCGCAGGAGACGGTCGCGCCGGCCGCTTTGGCTGCCCGGACCAATTCGAGCGTGCTGCGGAAGGCGTTCTCGCTCAGCGAGGGCGTGATGCCGGTCACGTGCAGCCGGGTGACGCCTTCCAGCGCGGCGTCGAAGTCGTACTCCTCCGGTTCGGCCAGGCTGACGGCGCTTTGCCGGCGATCGTAGATCACCTTCGAGCTGCGTTGATTGGCGCCGCCTTCGAGGAAGTAGATGCCCAGTCGCCCTTGGTCGCGCCAAAGGATGCAATCGGTGTCGATGCCCAATCCTCGCAGCGCGCCGGCGAGACTCTCGGCTATCACGTGTTTCGGCAGGGCCGTAAGGTATCGCGTTTTCCGGCCGAGCAGGGCCAGCGAACAACACACGTTGGATTCACCGCCACCGAAGGTACAATCCAGCGCCCCGGGCAGAGCCTGCCGAAAGCGCAGCATCCCCGGCGGGGTCATGCGCATCATGATCTCGCCGAACGCGAGGAACATGGGAAGGCCTTTCGTCTGTCGCACGCCGCCGTGAGCATTTTGGCGAGCCTCTCGGAGCGTATTCACGGATTTGCCCCGAGATGGGTCCCTTTGCACGTCACCCGCGCCGGACGCGCTTTTGAACGTCGGTCTCGAGGACACCGAAGGCGGCTTCGTGGCGCTGGACCGTCAGTGTCAGAACGTGCAGCAAGCGTTTTGCGGTATACAAGTTGGTGATGATCCGCTGCGTTACCGCGATCGGCTGCGTCGGCACTCCGAAAGGCTGCGGATTGAGCCCGAAATCGATGAGCAACTCCTCGGGCGTGCCCGTTACACGGCAAAAATTGGCGTAGCAGGCTACTGCCTTCGAGTCGTCTATCTCGACTTGCGCGGGCTGTGGTTGTTGCGGGGCCTGAGGTTCGGAAGCGGATTGGGGGACATCCGTCGAGGGCGTCCCGCCGTTTTCTTGCGGGTCTTCCAATGCATAACTCCTTCTCATGAGAATCATCGTTTACGACTCGAGTCTTGGCTGACGCACGCCCGCGCGCTACCGAGCCCTACCGGCCGCGTCTCGATCTTCCGGCGGGCAATTCGGCGTCGGAAATCCTTTGCAAACGTCAAACGAGACGGTGTCCGGAGATTCACTCCTTGGCAAGGCGATTGCTTTCTTCCGAGCGCTCCTTCACGGAGCGAAACGGCATTCCGTCGATGCGTTCGTAGCGCTCGGCGCGCAGGAACCAGAATGCCAACCCACCGGTGTTATGATAGACTCCGGGCGTTCTCGTGCCTCGCACTACATTGGCACGAACTCCCAACGAGCCCTTTTTGCCCGTCTTTCTCCACCCGCGCTGCTCCATGATGATGCGAACCACGACGCCGACCGCTTGCCGCAAGCGTTTTGCGCGACCAGGGTCCTTCGAAGCCAGAAAGCGATTGATCGTGGGATGAGCCTCGAGTTCTCGAACGACCCCCGCTAAGGCGGCCCTCTCGTGATGAATCTCCGCCTCCTCCATGCGACGCTGCCGCGCAGGGTCGTCGAAAAAGGCCAGGACGTCGTCGAACGGCTGTTCGGGATCGTCCAGCACATCGGCGAACGTTCTGCCCTGTCGATCCTCCATGAACCGTTTTCGCGTAATACGGACGGAACCCGGCATTGGCGACCTCTCTATGCATACGGACATTCTGTCATCTCCGGATTAGACGTGGTCGAAGTATCGTTTCATAGATAGCTGCATGCAATACACGGAACCAGGTTCAATTCAGCGTGGCACTTGGGACAGCGCAGGTGCTTGTCCAGCTTGAACCATTCGCCAAGTGGTATCCGCGCCACGGCGAGCTGCCTGACGGACGAGTCTTCGGCCGCATCAATGGTGCGGACCTCTTCGACAGTCAGTCCAACGGCTTCGGCGATCACTGCATACTCGGAAATCCCCATTTCCATAACGGCGATTGCGGCAGCAACCCGATAAGGCACCTCGATGCAGCGCTTCAGCGGATGCCGCCACGGTTTTCTCGGCCGCCCGCGTATCCCCGGACGCATACTTGCAGATTCGTTCGCACCCCGGGTGCGTACCATCACTCCTCCAGCTTCATCACCCATCTTCAGGTTCCTGGGCTGCTGCCCCTGCCGCTGCGAGCTTTTCGGCCCGGCGTCCCACGGGCTGCAGGAAGTAATAACCGCCGGCCAGATCGCTTGTCGATCCGACCTGGACCGCTTGTACATTCGAGACCCATACATGCGAAATACGAACCTACAAAGAATGCACCTACAAATAGTGTATCGCAACAAGGCTCCCAATTCAATGGCGAGATTCAGGATTTCTCGAAATACGCCTTATGCCACACAGGTTGCCCCCGAACGGAGGGGCGCCAGCTTTAACGCAGGGGTGTTCCTGGTATGGATAGGCTACGCTCGTTTCGGGTCGTTTTGTATTGGTTCAGTCTGAAATGGAAGGCTGCACCCTGGGAGCAACGATACTCCCGGGGAAGTACCGGTGCCTCTTCTCTGTTCGCGTAAATGCCTGCAAGAACACGTCTTATCTGATCTTGGAATAGAGAAGAGGCACCGGTACTACTCTGTGTTTGCGTGCGAGGCCCTAATTTCACGTTCTTCCATTTCCAACTGAACCATTACACTGCCTCTTGATAGTCGGTGTCACTGGAGAAGTCGCTACGACGCCGCGCTGGGCACGGCCACCTGCGGCGGCAGTCCCGGAACCGTGGACTCCGGCTTGGGCACCAGGCCCTCGACCTTCTCGGCCGCCGTCCACTCGGCCATGCCTTCCCGCCAGACCAGGTCGGAAGGCTGGAGCTGACCCGACGCCAGCAGTTTCTGGAGTTGTTGCGTCGTGACCGGGCCGTGCTGCTGTCCGCCCCGGCCATAGTACCATTGAACTGCCATCGCGGTGCTCCCATGGGATGGTAGTCAAGAAACCAACCACGAACTCTGCTGTTTAGCGGGCGGGCTTGCCCGCCGTGGTGTCGGAAACACTGCTTTGCTCGGGTACGGGAACGGCGGGCAAGCCCGCCCGCTAAACGGCAAACGCCCCGAACCTTGCGCTGTAGTGCTAGCTTCCCTTCTTCTTCAACCGAGCCACGAATCCCATGGTGCCGAAAACGGTATCCGTGACGGCTCCGGCCAGGACCAACAGGCAGGCCAGCAGGAAAAAGTATGGCCCGATGATTTTCCCTTGGGCGAGGAAAGGCGACACGTTCTTCCAGGGAGCCCCGAACATCCAGGTCAGCGCAAAGATGAAGAGGATCAGCCCCATGACGGCTGCGGCAAACGAGCCGAAGAACGCCCAGGGCCGCACGGCCTTCACGAACAAAGGCACGATTCCAATGGCAAGGATGAAGAAGCTGAGGATGAATCCGGTAAGGCCCGTACCCGTGCTCCAGCCCCAAAGCCGCTCGGAAGATTCGTCCTTGCCACGCGGAGTGCTGTCGAGATGATCGACGTACCACTCCGCGTCGTTGCGCATGATCCTCTGGAACTCCTCCTGTTTCTTGGAGTCAGCTTCCATCATTTTCTCGACGTCCATCGAGACTCCCCACCACGGCGTGAAGAACGTGAGGAACATCAGCCCGCCGCCGGCGATGATCAGGTACCGCCAGAGCAACATCTCGGCGAACCGCCCGCCGGGGATCTTGGCCGGGCCGACGGCCATCGGGGGCGGGCCCGCCGGTGCCGGCGGTCCGGAGGGGAGTGGCGGCGTGGGTTCCGGCGGCGCGGCGGGCAAAAGGCCTTCGATTTGCGAGGCCGCCGTCCACTGGTCCATTCCTTCGGTCCAAACCAGGTTGTCCGCCTGAAGCTGGCCCGAGGTCGCCAACTCGTCCAATTGCTCCCTGGAAATGGGGCCGTGCCGCTGGCCGTCCTGGGCGTAATACCATTGATCTGCCATTTTCGTGCTCCTGGCGGGTTGTGTGGAAAGAGCCGGCGGGGCGCAAGTCCCTGACTGTAAAGTGCTTTCGCGTTACGGAAGACCGATCATCGCGCACCCTATCGAAATGTAGGTGTCGATGGCAGGGGTGTCAATATGTTCGGTTGGGACGCGGGGGGGTGGCGGCGGCGTTTCGAGCGGCGGACGGACCCCGCCGAGCGCAGTCGGCGGGCGTTGGGGGTGATGTTTCTTTGAGAGAAAGGTGGAGGAATGCGCAAAGTTTGCCGATTATTCGTGTTGTGTGGATATTGCGCTGCAATATGCCCGAAATCCGCAACTCCCTCGGAACAGATGGAAATACGCCTAAATGAATGCTATTTCAGCAGTTAAGACATTCGTTGCCGCCCTGACGGTGGCATGTCCATTGTTTTTGGCCGGCATGCCGGCGGCGGCCCAACAGGACAACGCGGCAAGCACGGAACCCTTGCTAAGGGCCTATCCCTGTCCGGCCATCGCATTGCAGCCGACGGTCGCCCGGCTGCGGAGCGAGTTTCAGGGGATTCCCGGCGTGGCGGTGGCGGCCGATGCAAGAACGGGGCAAATCCTGGTGCAGGCGCCGCCGGAGATCCAGGTCCAGATCGCCCAGCGGCTGCAAACCGGGGCGCCGGTGACCCAGATTCCGCCGACACCCACGGCCCAGCCCCCGAGTTCACCCACTCCGGCCGCTGCCGCCGCGGGTGTATCCCAATCGCGTTCCGTCCAGCTTCGCAACAACACGGCCGCACAGGTCGAGGCCGCACTGCTGGGCATGCTGGGCGACCGCCTGGCTCCGGTTCCCGGAGGCGGATTCGGCATCAAGAGCTATCGGATGGCGTTGACCGCCGGCAGCGATATCCAGATCGGGATTCACGAACAGGCCAATCTGGTCATCCTCCAGGGGACCGGCTCGGCCGTCGACTCGTGCGTTCGGTTGATTCAGGTCCTCGACGGCCCCCACCCGACGCTGGACCAGACCACGCGATTGGCCTCATTTCGGGCGGCATCTCCTGCAAGCGTGCGGAAGGCGGTCCAGGCGATCGGCACCGAGGCGGCCGCGTCTCGTCCGCGTGGTCCCATGGTGACCATGTTGTTCCAACAGCCCGCCGGGGAGCCGCCGCTTGTACCGGGCGTCGAGCCGCCGCTGCCGCCGGATTTCGAGCCGCCCGTTCCGCTTCCCCCGGAAAACGGACCGCTGGACGAGCCGCCGTTTCTGCCCGAGGACGGCGCCCCTGAGGCCGAGAACGGAGAAGAGCGCAGCCTGATCGGTCCGGTGCAAGTGGAGTTGCTGGAGGACTTGGGCATCGTGGTCGTTCGCGGGCATCCTCGCGACGTCGAGCAGGTGATGGCGATTCTCGACGAGATCGAGCGGCTCAGCGCGGAAACGGAGCCGGAGATTCGCGTGTATCAGCTTGCGCACGTCGACAGCGAGGCCCTGGCCGCGTTGATCACGCCGCTGTACGGCGAGGTCTTCACGCCGCGCCGCGGGAGCGTGAGCATCACGGCGCTGGTCAAGCCGAACGCGTTGCTGTTGATCGGGCGGATCGAGTCCGTGCAGACGGTGGTCGATCTGATTCGGCGACTGGATCGGCCGGTGGCGCCGGCGAGCCAGTTTCGGGTGTTTCGGCTGCGTTTTGCGGCCGCCGCGACGGCCCAGGCAATGCTGGCGGAGTTCTTCGCCGAGCGGCCCGGGCTGGGGACCCGCGTGTTGGCCACGGCCGACTTCCGATCCAATTCGCTGATCGTGCGGGCGGCCCCGCGCGACATGGCCGAAGTGGCCGGGGTGATCGAGCAGCTCGACATCTCGACCAGCGCCACGGTCAACGAGATGAGGGTGTTCAAGTTGGAGAACGCGCTGGCCGAGGATCTGGCCCCGATCCTGCAATACTCCATCAACGGCCAGGCCGCCGCCGGAGTCGGCCAGGCGGGAGGGGCCGCCGGGGCAGGAATGGAGCCGAAGTCGACGATGCTGCAGTTCCTCACCGTCGACACCAAGGGCCAGCGACGGTTGGAGTCGGGAATCCTGACCGACGTGCGGATCAACGCCGACGCCCGGGCCAACGCCTTGTTGGTCACCGCGCCGACCGATTGCATGGAGTTGCTCGGGGCCCTGATCCAACAGCTCGACAAGCTGCCGGCCATCGAAGCCCAAATCAAGGTCTTCACGATCGTCAACAGCGACGCGCTGAGCCTGATCGACATGCTGGAATCGCTCTTCGGGCAGCAGACGACCACGGCGATGCCGGTCGTGCAGACGGCCGCCGCGCAAGGCGAAAGCTCGCTGGTGCCGTTGCGGTTTGCGGTCGACGTACGGACCAACAGCATCATCGCTTCGGGGACCATGGGCGACTTGAAGGTGGTCGAAGCGATCCTGTTGCGGCTGGACAGCGACGACGTGCGGAATCGCATCAGCATCGTCTATCGCTTGAAGAACTCGCCGGCGGTCGACGTGGCCAACGCGATCAACCAGTTCCTCACCAGCGAGCGCCAGGTGCAGCAGATCAGCCCGGGGCTGTTGAGCCCCTTCGAGCAGATCGAGCGTGAGGTGGTCGTGGTCCCCGAGCCGGTCAGCAACAGCCTGATCGTCAGCGCCACGGCCCGGTTCTTCCAGGAGATCCGCGAGCTGGTCGAACAGCTCGACGAGCGCCCGCCGATGGTGATGATCCAGGTGCTGATCGCCGAAGTGGCGCTGAACGACACGGACGAGTTCGGCGTGGAGCTGGGCCTGCAGGACTCGATCCTTTTCGATCGCAGCATCCTGGGCGACATCATCACGACGACGGTCAGCGAGTCCGATCCGGCCACCGGCATCGTCACCTCGACCGATACCATCCGATCGGCGACCATCACCCCCGGCTACGGGTTCAACAACCAGCCGTCGGGCAACAGCGGCAGCACCCAATCGCTCAACGGTTCGAGCATCCTGGGCCCGCAGGGCCTCTCGAACTTCGCCCTGGGCCGGGTCAACAACGAGCTGGGATTCGGCGGGCTGGTGCTCTCGGCCTCCAACGAGAGCGTCAGCATCCTGGTCCGCGCGTTGAAGGAGTGCCGGCGGCTGGAAGTGCTCAGCCGTCCGCAGATCATGACGCTGGACAATCAGCCGGCCTTCATCCAGGTCGGCCAGCGCGTGCCCACCATCCGCGGAACCCAAATGAACGAAGCCGGCCAGATCAACAACATCGAGTACGAGAACGTCGGGTTGATCATGGGCGTGACGCCGCGAATCAGCCCCGACGGACTGGTGGTGATGGAAATCGACGCCGAAAAATCCCAACTCGGACCAATCGAGGAGGGCATCCCGATCTCGATCTCGGCCACCGGCGAGGTGATCCGTTCGCCGCGGATCGACACCACCACCGCCCAAACCACCGTCAGTGCGCTCGACGGTCAAACGGTCGTGCTCGGTGGGCTGATCTCCAAGTCGAAGTCCGACATCCAGCGCAAGGTGCCGTACCTGGGCGACGTGCCGATCCTGGGCAACCTCTTCCGCTACGATGCCTCGGTGACAAAACGAATAGAACTGCTGATCATCATGACGCCGCACATCGTGTCGACCGAAGAGGACGCCGAGCGAATCAAGCAGGACGAGGCCGCCCGGATGCACTGGTGCCTGTGCGACGTGCTCGATTTGGCCGGCGACGTCGGCCTGCGCGGCCGGGCCGACGATTGGGCCGATTCGGAAACGCAGGTGATCTATCCGGACCTGGAACCGGACGGGCGGATGATCGTCGAGCCGGAGGGTCCGCGGATCGCTCCCACTCCCTCGCCCCGGCAGGATCCCTTCCAGCTCGAGGGCGCGCCCGCGTCGGGCAATCCGCGGTTGTACCCCACGCCGGCCCCTCGTCCGGCGCCATCGGGCACCGACCCGGCGCGGACTCGACCGCTTTCGCCCAACCCGCCGCTGCAACTCCATCCAACGGACCAGTCGAGCTATCGCCAGCAGCGCTATCCCGGCGGCGTCGAGCAGGCGGTTTACCACGGCGGCGTCGCACCGGCGGGCCCATACGGTGCCGATCCGGCAGCGAACCCCTCGATGTACCAGACCATCCCGCAGTACGGCCGACCGCCGGCCGTTCAGCCGGTCGGCTACGATTGGCCGGCCAATCGACCGCCGGTTCAACCGATCGAATACCAACAACCCGTGCAGTACCCGCCGGCGCAGTATACCCAACCGGCCGGGCCGGGCACGCCGCTCTACCGATGATCCGATGAAAGGGAATCCCATGTTGTCGATACCGCGTTTTCTGTGTTCGGTGGTGCCGCTGGCAATCCTGCTCTCGGCCGCCGGTTGCAGCCCGTGGAACCTCAGCGAGCCGATGGCCTGGCCGTGGAAGGAAGAGAAACCGGAGATCCCCGGTCGGCTGGTGGCCATGTGGACCGACGACGTGTTGTATCACGCCAACCGGTCGGCCACCCGCGGTTTCGGCGGGCGACTGATGTTCTACAACGACGAACAGAAGGAGCCGGTCAAGGTCGACGGCACGCTGGTGGTCTACGCCTTCGATGAAGACGGCAGGAAACCCAGCGACGTCGTGCCCGACCGGAAGTTCGTCTTCACGCCGGAACAGTTCTCCAAGTATTACAGCAAATCGGACCTCGGCCACTCCTACAGCGTTTGGCTTCCCTGGGACAAACCCGACGGCCCTCAGAAGGAGATCAGCCTGATCGTCCGGTTCATTCCCGCGATGGGGCCCATCGTGGTCGGCAAACAAACCCGGCACATCCTCTCAGGCAATGCGGTAACACCGGAGTTGCAGCAGGCAGAGTTCACCCAGGAAATGCCCCAGCAGGCGACCGCAGGGCAATTCGTCCAGAGTGCCTCGTACGATGTGCCCCTGTCAAGCGGACCGCAAAACGGGGGCCCGATGGTGGACAGTTCAATGCCGGCGATGACCACCACCACGATCCCGATCCCCTCGCGGTTCGGTCGCCCGGCGCCGGTGGCCACGATGCGCCCGGAAGTTGTCCCCGGCTCGCCGTACGGCATGGCGCCGGCCGCCGGGATCGGTTGGAGTCCTAACCCTCAGGCAACGAACGGGGTACAGGCGCTTCCACCGGTTCCTCCTCAGCAGCTTCAGGCGACCTGGCAGGGTCCTCCCCAGCCGGTGACACCGCCACCACGAGTTCGTTTCGTACGTCCCAGATCCCGGGCTCTAGGCGAGCCAATTGCTCGCATAGATCGCGATCATGGTTCGAGCCAACCGTACCCCGCAGCGTCGCCGTACTACCCTCCATCTCCACCGACACCGGCGACAGGGTTTGGATACGCTCCACCCGCTGGAACCGCTGCGCCAGCGTCGTACCAATGGCAGTAGACCGCGCAGGCGGATAGGTGAATCCGACGTTCAGAGACGTGGAGACGTCGCCGCGGGTTCGACGGGCCGTGCCGCCGCCGGTGTTCACGCCGGTGGCGCGACTCGGACCCCGGATCGAAGAGGCCGCCTGACGCTGTCCGCTCGTGTTCTGGCCGGATTGGACCGCGCCGATGAATGCGTTGGCCAACTCCTCGGTTCCGGCTCCCACGAACTCGCCGGCCTGTCGCTGGTTTCGCATGAATCGGGCGGACGTATCGACCTGGCCCACGTTGCTCTGTGCGGAAGTCGTCAGGTTGCCGGTCGTCCCCGACGACCCGCCGAAGGTCCGGTTGCCGGCACTGATGTTCCCGCCCAAGGTCCGGCTGCCGAACATTCCGGAAGTGCCGGTGCTGGTCCTTTGTGCCTGGACAACGCCTTCGGTGGCCAACAGCCCCAGCCAAGCGATGCCCGCCGCCATGATTTGGATTCGCATGATCCCCTCCGCTGCCTGGACGCCCCCTCTTCTTCTATGTATCGTACGAAAACCCGACAAAGTTGGCAAATCCCTTTTTCCCTTCTTCAGACTCCGCCGGAAAGACGCTCCCGGCATAGCTCCACCACCGAGGTATACCGCGGGCCGAGGCCGATGATCTCGAAACGCCGCGATTGCGTGCCGGTAACCTCGATACGGACCTCGATCCGCTCCCTGGGGAGGGCATTTTCCACACGATCGGCCCATTCTACCAGAACCAAGGCGTCGCTCTCGAAGTATTCGTCGGGGCCCAGCTCCTCGAATTCGTCGATATCCCGAATCCGATAGGCGTCGAAATGGTAAACTGTGCGGCGGGCGCGGTATTCCTGGATGAGCACGAACGTGGGGCTCGTGACTCCTCCGGCCCGTACTCCCGCAGCCTCGGCCACGGCCTGAACCAGCCGCGTCTTGCCCGCCCCAAGCGTGCCGCAAAGGGCGACGGTCGTCCCGTCGGGGAGGATCTCGGCCAAGACGGCACCCAGCCTGGCTGTGGCGGCCTCGTCCGGAGCGTCGTAGGTGAAATGGTTCATCATCAATCGATTCTATGCTCCCACCCCCGGGGAACAAGCTCGCGCCGCGGCCCGCCGCCGTGCGTCTGCCAGAGGCCCGGCTCGGCGATAAACTCTCCAATTTCCGTCAAAGGCACCGCCAACGGTTGATCGGCCAGCATTCGCCGGGCTTCCTCCGGCGGCACGGCCAGGATCAGCTCGAAGTCCTCGCCGTCGCCCAGGGCGTGCTCAAGCGGCGTCGATCCGTCGGCCAATCGCTCGGCCAGCCGGCGGGCGTCTTCGGAAATCGGCACCGCGTCGGTCCGCACCACGGCCCCGCAGCGGCTCTCCTCCAGAAGATGGGCCAGGTCGCGTGAAAGCCCGTCGCTGACGTCGATGCCGGCGTGGAGCCGGTAGCGATCGTTCAACAGCAAGGCTTCGCGGACGCGCGGCTCGAAATCGAGGTGCCGACCCAGGATACTGCCGCCGAATTGGCCGGTGACCACGATCCGGTCGCCCGCTTTGGCACCGTCGCGGCGGAGCGGACCGTTGGCCGTGACTTCACCCAGCAGCGTGATGCTGATCGCCAGCGGCCCGTCCCAACTGTTGGTGTCGCCGCCGGCGATCGCCAACTCGTACTCTTCGGCCAAGGGGAGCAGTCCCTCGTACAAGGCCACGGCCAGATCCATGCCGCCTTTCCTCGGCAAGGCCAACGCGATCAACGCGGCCAGCGGCCGACTGGCCATGGCCGCCAGATCGCTCAGATTGGCCGCCAACGCCTTCCGCCCCACCCGACGCGGATCGACCTCGGCCAACTCGAAGTCGACGTGATCGGTCAGCAGATCGACGGTGACCGCGCACTCGTCCACCCCGCGCATGGAAAGCACGGCCGCGTCATCCCCCGGCCCCAGCCGCAACAGCGGATGAGGCGGCAGCCGGTCACGCAAATGGGCGATCAGTTCGAATTCCATGGTTCCCGTCAAAGGTTGGCCTCGATACCTCGTCCGCAGTTTCCCCAACACGTCCATTGTACAAGAATGATCATCCGTTTATAATTGATGGTGTCCCGGGAGCGAATGCCATGCAAAAAGAAAAGATCCAGCAGGTTGTCAACGCGATGCCCGAGGAGGTAGACGTCGACGAGTTGGTCGAGAAACTCTATTTGCTTCGCAAGATCGAGATCGCCGAGAGCCAACTCGCTGACGGAAGGGGCGTTTCGCACGAAGACGCGAAGAAGCGGCTTGAAAAATGGCTCGCATAAGCTGGGCACCGGCGGCCCTCGACGATCTGGACGCGGTCCTGACGTACATCGCCAAGGACGCTCCTCTAGCGGCCGTGCGCTTTGCCGAGAAGCTCATGGCTCGCATCGACCTGCTCGCCCAGCATCCTTTGATGGGCGGCTACATCCGGGAAGACCAGAGCCATACCTATCGGGAAACCATCCAGGGAAACTACCGTGTGATTTATCGGGTCGAGGGCCGAACAGTGTACATCGTGACGGTCCATCATGCGGCCAGATTGCTCGATGCCGACGATCTCGACTAGCACATCAGCACCAAACGGTTCTTGGCATCGCTGCGGCAAACTCTGGGGTGGCACGCCCTGAGGAACGAAGGGCGTGTCTTCCCAACGTTCCCCGCCCTTCGTTCCTCAGGGCGTGCCACCCACCGTCACGAGGGCGTTTCAGGGAACCACGGATCGAATACGGATTGAATGTCGAACAAGAAATGTCGAATGATGAAGGAGAAGAAAACCCCCAACCGACGCTCGGCTGCGGCGCCGGTGCTCCGTCATGGCGGTCTTCTTCCGCCAACCTTCGCTATTCTACACTCCTTGTTCGATATTCGATATTCCGTCAACCCCGCCGCGCGATCTTCACCGCCAGCGGCAGATAGCCGTAGAGCGTCTCGTCGCCGCGGAGGATGTAGAACTTCACCGGATTGAGACTGGCGAAGTCGGGACGTTTTAGGATGTAGGAGACGTTCTCGATCGACACGGTCTCCCAGATGTGCATGCCCACCAGCACGTCGCCGGGCCGAATCCCCTGCTGGGCGGCCGGACCGTCGCGGCTGACCGACGTGACCGTCAGCCCGCCACGATAGCGGCCGGGGAATCGGCGGACGAACTCCTTGGCCGACATCGCCTCCAACTCCATCCCCAACAGATCCCAAACCGGATGCGAAGGCGGCTCGGGTGCTTGCGGCACGGCGGCCAGCTCGAGTTGGACCGTGATCGGACCGTCGGCCCGTTGCACGGCCAGTCGGACCTCTTCACCGGCCTTTCGTTCCAGCATCGCCCGATGAAAATCCAGAGTCCGCTCGGTCTTCACCTCCTCGACGGCCGCAATCAGGTCGCCGGATTCCAGCCCGGCCGACGCGGCGGGACTCTTCGGCGAGACCGACGCCACGAGCACCCCCCGCGGCGCCACGCCCGTATCGGCCGCCAGCACCACGCCGTGCCACGTCTGGTCGCTGTTGCAGCGGGCCAACAAGTCGCCGGCGACGGCCATGGCCTTATCCACCGGAATGGCGAACCCGATCCCTTGAGCCCCGGCGCGAACCGCCACGTTGATCCCGATCATCTCGCCGTCGATGTTCAGCAGCGGCCCGCCCGAGTTGCCCGGATTGATGCTCGCGTCGGTCTGAATCAGGTCGTCGTAGTACTGGGCGTCGCTGACCTGCACGGCACGGTGCAGCGCGCTGATGATTCCCTGGGTAACGGTGTGCTCGTATCCGAACGCGTTGCCTACGGCCACGACCGTCTCGCCCGGCATCAGGTCCGACGACGTGCCCATGGAAATCACCGGCAGCCGGTCGGGTAGATCGATCTTGATCACGGCCAGGTCGGTTTCCGAATCGTGGGCCATTAGCGTCGCGGTGCACTGGCGACCACAGGCCAGCGTCACCTGGATCTGCCGCACGCCGTCGACCACGTGGTGGTTGGTGATGATGTACCCGTGCGGATCGATCACGATACCCGTACCCATCCCGTTCACGCGGCGGCCGACCTCGGAACTGCCCAGCGAGACGCCGGACGCCACGACGGTCTTCTCCCCGCGGATATTGACGACCGACGGCCGCGCCCGTTGGACCGCCTTGACGATGGGCGTCTCCCGCAACTCGGAAGCGGCTCCGGGAAGCGAAAGCAGCAGGGCGCCGGCCAACGAAGCCAGGCTGAGGGAGACGATCCGGCGGCAGAACGTTCGTGGTCGCGCGGCTGGGTCGGGCATGAGGTCGATCGCAAGTGGTTGACGGAGGACTCGCAGACGGCGCACGGTAGCCAGTGCGGCGTCGTTTACTTCTCGCCGCGCGAAGCGGGAACACCCTTGATAGATCGGTTCCCGCCGCGGGAGGCTTGACCGCGGGGCGCACGACCGGAATAACCTGCCCAGATTTCCTGCCGGGTGTGAAGCGGGGTAAGTCGCGCGAGAAGGGGCGGGAAAATGAGGGGTTTCTCGTTCCGAAGTCGAGTCCTGGCGTATTCTCCCGAACGCCCCCATTGTTATCCACTTCGGGCCTTCCGACGCAAAAACGGCTCCCTGCGGCCGTTTGGCGAATCGTCGACACCCCTTTTCGAACAACGAGTTACGTCCCCGGCAGCAACCGCCCGCTGGCGGCCGGACGCCGTTGTTTTCCGCCCCCTGCCCAACCACCCGGCGAGGGCAAGCCGTCGCGATTCTGCGCAACTCCTTTTCCCCAAACGACTTACCTCACCCAACCGACCCTTGACACGAGCCCGCCGCTCGACTGGCATGACGTGTTGTTGCGTCGTCGCAAGCCATGTTTCAACCACGACTTACCTCATTGTTTACCACTTTTCACGGATTTCGTGATCTCAGAGGCAACAATTCAAAACGCCCGTTGGGTCAATCTCCACCGTAGCCGACTTGTCAAAGATCGCTTCTCCCCGGGAGGAGTTGTACACAAATGTATACCACGTCCCGCGGCCGATTCTCAACCCCAAAACCGCCGGATTGGGCAGTTCGTGGTGTCCGGGCCAGACGGTCGTGCCCGGCAGGACCTACGCGACAGCGGGTCCTTGGCCTAAGTTTCTCGGCCCCTTGACATTTCGGGCTCGCCTCCTCAATATTGGTGGTGTTCCCAGGCAGGTCCCTGCACACCAGTGAGTTCCGGGCTGTTGGGCCGTTTGCGACAGGCTGCGTCTTCTACCGAAAACCAGATAAGACCGCCGGATAAACGGGTGCGGCTTCCGCACCTCCTGACGCCAAAGGACTTGTCTGGCGAGAATCAGCAACTCAGGAATCGCCTTAGGCCGACGGATTTGTGGGCCTATGACGCAAATCGCGGGTATAGGCGCATCGGCGGACTAACAGAGTTAGGTTGCCAATAATGGCTCATAAAGACCCTTCCCCTATTCCACCTTGGTGCTTGCCATGAACGTCACATGTGGTAATTGCGGGGTAAATCTCAAGGCAAAGGACGAACTCGCTGGAAAGACGGCTAAGTGTCCGAAATGCGGCTGCGCGATTGAGATCCCCAGCCTAGTTCCGCCACCTGTCAAAGCAAGAATACCGCTCGCCACTGAACGCCAAAAGGAATATGCGACATCTTTGGACATCGAATTCCCGCCCGACATTAGTCGCAAAGAGATCAGTGACCTCATTGACGCTGCTGTGCAGAAGCGCGACGATGAACGGTTTAGGAGACTCGATGAGTTAAGTGATCGAGAGAGTGAGGCGTGGCAGAAACTGCGAGCAGAGATACTTGCGGAATTGGACGTCGAAGATTGCCGATTGTCCAAGGCGGAACCGTCTCAGATGTTGGAGGAGTTCGGAAATAGAAATCGAGGAGCAATCTTGATTTCATTTGATTGGGACGATGGCATTGATTTCGAGGACTTAACCGGCGTGAAGTTTAGCGTAGAGTTTTCCGACGACATGGATGAAAGCAACGTGGGGTCTGTTCTAAGGTGGGTGTGTATTGCGATGCTGGGACGATAACACGAGTAAAGGGCAAGATCCCATGCCTGGCGACCTAACCAAGCGATGAACCGGAACACACTCGCCTATTGGTTTTTCAACGTCGTACGCGGGTGGCCCCGTCGATTTTCCGGAGTAGGCATTGGTACATGAGTCGGCTTGTTCGGAAAATCGTCGGGGTCGCGGAGCGACAAGAGGCGTTCCCCTCAGGCGCGTCGCTCCCGTTGCCGCGCAAGGCCGACCATTCTCCGAATGCACTTTCTGGAGTGGACGGTGAGCAGCACCGCCGATTTTCCGGAGTGAGCGTTGCTGTGGGGTTCGGCGCGTTCGGAAAATCGTCGGTGGGCCGCAGCCACGAGAGGATCGCGGCAAGCCGCGGCACACGGAGAGGAACAGAATATCGAATATCGAACAAGGAATGTTGAAGTGTGAAGGCCGGGTGTGGGTGTAGGCCGGAACAAGCGCAGCGCAGTTCCGGCATTTCCTGCACTGACGCCGCATGACGGCAGGTGCCGGAACTGCGCTGCGCTTGTTCCGGCCTACCTTGCTTTCGCCCTTTCGCAATGATCTCGACGAAGAACGTCCCACGGGCCGCCGATTCGACGACCTTTCGGGCCGCGGTAGCAAACCACGGTGGCGATTCACTTCTTCGACTCGGGCGCCGTCAACTGTTGGGCGAGTTCTTCTTCGGTGGCCGACGGGTGGAAGCGGAACTGGCCGCCGCGGCGGCCGCCGTCGCCTAGGACGATCTGGCCTTGCTCGATACGCGGAATACTGTTGAGGAACGTGTGGTCGACGATCTGAGCACCCTTGCCGCCGACGGGCACCGCGTTGGGTGGCAGGTAGATGCGCTTGCGCCAGGCGGCCTTGCCCGAGACGGGATCCAACGCCGTGATCCATACGCCGCCGCCGATGCCGACGTGGGTCCCGGCCGAGGCGATGACTTGGGCGTCCATCACCGCCACGCCATAGACGGGCCAGGCGCTTTCCAACTGGCCGTTGTCGGCGATCAGCCGGTGCGTGGGGGCGACCAGGTGTTTCCAGCGCTGAGCGCCGTCTTTCAGCCCCACCGCGTAGACCCAGCCGGCGTGATCGCCGAACACGGCCACGTCGCCGACGACGACCGGCGGCGAAGAGATCCGCCCGTCGGCGACGAACGCCCACACCACCTCGCCTTCCGCACGGGCTTCGAGGCGATGCTGATGCGAGACGGCCGTCAGTGCGATGCGTCCGGCGTCGACGGCCGGCGTTTCCAGCGAGCCGGCGCGCCACTGTTTCGTCCAGTCGGCGGCAACCTGGCCGGGAGGATTCTCGGCGGGATTCTCGGCCGGATTCTCGGCCGGATTCTCGGCGGTGGCGGCCGGAAGTTTCACCGCCGGGGCGGGGCCGAGCCGACGTGTTTCGTCCGGCAGCGGAGCCGGCACGGGCCGGCCCGTCATGGCCGTGAACCCGCGCACCTGGGTGATGCACCCGCAGGCGTTGGGCGTGAAATAGCTCATCCCGTTGGCGGGAAAGATCCCGATGGCGCAGCCCGAACGTGCGACGGTCAATTGCTCGCCGGCCGCGTCGCGATCGAAGTAGCCGGCCTGTCCGAACAGCAGGTACCTGCTCGTGCCGGTCAGCCGCGTGCAGCGCTGGTTCCAGTAATAGTTGACCGCCAGGTCGATTTGGCCCGTGGCCGGTTCGTACTGCCAGATGTTCATGAACGCCCCGGCGAAGAACGCCTTGCCGTCGCGGACCAGCAGGTTGTAGCCGGCCCGGTTGTAGTTGCGGACGAACGGCTCGTCGTTGGCGTGCAGCGTGCGTCCGGTTCGGGCGTCCAGCGTGGCCAGGAAAGCGGCCTCGCCCCCCGAGATGGCCGACGAGCAGAACAGCACGACGAACTGCCCGCACGGAACCACCTGGCCGATGCCGCGGTTGACCGTTTGTCCCTTCTCGCCCTTGACCGGCCGGCTGACGATCCGCGGGTCGGTGTTTTCCCAGACGGTCTGGCCGGTTTGCAGGTCGAGGGCGAGGACGCTCGTGACGTGCGTGTTCAGCGGCCACCGCCCGCCGAAGATGCGGTGATACTCGACGTCCTTCTCGGCAAGCAACGCGTAGACGCGGCCGGTGCGGGGATCGACGGTCGGCCCGAGCACCAGCGCCCGCTCGCGCTGGAAGGTCCATCGCAGCTTGCCCGTGCGCGACTCGAAGCAGAACAGCTTTCCTGCGGCGGCGACGACCAGGTGATCCCCCGCGTGGCGGACGCAATGGGTTTCGTCGCGGAGTTCCCGATCGTCGCCGGCCGTGCCGGGAAACGTGTGGCGGACTTCGCCGGTGGCGATGTCCAGCGCGCAGAGGTCTTCGCCGGGCTTAAGGTACGTGAAGACCAGCCCGTCGGCGGCGACCAGCGACCAGCGACGGGTGCCCGCGTCCCGGCTGCGGCGGACGGTCCACAGCGGCGTGCCGTTGAAGGCGTCGCGGCACTGGAGCGACCAGGTATCGACTCGCTGGTTGCCGTCGCGGGGCGCCGTGTAGGCGTCGTTGAGGTCGAGCACGGCGAAGCGTCGCCAGATGCGCAGCCCCGCGCCGGGATCGTAGCCGGCCGGATTGCCCTCGAACGGGTTCGGCTGGGCCTGGGTGATCCACTGCAACTGGCGGACGGGCTCGACCATCGTGTCGGCGGAACAGGGGCTGCCCTCGGGGCCGTAATCGAAGTGGCTCCAGTCGTCCATTTCGCCGGGGCGGGGCTTCTCGACGCACTTCCACCGCCCGCCGACCCGCTCGTACGCGACGCCGTAGGGGGCCAGCACGCGAAGGACCTCCTCGGGCGCGGGAGCGGCGGTGCCCAACGCATCGCGGTCGAGCACCAGCAGGTTGACCAGGTCGGCGGCGTACGGCAGCCGCGTGCGGTCATGCCATGTGGCCACCGACGCCAGGCCGTACAATCCCCGCTCGACGATCGCCGCACGGGCCCGGTCGCGAGCCGAGTCGCTCAGCGCGAGCCCGTGCACCAGCATGCGTCCGCCGTTAGTCAGTTCGGCTTCCAGCCGGCCGTCGCTGGTGCCCACGTGCACGGCCAAACC
>DATLAN010000367.1:0-2826 GCA_035527455.1 Thermoguttaceae bacterium
CAGCTACCGCCGGGCCATCCATCGGGCTTGCACTGAGGCCGAGGTGGAACAATGGAGTCCGAACAGGTTGCGCCACTCTGCGGGGACGGAGATCAGGAAGCGTTTTGGCCTGGAGGCCGCGCAGGTGACGCTGGGGCACGCCAAGGCCGACGTCACCCAAGTCTACGCCGAACGCGACGCGGCCCTGGCTATGGAGGTTATGCGGAAGATTGGCTAGGATGGCTCTTTAGAACCGAGTTGCGGGGTCGCTCCCCGCGTAGGCTGGCCGGGCAATCGTGGTCGTCACCTGCACCACGGTTCCCAGCCGGCCGCTTGGTCTTATGAAAGCAGGTGAGTCATGGGCATTGCCGATAGACTGCGATACAGGCGCCTCGTTCGGCTACACAAGAAGTTTCTGGATGCTTCCAACAGGTATCCCAGCCTCTGTCACATCGCATGTCGTTCCGATACCGAGCGGCTATGGATCGCGATGTGTCCGGCGTGGGCCCACCCAATCGACGCGGACAAACACGAGGAGATGCACAGGGCCTTCTGGCAACGCGCCGTGTGCTACAGTCGCTATGACGTGCTGTGCAGGGGGAAATTCTGCTCTGCAGCTCATTTTCTTCTCATAGATGACAGGCAGTGGATCGGGCGGTTTGGTGATGCTGACGGCGAGATGCGGATTGACGAGGACGGATATCCGTTCGATTACGAACCCGTCTCGGAGTTCTGGAAGCTATCTGACGAGGCAGCAAGGCATTTGGCCGCTCCTAACGCCATGCCGGTGACTATCTACACCGCTCATGAGGAGATGGAAGAAGGGGCAGATGTCTGGCTCGATTCACTCTACGAGTTGTTCGCCCATACGCCTGAACAATGGGACTATCACCCTAATCTCCCGTACCAACTGAATCCTGGGGAGAGCTTCAGCGTGATCGGGCTTCCGTGCAACGTGTTCTTGGCCTCAGCCCGAGCGATCGAGCTATTCGCCGAAGAGAAGGCGGCGCTGCCGAGGCAGCTCGCTGGATCCGCTCGGCCAGCGGACAATTCCGCGGACAGCAAAACGGACAACGCGGTGTCCGCCCGCGTACGTATCCCAGAGAATCCGGACGTCTTGCGCCTTGCAAAGAAGATCAATGAGCGGAATGGCGATATGACCAAGACGGAGATCGCCCTTGAGCTTACGGAAGGGGACCAAACGCAGGCCGAATCACTTCTTCGGCAACTACGGCGATTTCCCTGCCTTACCCGGGAAGCGGACAAACGCTGTCCGCCCGGACAGGAGCATTGACGCTTGCGTGTGCGATTCGTGAGACTCCTCGCACTACACGGCAATTCCAGTCCCGTTCTTGCGAGAGGTTTTCCATGATCGACCTTGCACGCGAAACCATCGTCACGCTTTCCAACGTTCCCCGTCATCTGCCACGACGCCGCAAGGGCAAGCGGCCGAACGTGGCCACCATCTACCACTGGGCTCAAAGAGGCTGCAAAGGGATTTGTCTGGAGACGATCCAGGTCGGCGGGACGAAATGCACGTCCCTGGAGGCATTGCAGCGATTCTGCGACGCCCTCACGCCCTCTTCCGCGCCGTCCACCGCTCCTCCAACCTCCAGGGCCCGGCAACGGTCGATCGCAAAAGCCGAGGCTGAGCTAGCTGCGGCTGGCATTTGAAACCGGCCCAGCCAAGTTGACGACGAGCGAGAAAAGGGAGCATTCGCATGAACTGTAAGGCGGACGAAACCGCGAATCAACAGAGTCGAAGTCCGCGTCTTAATCGAACAACGTTCGAGACATCGCGCCTTCTCGAATTCTGCAGTGAGAAAGAGCTAACCGCACAGATCGGCCACGAAAAGGAGGAGTGGCCCCGAGTCGCACTGAAGGAGCTTCTCGATAACGCTCTCGATGCCTGTGAGGAAGCCGGTGTGCCCCCCGAGATCACAGTCACTGTGGACTCGCATGGCATTGCCGTGTCCGACAACGGCCCGGGCATTCCGACCGATACGGTCGATGGCGTGCTCAACTTCTCCGTCCGAGCCTCAAGCCGAGAAGCGTATGTCGCTCCGGATCGTGGCGCACAGGGCAACGCGTTGAAGACGCTGGTGGCGATGCCATTCGTCCTGGACGGCAACCGTGGTCGGGTCGATGTCTCAGCCAACGGTGAACGGCACGAGATCACCTTTGGCGTGGACCCGATCCGGGAAGAACCAATCATCCAGCGCGAGACCCACTCGGCCCAAAATGTAAGAACCGGTACTTTGGTCAGGATCTGGTGGCCGGATTCAGCTTTGCTCGATCCTGGCGGACTCGAAAGCCAGTTTCTTACAACTCGCCGACGACTTCACGATCTTAAATCCCCATTTGACGCTGACCGTCGAGTGGTTCGGCGAGCGAACTCGGACACAAGCTACCACGCCACACTGGAAGAAATGGCGCCCGAGTGATCCGACGTCGTCACACTGGTACGCCCCCGAGCATTTCGAGCGGCTGATCGCAGCCTACATCGCCCACGACCGGGACCGGGGCGCTGACCGGTCTGTTCGGGAGTTGGTCAAGGAGTTTCGTGGTCTCACTGGCACCGCGAAGCAGAAGGCCGTCCTGGAAGCGACCGGGTTGGGTAGGACAAACCTTTCCGAGTTGGTTAATGGTGATGAAGGTCTTCGGCACGATGTTGTCGCACAACTCCTTGCCGCCATGCAGAAGCACAGCAAGCCGGTCAAGCCGGCTGCGCTTGGCGTGATCGGCAAGGACCACATCGCCCGACGGTTTCAGGACCTAGGGTGCGAGATGGATAGCTTCGAGTACGGGAAGGTGCTTGAGGTAGACGACGAAGGCTTGCCCACAGTC
>DATLAN010000368.1:0-4496 GCA_035527455.1 Thermoguttaceae bacterium
GAAGCTCGCCGAGGCCGACACGCTCTGGGCGGGCGTGGTGGAAGACGTCACCCAGGACGAGTTGCTGGAGCGCCTGGCCGAGACGTTCGCGTTGGCCGACAAGAACGCGGCGAGCCTGACGCGGCTCTGCTCGGCACCGAATGACCAGTTCGTGTTGCCGGAGCAGCCCTGGTTGACCGACCCGCAGACCTCGCCGCTGTTGGCCCACAACATGCGGCTGCTCTACGGCCGCTGGTTGATCCACCAGGAGATGTTCGACGAGGCGCTCTCGCAGTTGACCGGGCTGGAGCCCGGCGACGTGGTGGCCCCCGCCCTGTTGTTGTTCTACCAGTCGGTGGCGCATCACACGCTTTTGGAGAAAGACGCGGGCTTGAAGGTCATCAATCAACTGCTCGACGGGATGGACCAGAGTCCGCGGCGGTACATCGCCCTGGCCCAACTGATGCAGCAGGACCTCGAAGGCCTCGAGGACGACACGCTCGACCACATTTCCCGGCGGATGAAGGACATTCGCCGACGGCTGGATCTCGGTCGCGGCGGGGAGAAGGTCCGCGAGGTCGAAGACGGCGTGATCGAGTCGCTGGACAAGCTGATCAAGAAGCTCGAGGAGCAGCAGAAGAATCAGCAGAATTCCGGCGGCATCCAGGACAACATCCGTTCGACCCGGCCGGCCCCCGACAGCATGCCCATCGGCGGCAAGGGAGCCGGCGACGTGGACAAGCGGCCGATCGGCTCGAAGAGCGGTTGGGGCGACCTGCCGCCGCGGGAGCGCGAGGAGGCCCTGCAGGCCCTGGGCCGCGATTTCCCGTCGAACTACCGCGACATCATCGAGCAGTACTTCCGCAAAATGGCCGACGAGGAGAACAAGTAGCCCATGGTTCCCCTACTACTCGCCCTCACGCTCGGCGCCGCCGCGCCCGAGTTCGAAGTCCGCACACTCACCGGGCAGACCGTCACCGGGACGCTGGAGAGTTTCGACGCCCAGGAGGTGACCCTCGGCACGGCCGACGGGCCCGTGAAGCTCCCGCTGGCCGGCCTGATGGAGATCGTGCCCAAGCAGAAGGCGACTCCGGCGGAAGGCGAGCCCGGTGTGTGGGTCGAGCTGGTCGACGGGTCGACGCTCGTCGGGCGCGAGTATACGACCGTTCAGGATCAGGCCCGGATCACGCTTCTCGACGGCCGCACCCTCGACGTGCCCGCCGGCGGCGTGGCCAACGTCCGCCTCCAAGCAGCCTCGGCGGAGGTCGAGGCCGAGTGGTCGCGGATCCTGGACATGGAACTGACCAAGGACCTGCTCGTGCTCCGCAACGACGACGCGGTCGACTATCACAAGGGGCACCTGGAGGACGTCGACGAGACCGTGGCCAGGTTCAATCTCGACGGGAGCCTGCTGCCGATCAAGCGATCGAAGATCCTCGGCTTGCGTTACTACCATCCCGCCGACGGCAACCTGCCGGAAGCGGTTTGTCTGCTCGGCGACGCGACCGGATCGCGGTGGTGGGTAAGCCAACTGGCGCTTTCCGACGGGCTTCAATGGACCACGCCCGGCGGCTTGACGGTCGCTCGACCGCTGGCCGAGGTGACGAAGATCGACTTCTCCGGCGGCAAGATCGTCTTCCTCAGCGACCTGCAGCCGGAATCGGTCGACTACACGCCCTATTTCGGCGCCGGCCGGGACCTGCCGGTGCTGGGCAAGTTCTTTGGCCCGCGAATGGACATGAACCTGGAGTCGGGTCCGTTGAAACTCGGCAACCAGGCCTACGACAAGGGGCTGGCGTTGCACAGCCGCACCAAGATGGTCTATCGGCTGCCCGACCGCTTCCGCCGACTGAAGGCCGTCGCGGGCATCGACGACGGTGTCCGTCCCCACGGCGACGTACGACTGGTCATCCAAGGCGACGACCAGGTCTTGTTGGACGAAAAACTGACCGGCACCGACCCGCCGAAACCGATCGATCTGGACGTCACCGGCGTGCGGCGGATCACCATTCTGGTCGACTTCGGCGAGAAGCTCGACGTGGCCGATCACCTGGACCTCTGCGAAGCGAGGGTCACGAAATGAGACGTTTTGCTGTTGTTGTTGCCGCCCTGTTCGGCATGGTCGGCATGTCGGCCGTCGGGGCGGAGGATAGTCCGGCGCCGTCGGAGATGGCTCCTACATCGCCGTCGGAAACGGCTCCCGCATCACCATCGGAGACGCCTCCCACATCGCCGTCGGAGACGCCTCCCACAGCCGTGCTGGAGGCGGAAGCGGCGCGGATCGAGGTGATGGATCGGGCGAAGGACGCCGTGCTGGCCGTCTTCGCCGGCAGCGGCCGGGGCGGCGGCTCGGGCGTGGTCATCTCGGCCGACGGCTACGCGTTGACCAACTTCCACGTCGTCAAGCCGTGCGGCAACGCCATGAAATGCGGCATGGCCGACGGGAACGTCTACGACGCGGTGATCGTCGGCATCGATCCGACCGGCGACGTGGCCCTGATCAGGCTCCTCGGCCGCGACGATTTCCCCGCGGCCGAACTCGGCAACAGCGACCAGGTCCAAGTGGGCGACTGGTGCTTCGCCATGGGCAACCCCTTCCTGCTGGCCACCGATTTCCAGCCCACCGTCACCTTCGGAATCGTCTCCGGCATGCACCGCTACCAGTATCCGGCCGGAACCCTGCTGGAGTACGCCGACTGCATTCAGACCGACGCCTCGATCAACCCAGGCAACTCGGGCGGACCGCTGTTCGACGGCGATGGTCGCCTGATCGGCATCAACGGCCGCGGCTCGTTCGAGAAACGCGGCCGGGTCAACGTGGGCGTGGCCTACGCGATCTCCATCAACCAGATCAAGAACTTCATGGGCTACCTGCACAGCGGGCGGATCGTCGATCACGCCACGCTCGGGGCCCAGGTCAGTTTCGACGCGGAAGGTCGCGTCGTCGTCGACAACATCCTCGACTATTGCGACGCCTACCGCCGCGGACTGCGCCTCGACGACGAGGTGGTCAGCTTCGGCGGCCGGCCGATCTCGACGCCCAACGGGTTCAAGAACGCCCTGGGCATTTATCCCAAGGGATGGCAAGTCCCCATGAGCTTCCGCCGCGACGGCGAGCGCTACGACGTGTACGTCCGGCTCCGCGGCCTGCACCGTGAAGAGGAACTGTTGCAGAAGACGACCGGCCGCGCCCCGAGAATCGAGGTGCCGCCTCCCCAACCCGGCGAAGAGGACCCGGACGGCAAGAAGGAAGACGAAAAGAAAGAAGACGGCAAAGACGAGGAAAAGCCGGACGACTTCGATTCGGGCAGCGAGCCGGGTGCGGAGGAACCGAAGTCGGATGAGGCACCCAAGTCGGATGAGGCACCCAAGTCGGATGAGGCACCGAAACCCGATGAGGAACCGAAGTCCGAAGAGGAGCCCAAATCCGACGAGGAGCCGAAAGGCGACGAACAACCCAAAGGGCAACCGCCCGAGATTCCCGTCCCGCGCCCCGGCCAGCCCATGCCCATCCGCATGATGCCTCCGCAGGCCCCGATGCCCGAGGAGGTCAAGAAACACTTCGAGGAGAAGCGGGGATTCGCCAACTACTATTTCAACAAACTGAATCGGCAGCGCGTCTGGGACGCGTGGTCCGCCCGAGCGGATTTCGCCGGACTGGACGGGAAGTGGACGCTCCGCGGCGAGTCGTCCGGCGGCAAGGCCTTTACCTTCGAGTTGACCGACGACGAAGCCCGGCTGAAGCTGCCGCTTTCCGATTTCGCGTGGAAAACGGCCGACGGATTCGCTCTGGTGCGCGAGCCGCAAGGCAGCGGCGGATTGTTGCCGGCGCTGCACCTCTGGCGGCGGTTGGCCGTGCTGGGGCCCGAAAAGTTCGGCGAGGTTACCTACCTGGGCACCATGCCGCTGGTCGGGCGCGACGGCCTGGTCGACGCCCTGGTCGCCGAGCACGAGGAGGCCGAGTGCCGTTTCCTGTTCGATCCCGACGAGGGCCACCTGCTGGGCGTCGAGTTCTTCTCCGATCAGGACGAGGACCCTTGCGAAGTCCATTTCTCCGAGTTTCGCGAGGTGGACGGCCGGTGGCTGCCCGGGCGGATGGAAGTCCGCTTCGGCGACGCCCCGTACGGAATCTTCGAACTCGGTGAGTTCGCATTCGAGAAAAGCGAGGACCAGTAGTGGTTTGTCAACAACACGAGCATGGATCGTCGGCTCCGGTTCCCGCCCCGGGTGTGCGAAGGAGAACCATGGCGGCGTGCGGCCTGCTGGCCGTATGGTTGGCGCATTGCCTGGGAGCCTCCGCCTTGTCTGCCGGTTCGTCGGTGGCCGAGACGATCGCCGAAGTGCAGCCGAAGATGGTCAAGATCTACGGGGCCGGCGGGTTCCGTGGAATGGAGGCCTATCAGAGCGGGATGCTCATCTCCGACGAAGGCCACATCATGACCGTCTTCAGCTACGTGCTGGACACCGACTACATCACGGTCGTGCTGGACGACGGGCGGAAGTTCGAGGCCGAGCTG
>DATLAN010000369.1:0-26293 GCA_035527455.1 Thermoguttaceae bacterium
GAGTTAGGACGGATGCACCGCGAGACGCTCGAGATCCGGCTGGCCACCGAGGAGCTTTGGGTCCAGCTTTCCGGTGCCGCGCCTCCGGCCGCCTTGACCCGATCGTTGGGCCGCATCCGGACGAAGCTGGCCGACAGCTACCGCCAATCCAACGCGGAATTGCGGGAGCAGAAGCGGGAACTCGAGAGCATCCGCGGCCAACTCGCCGAGCAATACGACAAGCTCGTTGCCCAGAAACGCCAGTTCGAGCAATGGGCCGCCCAGCGTCGCGAAGAGACCGAAGAACAGGCCGAACGCCTGGTCGCCCGGGAGGAACAACTCCAGTTGCGCGAAGCCGAGTTGACCGAGCAGGGCCACCGTTGGGAAGGGGAACGGTTGGAGTATCAAGAGGAAATCCGCCGGCTGAAGGCGCAGTGCTTCCAGGGAGCGGAAGACGCGATTGCCGTTTAGCCCAAGTTGTCCAGTGGGGCTTTGCATCCGGCTGGTTCTGGCGGCATGACCTCGTGGGTCGACAGCCCGACCCGTCGTGCGGCCGCCGCGTAGCTCCCCTGCTCGAAGACCGTGCAGGACGTGCAGACCTGCGTCGTCAAAAGGTCATTCTGTTTTTCGATTCCACCTGGCAACGTGGACGGTTACAATAGGCTATCCCCTCGGCAGTCCCGCGCCGGCCGGCGCCGAAATGCGACGAGCCGGGCAAGGAACTTCAGCAGAGACGACCTGCGAAGCGGTAATCCAGACGAAAGGAGCGACTACCATGAGACACAACTTGAACTGCGCGACGATCGGCATACTGCTTTTGCTGTTATGTGCTCTCCCGGACGCCAACGCCGCCGAGGCCGGAAAGGTTTCGGGCGAGTTGAAGAAGTGGCACAAGGTGACGATCGATTTCGCCGGACCCCAGACCAGCGAAACTGCCACGCCCAATCCGTTCACCGATTATCGCTTGGACGTGACGTTCCGCAGCGGAGATTCGATCTACGTCGTGCCGGGCTACTACGCTGCCGCGTTCAACGCCGCCAACACGGGTGCCGTTTCCGGCAACTTCTGGCGCGTCCACTTCTGTCCGGACAAGACGGGCCTGTGGACTTATGAAGTCAGTTTCAAGGGAGGCCCTAACGTCGCGGTCGAGGGCGGCGGCAGCAGCGCCGGCTACTGCGACGGCGCGACCGGCTCGTTCGACATCCAACCCACCGACAAGACCGGCCGGGACCATCGCGGCAAGGGCCTGCTGCAATACGTTGGGGGGCGCTACCTGCGGTTCGCCGAGACGGGGGAGTATTTTCTCAAGCAGGGTGCCGACGCGCCGGAAAACCTCTTCGCCTATCGGGACTTCGACGGCGACTTCAAGAACGACGGAAAGAACGACAACCGGATCAAGAGCTTCAGCGCCCACGTGCAGGACTGGAGACCCGGCGATCCCACCTGGAATAACGGCAAGGGCAAGGGCCTGATCGGAGCGATCAACTATCTGGCCAGCGAAGGGATGAACGCCTTCTCCTTCCTGCCGATGAACATCAACGGAGACGACAAGAACGTCTTCCCCTATCTGGATTACGACGAGCGTTACCGGATGGACTGTTCGCGGCTGGACCAGTGGGAAATCGTCTTCGAGCACGCCGACCGCCTGGGCATGTTCATCCATTTCAAGACTCTGGAGACCGAGAACGAGTTGCTGCTGGACGGTGGCGACCTGGGCCCCCAGCGAACGCTCTACTACCGCGAACTGATCGCCCGCTTCGGCCACCACCTGGCGCTGAACTGGAACCTGGGCGAGGAGATCAACAACGCCACGACGTCTCAGAAGAAGGCCTGGGCCCAGTACTTCTACGACCACGACCCCTACCATCACCTGATCGTGATTCACAACGGCGCCAATCACTACGATCTGATGGGAAGAGACTCGAAGTTGACCGGCTTCTCCTTGCAGACCAACAAACCGGACTTCAGCCAAGTGCATTCGCAGGTGAAGACCTATCTGGACAAGTCGGTCGCGGCGGGCAAGCCCTGGGCGGTGGCCTGCGACGAGCCGGGTGACGCCAGCCACGCGCTCCGCCCCGACAACGACGCGGGCAATTCCCACGAGGACGGCCGAAAGAACGGCCTCTGGGGCACTTTCATGGCCGGCGGCTGGGGCAACGAATGGTACTTCGGCTACCAGCACGCCCAAAGCGACCTCAGCCTCGAGGACTTCCGCAGCCGTGATCGATGGTGGGATTACTGCCGTTACGCCCTGGAGTTCTTCAAGATGCACGAGATCCCCGTTTGGGAGATGTCCTGTCAAGATGAACTGACGCCGGGGGCGAACGACTACTGCCTCTGCAAGCCCGGGGTGATCTACGTGGTCTACCTCAAGAGCGGAGGCACGGCCAAACTGGATCTCTCGGACGGCAAGGGTCTCTTCGAGGTGCAGTGGTACGATCCGCGGCACGGAGGATCGCTGTTGACGGGAACGGTTCGGGCAGTCCCGGGCGGCGCGGTTCGTTCTCTGGGAAGTCCGCCGACGGATGCAGACAAGGACTGGGCCGTTCTCGTCCGGCCCGCCGATCCCAATGAACGTTGACGGACGATTCGCCAGGTGACGCCGGTCTGCGGACCGAGGACGACGAACATGCCCAAGCGATCGGATTCTATCGCGACGAATCGCCGTTGCTGGACCGGGAAGGCTTCTGCTTCTTGGCCGACTCGACGACCTTCTCGACGACCTTCTTGCCGGCCGACAGCTCCTCGCGGGAATAGATCGGCTTGGGCGCCAAAACACGTTGCTGGCGCAAAGACCCCAGTTCTTCCCAACTGACGTCGTTGTTGAGATTCCAGGCGGCCAATTGGGCCACCCGCTGGCTGATCTCCCCGCGGCCGAGCATCGCAACGACCTCGGCGACCCCGTCCTTCTCGGCGCAGCTTTCGATCGGCCGGATCTCGTACTTCATCTGCGGGCTCGGATTCGGCTTGCCGAAATCGAGGCACACGCCGGGCAACTTCAGCTTGCCGACCTTCTCCGGCGGGATGTTCATGATCGGGCCGGGCATCATGTTCGGCATGCCGCGATTCTGCCCGACGTTCGGGCCCATGATGTTCATCAGCCCGTTGTTCATCCCGGGATTCATCATCGGGCTGAGCCCGAGTCGCTGCGGGCTGTTGTTCTGATTCTGATTCGGGTTGAGGTTGGGATTGAAGGGTGGCGGATTCCAGGGTGGTTGGGCCAGCACCGGCACGCCGGCAAACGCCTCGGGCAACCTCACGCTCAGCGGCCTGTCGGTCTTGTTGGTGACCAGCAGGTTGCACTTGGCCGAGTCCTGCGCGATCAGCCGGACCTCGATCTTTCCTTGCTCGATCCCGGAGAATACGTCGACGACTTCCGGCTCCGGCGGGGCAGCCGACAATACGGCGGGAATCAACAGGGCGACTGTCCAAACACCCAGGCGCCCCAACCAGGTCCATGGAGAAGCATTTGACATGACCGACACCTCTTTCGCTCTGTTTCCTTGCCCGGCGGTGGCCCGAACCGCCTGAGGACAATGTACCCGATTTGCGCCGCGGAGCCAAGCGAGGAACCCGTTTTCGGCCGCCGTCCCAACCCCGGACCACCAAACAACTTACCAACAACGCAAGCGGCTCCTGCTGGAACGGCCGGGGGTTTTCCGTTCCCCCGACGGTCCGGTACAATGGAATTCGTAGCCGGGTTCGCAAGAATTCGGCCATTACCCAGTTTCACGCGAAAGGTCCGAATTCTTGCGAATCCGGCTACACATCCCTGCCCCACCCCTTCCATGCACATCCTCCTGGCGGCTCCGCGCGGCTTCTGTGCCGGCGTGAACATGGCCATCGAGAGCCTCGAGCGGGCGATCCGGCTCTACGGCACGCCGGTCTACGTCTATCACGAGATCGTCCACAACAAGTGGGTCGTCGAGCGGTTTCGGCAGCTGGGCGTGGTCTTCGTCGACGATCTGGGCGAGGTCCCCCCACGGGCCCACTTGCTCTACTCCGCCCATGGCGTTTCGCCGGAGGTTCGTGCCGCGGCGTCCCGGCGGCGGCTGAAAACGATCGACGCCACCTGCCCGTTGGTCACCAAAGTCCATCGCGAAGCGATCCGCTACGCGAAGGCGGGCTACACGATCGTGCTGATCGGGCACGCCGGGCACGACGAAGTGGTGGGCACGATGGGCGAGGCCCCCGAGTCGATGCGGCTGGTCGGTTCACCCGAAGACGTCGACCGCCTGGAGGTGCCCGACCGGACGAAGCTGGCGTACCTGACGCAGACGACCCTGTCGGTGGACGACGCCCAGCGGATCGTCGGTCGGCTGAAGGAGCGGTTTCCCGGGATCATCGGGCCGCCGAAGGAAGACATCTGCTACGCCACGCAAAACCGGCAGGAGGCCGTCCTGACGTTGGCCCACGAGGCGGACCTGGTGCTGGTGGTCGGCAGCCGGAACAGTTCCAACAGCCAGCGATTGGCGGAGTTGGCCCGTTCGACCGGCGTGCCGGCCTACCTGGTCGACGGACCGGAAGACATCGACTTCAGCGGGCTCGACGGCCGCGAGACGGTGCTGATCACGGCCGGCGCCAGCGCCCCGGAGAACGTCGTCCAACAGTGCGTCGCCCTGCTGCAGGACAAGTTTCACGCCACGGTCGAAACCCGCGAGATCCGCCAGGAAGAGGTCCACTTTCTGTTGCCCAAACCGTTGCGGGGCAGTGAAGACTAAGCCTACCCGGCTCGATTCCACTCGCCGCTCGCTCGCCTGGATCCCTTGCTACCGAAGAGCGCGAACCGATCGTCCCGACGTCACCCTGCCGCCGCACCGTCGAACCCGACGGCCGGGGGTTCTTTCTCTTCGGGTGGTTGCACCGGGCGACGAGTCTTCGGCGGCGGCGTGGGACGGACGGGTTTCTTCGTGCCGAAGGTGAGCGGGTCGGAGAGTTCGATGGTCAGTTCGGCGGCCTGGGCGAATCCCATGCGGCCGGGAAACATCTTGCCCTTCTTGATCGAGATCCGGTCGCCCTTCTTCGCCACGCTGTAGTCGGCGAAGTCGACCTTGATGCTGACGTTCTCGGCCAGTTCGACCTGGACCGAGCCGCGGCCGTAGTTGACCGTCATCTGGTCCTTACGGAACCCCTGGATCTGGCCGGCGATGGTGTAGACGGCCGCGTTGGCGGCACCCAAACCGCCGCCCGAATTGCCGAAACCGCTGCCGAAGCCACCGCCGGCCGCGCCGCCCTCGGCCGGGTTCTCGGGATTGCCGCCCATGCCTCCCTCCGGCCAGATGCCGGGGAACTGTTCGGGCGACGGGGTGAAGATGGTCAACTCGCCGACTTGGCCTTGGGCGTTGCCCCGCTTGTCCAGGGCGGTCGAGAATCGAACGAAGAGCCCCGGACGGAGGAAGTCGAGTTCGGCCGTGCCGGTGACGTGGATCACGGTCTTCTGATCGAGGAAGATCAGCCAGTTCTGGTTCGAGTTGGTGAGGATTTGGATTTTGCCCTGCGCGATCGCCTGGACCACGCCGTCGGCCGCAAACGGCTCGGTCTGTGGCTGCGGGAAACGACCGGGTTGGGCCTGGGCCGCGGTCAGAAGACCGAGCACCACGCACACCGTACACAACGCACGAGTTGACATGATCGGGTCCCTCGTATCGGGGCTGGGGGTTCGTACTCGGCTCTAATCCCTAACGCGGCCTACGGCCGCAACCAAACGGCGGGCAAGCCCGCCCGCTAAACGTTTTCGTCACGATTGGTTACGTCGAACATGCGCGCACCTTGCACAGAAGTTGTGCCGGTTCACCGGTTTTCCACGGTGAAATACCGTGTCTTCCAGTCCTCGTCCACCAACAGCTTCACCGGGCCGTAGACGATCAGCCACCACTGGATGTCTTTGGCCTCGCCGCCACCTCCTACCGCGAGCGTACCGTTGAGCGGCATGACCCGTTCGGGCGAGCCGAAATGCTGTCGGATGTCCTTCATCGGATGCGCCTTGGCCGGTGCGTAGCTCTCGGGATCGCCGCCGCCGAGCGAGATGTTCAACGGCGGGACGCCCTGGAGTTCACCAGGCTGGCCGGCGAGCAACTGGGCCATCTGCTGCGTACGGTCGCCGCCGGCGATCGGCACGGCAGGAACCGGCGGCGGATCGTCCGGCGGTGGCGGATCGCCGCCCTCCGGCGGCTCCTGGTTATCCATCCGGTCGGCCACTTCGAACGGTTGGCGCTCGTTGCCTCCGGCGGGCGGGGGCGGCGTGTGCCCGGCGACCGCCGGTCCGGGCCGCTTCCGCTTTGTGGAATAAGGTTCGGCCAGTTCGATGGAGACCTTCAAGGCCTCGACCGCCTGGGGGGCAATCTGCCGGCCCATCGACAGCAGCTTGTCGCCGGGACCCGCGATGCCGTAGTTGTTCAAGTCCAGCGAGATCTCCAGGTCGTCGGCCAATTCGATCATCAACACGGGTTTGAAGAACGCGTTGGGGACGTACAGCGACACGCGGTTGCCCCGGACACCGGTCACCTGGGCGCGGATGTCGAACAGTTCTTCGTTCTTGGCCTCGGCGTTGCCGGGCGGTTCGGCCCCTGGTACCCCGCCGGGCGGCTGGAAGACGGGATTCGGCTGTTCCCCCATGCCTTCCTCTTGGCCGGGATAGAAGACGCCGGGCTGCCGGCCGACCTCTTGGGAAGGCGTGATGATGGTTAGCTTGCTGACCGTATCCAGCACGCGGCTGCGCTGCTTGTCGACGGTAGCCACGAAGCGGACGTACAGCCCGGGGCAGAGCACGTCGCGCTCGGCCTTTCCAATCACGCGGATTTCCGCCCGTTCCGTCACGCGAAGCCCCCAGAGTTCGTCCGCCGGGGTCTTGACCAGGATCACGCCCGGCTGGACGGCGGCGACCGTGCCGGACAGTTCGATCGGGGTGAACTGGATGACGCGAGGCACCATCGGCTGCGGCATGCCTTGGCCGTGAAGCAGGGTCGCCAGCGCGAGGACCAAGAACACGGCGAGCGGAGCACGGACAGACATCAGCGGACCCCCAAACGTGAGACTACGGGAGGTAGCAGTTCCCTTCGGTTCCGCGCAGAAATAACTTGTCCAATTGGGTGGCACGCCCTGAGGAACGAAGGGCGTGATTTGGCAGGTTTTCCACGCCCTTCGTTCCTCAGGGCGTGCCACCCTCGCTGAAGAATGTCAGTTATTTCTTGCGCGGAACCTTAGCGACGACGGTCGATCTCATTCCCGGCCGCGCCATCGTTGAGGATACCCGGCCGTGACACGTTTGAACAGCACAATTCGCGAAAATGGCCCCCACGATAGCCGAATCCCTTGTTATTCGGGCGATAATTCCACACAATGAGCGAAAAGGCCCGGGGCAAGCGCCTGCCAAAACGGCCACGCCCCCTGTTTTCGCATCGATGGGTCGATTCCATGAGTTCCGAAGTTCGCCGAATCACCGTGCCGCAGTTTGCGGCCCTGAAGGGCTCCGGGCGGAAGATCACCGTCCTGACCGCTTACGACTACGCGACCGCCCGACTGCTGGACTCGACCGGGATCGAAGGGATCCTGGTCGGCGACAGCCTTTCGATGGCCGTGCAGGGACACGAGAACACGCTGCCGGTGACGCTCGAGCAAATGATCTACCACGGGGAGATCGTCTGCCGGGCGGTCCGCCACGCGCTGGTGATCGTCGACATGCCGTTCCCCAGCTTTCAGTTGGGCACGTATCGGGCCATCGAAAACGCCGCGCGAATCCTCAAACAGACCGGTTGCCAGGCCGTCAAGATCGAGGGCGGGGTGGCGCAGGCCGAGGTGATCGGGGCCTTGGTGTCGGCGGGCATTCCGGTAATGGCCCATTGTGGGCTGCGCCCGCAGCAGGTGCAGCAACTCGGCGGCTATCGGGTCCAGCGCGACGAAGAACAACTGCTGGCCGACGCCATGGCCGCCCAGCAAGCCGGGGCGTTCTCCATCGTGCTGGAGTGTATTCCGGAAGCCGTGGCCAGCCGAATCACCGCCGAACTGAACATCCCCACGATCGGCATCGGGGCCGGGCCGGGGTGCGACGGGCAGGTCCTCGTGGTCAACGATCTGCTGGGCATCACCGAAGGACACGTCCCCCGGCACGTGAAGGCCTACGCCGATCTGAAGAACGTGATCCGCGAGGCCGTCGCCCGGTTCCGCGACGAAGTCCGCAGCGGGGATTTCCCGGGCGAGGAACAAACCTTCAAGTAGGCGCCCACCGTTTGTCGTGAAATTGCAGGGAGATCCCTATGCGCTATCCATCGCATGAAGTGGGGAATCGGAGGCGAAGTCTCATCCGCCGGATGACGACGGCGACGACGAGATTGCTGCTCTTTGTGGCGGCGGCGTCATCCGTCGAGGCCGCGCAGAAGACCGCGCACATGGTTCCCATGCGCGACGGAACCAAACTGTCGACCGACGTCTACCTGCCCGAAAACCCGCGAGAGCCCTTGCCGGCCATTTTGATCCGCACGCCTTACGGAAAGGACCAGTTCGGCCGGCTGGCCGTCCTCGCACACGCTCGCGGCTATGTCCTGGTGGCCCAAGACGTGCGGGGACGCTTTCAGTCGGAGGGCGAGGACGTGCTGGTGTTTCACAACGACGGTTGGGGCAAGCGACGCGACGGACACGACACGGTCGCCTGGGTCGCCGAGCAGCCTTGGTGCGACGGCAAGGTCGCCACGTGGGGCGCTTCGGCCATGGGCATCACGCAGAACATGCTCGCCCCGGACGCCCCCGAGGCCCTGAAAGCGCAGAACGTAGCGGTCGCTTTCTCGAACATGTACACGCAGGCCTCGTACCAAGGGGGCGCTTTCCGCAAGGCCCTGGTGGAAGGCTGGCTTCGGGGAAACAAGTTCGACGAAGAGAACCTGCGGACCGTTTTGGCCCATCCGCAATACGACGCGCTGTGGGCGGAGTTGAATCCCGAAGAGCAGGCGCCCCGCGTCAACGCGCCCGGCATGTTCCTGGGCGGCTGGTACGACATCTTCCTGCAAGGCACGATCAATTCGTTTCTGGCCATCCAGCACCACGGCGGGCCGAACGCCCGGGGAAAATGCCGGTTGATCATCGGCCCCTTGGCGCACGGGAAGTTCGACCAGTTGACGTATCCGCCCGGCTCGTCGCGTCCGCCGCAGGGGGCCGATCCCTTCGGGTTCTTCGACCGTTGGGTCAAGGGGATCGAGAACGGCGAGGCGAACGTCAAGCCGGTGCACTATTACGTGATGGGCGATCCCACGGACCACAACGCCCCGGGCAACTTCTGGCGAGCCGACGACGACTGGCCCCCGCCGTCGCAACCCACCGAGGTCTACTTCCACGCAGATGGTGGGCTGAGATTCAACGCGCCGGCGGATGCGGATGCCAAACTCACCTACCGATTCGATCCTCGCGGTCCGGTTCCGACCATAGGCGGCCAGAACCTCAACCTGCCCAAGGGTCCCATGGACCAGCGCGAGGTCGAATCGCGCGACGACGTGCTGGTCTTTACCAGCGAGGAACTGAGGGAGCCGATCGAAGTCACCGGCCGCGTCCGTGCCCGGCTCTACGTCTCCTCCGACTGCCCCGACACGGACTTCACCGTGAAGCTGACCGACGTCTATCCCGACGGCCGTTCGATGCTGCTGACCGACGGGATCCTCCGCGCAAGGTACCGCGAGTCGTTCGAGCGGGAGGACCTGATGGAGCCGGGAAGGGTGTATGAATTGACGGTCGATTTGTGGAGCACCTCGATCATCTTCAATCGAGGGCACCGCGTGCGAGTGGCCGTTTCGTCGTCGAACTTTCCGCGATTCGACGCCAATCCGAACACCGGCCGGCTGCCAGCCGCGGGCGGGGAAACCCGCGTAGCGACCAATACGCTGCACGTCTCCCAGCGCTATCCGTCGTGCATCATCCTGCCGTTGTACGACGGAGGCGCCGACGCGGATTGAGATGTGTAGGCCGGAACAAGTAGACGTGTAGGCCGGAACAAGCGCAGCGCAGTTCCGGCATTTGGTGTGGAAAGGCCGTGAAGCCACGTGCCGGAACTGCGCTGCGCTTGTTCCGGCCTACTTTGCTAACGATTTCGGTTTCGCCACCGCCGGAGTATTGGGATCAGGCAGAGCAAACCGGCGGCCAACGCGGCCAGCGTACCGGGCTCGGGGACCACGGCGATCGTCCCCTGTATTCTTTGGCTGCCGAAGCCGGTGATGTACTCGAGCGTGAACCGGCCGGGATCGGTGCCGGGGGCGACAAGTTGCCCCAGTTCCACGTCGTGGTAGGACAACAGGCCGGTGAACGAGCCGTCGCCGACCGTATTGGCGTTGGCCGATATCAATCTTCCGTCGCCGGAGGGCAGCGACGCTTCGAGACCCGTCATGCCGGACCCGGTGAAGTGGCCGTCGCTCTTGAGCGTCCAGAACATTACGTTTTCGACCGAGACGGTGAACTCGCCCGTGGCCGGATCGTACTCGGCCGTGGCGGCGGCTTCCGAGGACGCGCCGGGATCGGGACGGCCGAAGTTGACGATCAGATCGATGATGTCCCGTCCGTCGACCAGTCCGTCGCCGCGGTCGTAGAGTCCGCCGATCGTGTCGCCTCGGGTCCACGTACGATCGGCGACCGGTTTGGGCTGGTTTCCGTTGTAGTTTTCGATCAGCGTGGTGATGTCCTGGCCGTCAACGTACCCGTCGGCGTTGGAGTCGCCGCCCCGGGCGATGAACAGGTCCGCGGTGACGCTGGTGATGGGATCCGTTTCCTCGGGTCCGCTCTTGACGTAGTGGATGCCCCGGTGAAACACGCCCATGCCGATGTGGCCCGCGGGACCTTCGTTGGGAACGTGGACGGGCGGCACTTCGCGGAAGGTTCCCTCGATGCCGCCGGGACCGGCCGAGGTCAGGATGGTGCGGTTGATCAGCCCCCGCTGGTCGCCCACGGCGGTCATCTTCAAGGTCAACTCGCCGCCGAGCACGGCGTTTCCGCCGACGGCGATCAGACCATTGCCGGTGATGCCGATTTCGCAGACGTACTCTGCCAGGTGGTTCATGCTGAACGTACCCACGTCCAGCGTTCCGCCCGGGCTGATCGTCAGCGTGCCGTCGGCGAACATGACCAGCGGCGTATCGACGGTGCCGCGGATATCGAGCGCTCCGCCTCCCAGGCTCAGTCCCGTGCTCCCGACGACCTCCAAAGTGCGACCGGCGTTGACCACGACTCGGCCGCCGTCGATATCCAGCGTGCCGGCGCTGCCGTCGGAGGCCACGGTGACCGTGTGGCCGCTGACCCAAACGACGTCCACGTCGATCGGAGCGTACGTGCCGTGGTCCCACGTGTTGGGGGAGTTCCAGTTGCCGGAGGCAATGGCGTTGAGCAGCACCCAATCGCGAGGGGGGGGAGTCGTTCCGCGAGGCGTGTAGTCGGGGTCGGTGGCCAGAGTCAGACCGTCGGCAGCCGCGGCGGAAGCGATCTCGGACCAGGAAACCAGCTTGTAGTTCTGTCCCCCCGAATCGTTGCTTCCGTCCTGGGCGACGAGAAGACCATAGCGGAAGGTGCTGTTCAGCGCCGTACTGATCACGTCGATGCCATCGGTATCCGACACACCGTCGATATCGTCGTCCACGATGCTGAACCGGGTGATGTATTCATAAAGGTTCCCGTCGCCGTCCTGGTCGTAGCGTTCCAGGATGGCGAAGCTGTCGTTGCCCTGTTCGGAAGCAAGGAGGTAGCCCTGGTTGGCGTCTTGCACGGCGAACAGCGTCAGGCCCTCGACGTCGCCGGCCTTGACTTGATTCGTATCCTGGCCGACGGCGATGCGGTCGGCCGTGCCGGTTCCGGCCGTGGGATGGGCGTCGTATCGCCAGATCCCGACGTCCTCCTGCCCCACGAAGAGGCTGCCGTGGAAATCGTCGACGATCATTCCCTCGGTCAACGACCCGACGTTCCACGATCGCACCAGCGAGCCCTGGATCGAGCCGGTGGGGGCGGAGAGCCGATACTGCCGCATCGAGCCGTCGCCGTCGTTGTCGGAAATAAACGCGTAAAACTCGTCGCTGTCCAGGTCGTGCCACAGTGCCAGCCCGTACGGATCGGTGAAGCCGCTGGCGATCGAACCGGCGGAGCTGAGCGAACGGGTGACCGGGTTGATCTTGAAGAAGTCGATCGTGTCGCTGGTGCGGTTGGTTACGGCGAGAATATCGGTCTCGACGCCGCCCAAGGGAAAACCGTAACGCACCTCGACGTTGTTGTGCTTCACGCCGGTCACCGAGCTGAGCAACGTGCCGTCGAGATCGTACACGTGCAGTCCCAAATCGACGTCATCAACGGCCTTGTTCGTACCGATGATCACGCTCAGCGCCGGGTCGTCGGGATGGAGCCAGATGGCTGCGTCGTCGGCCGACTCGCTGTAGGGGAACGGCGGGGTCTCGCGGCTTGGCGAAACGGAGAAGTCGGCGTACGCCGGAAGCAACGGCAACCCCGTCGCCACACCGAGGAACGCGAAGATAAGGAGAGTCTTCATGGACGATCAAAGCTCGCGAAAGAGGATAGTTCCAGCGGACTCGTTCCCGGTCGGATCCTGCCGGGTTCGAGCAAGACAAGTGCCCGCGATTTTCCGCGATCGGGAGCCGCCAGAAGGGGGGGCGTGTGGGCCATTGCTCGGCGTCGGAATCCGTCCCTGCGGCCCTGATCTTCCGGCGGCAGCCAAATACGCAACTTTTATTCTGACGCACCGTCACAATGCAGTCAACGATTTTCCCTCGCATTCCGGCTCTTACCGCGCAGCCGACCCCCCGTTGTGGCGGGCCTGCTCTGCCGAGCCGGAACGATCTCGGCAGACCTGTGCCAATTGACTGGCCGAACGGCACCGGCTAGGCTTGGGTACTCGAACCGTAAGCGACGAGTCGAAAACGGGGACTGGCTCCGGGCCGTGTTTCGGCTGGACAGTCGCAAAAAACGTGCGACGGCCCGGTGCCTGTCCCCTTTTTCGACGGCGGGAGGTTGACTGTTGAAACGCATAGGTCCGTTGATATTGACCGTGTTGGCCACGTTTTCCTCATGTACTTTCAGTGAGAAAACACAAGAAACTTCCAAGAAGTCGGACTCGACGGCCACGGACGGGAAGTCCGCCGAAGTGAAATCTCCCGCCGCGCCCGGCACGCCCAACCGCCAACCGGCCGAACCCAAACTGCCGCCGATCAGGACGGAGGAAGAACTTCGGGCCGCCCTGAAAGAGAAGAACCCCGACTTCAAGGGCGAGATGTTCGTCGACGGCGACGGGCGGGACATCCTGCTGCTGGGCATCAACGATCCGGCCGTCAAAGACATCACGCCTTTGGCAGGACTCCCTCTCTTGCGGTTGGATCTCAGCGAAACGGGTGTGACCGACATCGGCCCGCTGGAAGGCCTGCCCCTGGAAGTCCTTTCCATGGAAAAGACCGCCGTGGAAGACATCGGCCCGCTGAAGGGCATGCCGCTGGTGCAGTTGAACCTGATCCACACTCGGGTGCGCGATCTGAGCCCGTTGCGAGAAATGCCGCAATTGGACACGATCTGGCTGACCGGCTGCCCGGTGAGCGACATCAGCCCCATCAAGGACGTGCCGTCGTTGGCCAGCCTGACCATCGCGGAAACCGGCGTCTCGGATCTCAGCCCGTTGAAAGACCATCCGCTCTTGCGGCTGCACATCGCCCGCTCGCAGGTGACCGATCTTTCGCCGCTGGAGAGCATGGAGCTGACGCGTCTGATCTTCACGCCCAGCCGGATTACCAAGGGCATCGAGTTCGCCCGGGAGATGGCCACGATCAACCAGATCGACGTCGAGTTCCCCCACCCGGATGATTCCCCACCTCTCGGGCCGGACGAGTTCTGGCCGATGTACGACGCGGGCGAGTTCAAGTAACTTGAACTGTAAGTGCGGGAACCCCGTGGAAAAAGGGGACAGGCACCGAGCCGGCAGTGTTTCTCGGCGATTCTCACAGTATTTGCGGCTCGGAGCCAGTCCCCATTTTCCACTCACCGCTTGTAGTTCGAAAAGCAAGGAGACACGGATGAGCGAGCTGACCTCGGCCGAACGGGTGATGCGCGTATTGCGCAACGAGGAGCCGGACCGGATCCCGCACTTCGAATGGATCTTCGACCACCGCGTCCGCGAGGCAATCTGCCCGGGCTGCTCGATGGAGGAGTTCACGCTGCGGATGGGACTGGACGCCATCCTGACCGGCCCGGACTTCAAGAAGGAACAGATCGGGCCGAAGCGATACCGCAACGAGTGGGGCGTCGTCCTGGAAGATACCGGCGAGGAGCACAAGTTCCCGGTCGAGGGGCCGATCCACAGCCTGGAAGATCTGCAGAAGTACGAACCGCCCGACCCGCACGCCCCCGGCCGCTACGACAGCCTGAAGCGAATCGTCAAGCGCTACAAAGGCAAGCTGGCCGTCGGCGTTCACCTGAACGACGTTTTCTCGATCCCCCGCAACCTGGCCGGCTACGAAGGCGTCTTGATGGCGTTGGCCGCCGAGCCGGAGCTGGTCCGCGGCCTGGTCGATCTGTCGGTGGAGCTGAACATCGAGATGGCCAAGGAGGTCGCCCGATGCGGGGCCGATTTCGTCTTCACCGGCGACGACTACGCCTCGACCGAACGGCCGCTGATGTCGCCGAAGTCCTTCCGCGGGATCTTCTTCCCGGGCTTGAAGCGCGTGATGGCCGGCTTTCGTGAGGTGGGCCTGCCGGTGATCAAGCATTCCGACGGCGACATCATGCCGCTGTTGGACATGATCCTCGAGTCGGGCATCGACTGTCTCGACCCGATCGATCCGATCGCCGGGATGGACATCGGCGCCATCAAGCGGCAGTACGGCGACCGGATCGCGCTGAAGGGCAACGTCGATTGCGGCCACCTGCTGACCTTCGGCAGCGAACGCGAAGTGGTCGAGCGGACCAAGGAGGTCATCCGCCAGGCCGGACCCGGCGGCGGACTGATCCTCTCGTCGAGCAACAGCATCCACTCGGCCGTCAAGCCGGGCAACTACTTGGCCATGTGGAACACGTTGCGGATGTACGGCAAGTACCCGCTCTCGCTGGAGCCCTGGGACGAAACCGACGTGGGCGAGACCTTCTCATAAAGCCGCGACCGTTGGTCGCGCCCTGTCATTCCCTACCGTTCACCACCGCTGATCGATGCCGATCGAAACTCTGCACGAGAACGCGACCGGCGGCGCAGTTTGTGTGGCTTGGCGCGACCACCGGTCGCGGCTTTATGCCGGGGCATAAGCTACCGTTCCGGCCGAGGTGAGGCGGCAACGGTCAGTCGCCGCGCCACGAAAAGGAGATCCCTTCGATCTCCACCAACAGTTCGGGACGGCAGACGTCGCCCACGGCGTAGATCGTGGGGACCTCGCCGTACATGCCTTCGCAGACGGCCCGGGTCTTGGCGTAGTCCTGCTGGTGCTTGATGTAGACGCGCACCAGGGCCAGATCGTCGAGCGTGGCGCCCAGTCCCGGGGCTCCGTGCCGGCGGAGGTTGTCTTCGCCGATCAGCGCCGCGATGTTCTCGAGCGTCTGACGCGTTTGGCCTTCCACATCGCCGACGAAGCGGGTTTCCTCATCGGTGATGCTGGCCGTGCCGGAGATCAACGTCGTGGCCAGATCGCCGGTAACGATCGCCATCGCTCGGGAGAACTTGGGACTCTTCTGGCCGTACTTCCGCCCGTACTCGAAAGCGGAAATCTGCAGCGGATTCTCCAACGGCACCAGTTTGAGATCGCTGCGATAGCCGACCAGCGCCAGGCTGTCCATCACCACGTCTCGGCCTTCGGTGCCGATTCCGGTGCTGGCCGGATAGATCGGCCCGTTGACTTCCGGCGGCAAACGATTCAACCCGAATCGAAAGTCCTTGTAGAAATCGGTGCGTGCCCGATTCAATTCCTTGTAGCGCTGGGTTTCGCCTTCAGGCCCGACGATGTCGCCCAGGTAGAGCCAGGTGCGGATGATCTGGTCGTAGGAAAAGCCGCGCACGGCGAGCCCTTCGGCGGTCTTCTGGAAGATACTCAGCGAGCGCTGGTAAACGCTGGTGGCGTCGGTTTCGGGATAGATGTTGGCCAGATGGACCCAGGCGACGCCGTCGTGGCGGGAGACGACCATGCGTTCGGAATACCGCTGGATCTCCGTTTCGCCTCGGCCGCCGACTCCCAAGGCCTCGATTTCCACCAGCTTTCCGCCGCAAGGCGGCTGCGGGATGTAGATGGTCGCCGGCAATTGATCGCCGTAGAAGTCGTTGATGATCTGCCGGCAGGCCTCGATCTGGTGAATGTCTCTCATGAAGACGGCTTGCCGAACGATCGAGCCCCGCGTGCCTTCCTCTTCCATCACGGCGCGGATGGTTTGCAGCGCGTCGCGGGCCTGCGAGTCCAGGTCTTCGCCGTATCGCGGCACGGCGGCGGCGAGCACGTGGCGCGTCCCGTCCAAACCGATCACCGAATAACCGACGCCCTCGCTGGACTCTTTTCTGATCATGCGGCTTCCTTGATGTCTCTTCGTCGCAACGGGGAGAGGAAGTCATGCCGCTCCGTTTCGCGCTCGGCGGCCCGCGGAGCCACTCGGTACGAAGGGTCGGCGTCAAACCCGAGTCAAGGATGGAAAAAAACGGCGTGCAAACTAAAGGTGGGTAATCTATCAGCCAATTACCTAGATTACCCGATTTCCGAACCTGTGTCGATAGATGCCTGCTGACCCTTTTTCGCGAAACGGCGCTCGATCGGACGTTCGAATTGGGCCGCCCCCAGGAAACTGCTTGCCAACCTCGGAACCCCGCTCCATAATGGGCAGCGAAAATGCGTGTCTTGCGCAAGCTTTGCCCCTTGCCGGGAAGATGGGTCCGATCCATGCTCGTTTTCGTCCAGAAGGAGGACTAAGTTGATAAACACACTCGTATTTCTAGGAGGGCTCGGACTGCTGGCAGCGGATGCCCCCATGGTCGACTCGCCGTCCGCCGCCCCTGATGACCAGACCGCGCTCGCCTGGATCCGCTTCGAAAACGGCCCGGAAATCTACGAAGACACGCCCTATTTATGGCTCGGGGACGTGGACATCCGCTTGACCATCGAAGTCGAGCCGGCGACGGGCCACGTGCTGGAACTGCTCTGGGGCTCGAAGGATGATACCCGCGATGCGGTCGCCACGATCAACGCCAAGAACGTGAAGATCCGCGGCGGAGGCTACGACGGTTTCCGCTGGCTGCGGCTCCCGATGCCCGAGGACATCCGGGGCGAACGCTATGAGGTTGCGTTGAAACGGGCGTACGAGAAACCCGCGTTCCTTGCGGCCGTGCGTTTGGTCGGCCCCGCGGCGGACGGCCCGAGCGTCGATTCGACGAAGACGGCCTACAAGATGACGTTGGCAACCACGGCGCAGCCGTCGCCCGGCCCGGTGGCGTTTCCCGAGATGCAATCGATCTGGGACCGGGAACCACCCCCGCCGGCCGACTCGCAGGCGGCCGACTCGCCGGCCGACGATCGCCAGCAGGCCGCTTTTCGGCTGGCCGAGAAGCACGCCCGACAGGCCAACGAACAGTTCTTCCGCTGCCGCCGATTCGTCGAGGGTTGGCTTGCGCAGGCCGATCCCACCACGGGCTTGATCCCGCGGAATCTCAACCGCGACCGTGATATCTGGAACGCCAAGGATTCGGCCGCGGACAACTATCCCTTCATGGTGCTCAGCGCCGCGTTGACCGATCGGGCGTTGTTCGAGGGCCGTATGCTCGAGATGTTGCGCACCGAAACCCGGCTGACCAGCCGCATCGACCGGTTGCCCGACACGTGGTCGTTTTCGCGTCAGGCGTTTGCGGCCGATCAGCCGAACCTCGACTCGATTATTTTCGGCGGCTCGGAGTACGTCAAGGACGGCCTGCTGCCGCTGACCGAATGGCTCGGCGAGAGCCCCTGGTCCGAGCGGATGCTGGGCATCGTGGACGACATCTGGAAACACGCCCCGGTGGAAACGCCCTACGGCAAGATCCCCTCGACCAACGTGGAGGTCAACGGGGAGATGCTCCAGGCCCTGTCGCGGATCTACTGGATGACCGGCCAGAAGAAATATCTCGATTACGCCGTCCGGCTGGGCGACTACTATCTGCTGGGCGACCAACATCCCACGCGCAACTCCGATCACCTGCGGCTCCGCGACCACGGTTGCGAGATCACCTCCGGGCTGTCGGAACTCTACGCGGCGGTTCACTTCGCCGATCCGGAAAAGAAGGAAGCCTACCGGGAGCCGATCCACGCGATGTTCGACCGGATCCTCGAAATCGGCCGCAACGAGCAGGGGCTGTTGTACAACACGATCAATCCGCAAACCGGCGAGCACGACCGAGGCGTGTGCGATACGTGGGGATACAACTACAACGGCATCTACACCGTCTATCTGCTCGATGGGACCGAGGCCTATCGCGAGGCGGTGTGCAAGGTGCTCGGCAATCTTCCGCAGGTGACCGAGTACCACTGGGGTTCGGCGGACGAGTACGCCGACTCGATCGAAGGGGCGATCAACCTGTACAATCGCGAGCCGGTGGCCGAGGCGGCCGAGTGGATCGAGAGCGAGATCCACGACATGTGGCGGGTGCAGAAGCCCGACGGAATCGTCGAAGGCTGGCACGGCGACGGCAATTCGGCCCGCACGGCGATCATGTACGCCTTCTGGAAGACGCAAGGCCTCCACGTGCAACCCTGGCGGGCCGACGTCCGCTTCGGGGCCGTGCGGGAAGACGACACGCTCTACATCAGCCTCAGCGCCGACGAGCCGTGGACCGGCAAGCTGCTGTTCGACAAGCCGCGCCACGAGGTCCAGATGCACCTTCCGTTGGACTACCCGCGGATCAACCAGTTCCCCGAGTGGTTTACAGCCGATGCCCAGACCCGTTACACGGTTCGGGACATCGGCGCAGAAACCGAGCAGACCGTCACGGGCAAACAGTTGCAGGAAGGGATGCCGGTGGAATTGAAGCCTGGGGTGGAATTGCGATGGAAAGTACATTCCTTGCGATCAGAAAAGTCGCTCTAGTGGGGGGGGCACGAAAGATGTCGAGCGGACTGAATCATCGAAGCGGGGGCTTTTTTCCGATACGATTCGTGCTAGAGTATAATAAGAAATCTGCTCCCCACTCGACCTGCCGCAAGGCCTCGGGTGGGGTTATTTTTGCGCGGGAGGTGGCTTTTCTGTCGGGTGACCGTATTGTAGACTGGCGTCTGAAAAATACCATTGCTCCTCGTTCACAAGTATGTCAGTCGGCCAACGGCTTGGCGTTGTGACTGTAGTGAAGTTGGGGTGTTCTTCGCACCTTCAATCAATCCACCTGACCGCATCTGAAAGGGGTATCCAGTGACTATCGTCAAGAGTGCTGCCTGCGCGATCTTGGTTCTTGCATGTCCCGGTGTGTCGGCACAGGACTACGAGATTCGCATGTCCAGGCCTATGAAGGTAGGGGAGAAGTATGAACTGACCGCGTCAGGGTCCAAGTCCAAGCGTATGACAACGTCAGTTCAGGGACAAGTCGTGAAAGAAGACAAGTCATCCTTTACGGCGAAGCTCGAAGGAACGATCACCGTTCTTGAGGTTGATGAGCGGGGGCAGGAGCAGAAGATCACGCTGACGGTATCGAAGTGTGTAATGTCCGTGAACGGGGACGCTGATGAAAAGGAGGCATTGACCGAGGGTACTGAGGTTGTTGCCCAGCTTCGAGACGGTGAAGAAGTGTTTCTGATTGATGATAAGCCCGCGCCTTCAGACATTGAGGAAATGCTGGACCTTTTCAGCACGCTGCCCACAACAAAGGTCACAGGCGACGATATGTTCGGTACGAAAGAGCGCAAGAAGGTGGGAGATAGTTGGGCCATCAATAGCACCGCGGCAGCCAGAGGCTTCGATGCCGGTAAAGGCACAAAGGTCGAACCAGAGAATATCAAGGGCAGTACGAAGCTTGAGAAGGTGCTTGTCGTTGACGGCTCAAAATGCCTTCAACTCCTGGGAAGGATGGAAATAAGCGAATTCGTCCTGCCCATGCCGCCAGGATTCTCCGTCGAGAAAGCGAATGTGTCTCTTGATTCTTTGGGTGAGCTTCCTGTTGATACATCAATTGGTCACCTGTCTCAAGCGATGAATATGACGATGACTGTCTCAATCAAGGGTAAGCCTAGTCCTGATGCTCCAGAGGTTACGATCTCGGTCAGTGTAGCCATGTCCAAGCAGGAGAAGCGGAAGCTCCTGAAGTGAAACTGATCAGTCGGCCTGAATGACCAACTGTGGGGCTTCTCCCGCGGCAGCGTAGACGGTGGCGACTTTTTCCAGTTCTTCGCGCGGAACCATGTGAACGGCGAGCGGACGCGGCGCCAGCATGCCGAGCACGTCGGGGACGTCGCAGACTCGCAGGACGTTCAACAATGCGGGGGCGCCGTCGTCCATGTGCGAAAGCGGCGGCTTGACGAGATCGACGCCGGCGATTTCCGGCTCCCACAGCGCCGCGTAGGCCGCCAGAATGCCCGAGGCGCCTTGCCCGGCCACGTACACGGGCAACTTGCCCTCGTGCTTGGCGTGCAGATAGCGGGCCGCCGCGATCACGTCCCATACCCGGCCGGTGTCGACCGTGCGTCCCAACAGGACGTGGCACCGCTCGACGTAGTTGGGCGGGTTCTTCCGGGTCCAGCGCGTGCGGCCGACGCCCCGCGGCTGGCACGTGTACGTGATGTCGCCCGTTTCATGGACCCGGTGGACCGCCTCGGGAATCGGCGCCTCGTCGGCCGGGCTCTGAACGAACAGGAGAATCCGTTTCGTCTTCGACGATGGCTTGAACACGGCGACGTAGTCCAGCCCGACCTCGATGCCCGGCTCCGTTTCCAGCCGGGCCGTCTCGTCGTCGACCTGCTCGATCAGCTTCGCCGGCGGAATCCGCTCCGGGAAGTATCCGAAGGTGATCCGCCGCAATTCGGCCATGAGCGCCGCCTTCCACGACTCGAACTCGTCCTTTTTCGGCGGCTCGACTTTCGCCACGGGGACGAAGTGCTGATCGATCGTGGTGTTCAATTCGTCCGCGGGGATGTCGGAATCCTCGGGAAACACCCGGAGCTTCTCCAGCGGGATCGGGTATTGCTGGTCGCTGCCCGTGCCGGTCACCAGGTCGACCTCGCTGTCGGTAACCACGCGCGGATCGTCCTTCAGTTGCAGGTTGATGAACCGGTAGGCCGCCTGCCGGATGTCTTCTCGATAGGCGTGTCCGCCCATGCTCACCACGGCGTCGACGTGGTCGGTTCTTCCGTAGAGACTGTAGACCCGTTCCAGGCGGTTGATCACCCGGTCGTTGGCGTCCATCGGGAAGATGCGGTCGTGGTCGCTGTTGGTGAACAGCAAGGCCCGGGGCGCCACCAGCGCGGCGATGCGGGTCCACGGCCAGCGGAACGTGTTGTAGAGGAACATGCAATCGCAGTGGCCGTTGATCACGCGGTTGGTCACGTACGAGGGCAGATCGGCCATGCCGCTGACGGGCACGGCCACTCGGACGCGCTCGTCGGCCGCCGCGATCCAAAAGGTGGCCGCACCGCCGCCGCTGATGCCCGTCACCGCGATCCGCTCGGGATCGACGTCCGGCCGCCCGGCAAGGTAATCGATGCCGCGGATTCCGTTGAGGCATTCCACGCCGGCGGGCGTGTAGCCGCGAGAGTGCCACCACCAGCGGCCCTCCCGATACGTTCCGTGGTGAACGGCCCCGATTTCGCCAAGCTGCAGCGAATCGACCACCAGGCAGATGTATCCGTGCCGGGCGAACCAGATCCCGTGCGACTGATAGGCCGTCTTGTTGCCGTTGCGGCCCCGGTTGGAATGACCGCAGACGTAGAACACGGCCGGCAGTCGCTCTCCCGGCTCGACCTTCGCCGGGCGGTAGAGATTGCCGGTCACGTACAGTTTCGGCCGGCTCTGGTAGTGGATCATGTCGACCGCGTAGCCGTCTCCTTCCAGCGTTCCGGTGATCGTGGGCACAAGCGGCGTCTTCGGCGGCATCGGCATCAAGCCCAGCATGTGGAAGTACTCGTCGCGGTACCGTGGGCGAAGCGCCTGCCAGGCTTCGAGCGATTCGACGCCCTGCAAGAACGAGGCGTGGATCTTGTCCGTTTCCCGGGCGAGATACCGCTGGATCATCTCATCCCCCGGCTCGCCCCGGTCCGGCTCTCCGTACTCCTGGGCGCCGACCGAAGAGCCGCCAAGCCACGTGGCGAGAAGTATGCAGAGCGTGGTGCGACGTGGGTGCATGGTTCGATCTCCTGGTGGTCGTAGGGTGGTGGCAGGGGGTCTGATTCGAGACGTCTTGACGCCGGCCCGTCAGGATATCAGAACCGTTGGCAAGAAAGCAAGTTTTTCATGGCCTTCCGCTCACGGCTGAAGGATGACCTTCAGCAGACCTTCGTCTCGCTTGGCAAGCCGCTCGAACCACTGGGCTCCTTCGGCCAGGGGGGCAACCGCGCTGGTCAACGCATCGACGTCGATCGCGCCTCGGGCAATCATCTCCAGACACACCGGATACTCGCCCCGAGAAGCGCAGGAACCCAGCAGCGTGATCTCTCGGGTGACCACCGCCTGTAGCGGCAAATCGACCCGGGGGGTGAGGTTCCCGACCAGCGACACGCAGCCGCCTTTGCGAACCGCGGCGATGGCCGTCGCGACGGTCGACGGAATGCCAACGGCCTCCAACGCCACGTCAGCCCCCCGACCGCCGGTTCTCCGGATCACCTCCGCCGGCACGTCGACTTCCTCGGGCGAAAGTGCTTCGTCGGCTCCCAGTCGGCACGCCAACTCCAGTCGGGCGCGGTCGATGTCCACGGCAAAGATCCGCCCGCACCCGGCAGAGCGAAGCGCCTGGACGGCCAACAATCCGATCATCCCGGTGCCCACGACCACGGCCGTGTCGCTCAGTCGGATCGGCAGCCGGTGGACGCCGTGGACCGCGATCGAAACCGGTTCGGCCATGGCAGCCCGCTCGAACGAGAGCCCTTCCGGCAAACGGCAGACGATGTGTTGGGGCACGGCAACGAACTGGGCAAACGCGCCGTCTTGGCGAAACTCCCCACACGAGACGCCCAACACCCGACGGCGGTCGCAGAGATTGACGTCGCCGCGTCGGCAGAAGCCGCACCGGCCACAATAGACGGTCGAGTCGAAGGTCACCCGATCGCCCACGTTCAGATCGCCGACACGGCCGCCGACTTCGGCGACCACGCCCGACGCCTCGTGGCCCATGACGATCGGCGGGATGCGGCGCCCGGTGCTGCCGTTCATGCCGTGGACGTCGCTGCCGCAGATGCCGCAGGCCCGCACTTCCACCAGCACGTCCTCCGGACCCACCTGTGGTTGGAAAATGTCCCGGTACTCGAAATGATTGTAGCCGGTCAGCACGAGCGCTTTCATGGCCGGTAGCTCCTTGACTGGCGGTCTTGGCAGTGGCCCCAGTCTAAACAAGGATGCACATTAGGGGAAGGCAGCAACCACGGGCACAAGAGGGCCTCGCCTCATGAAACGCCGCTTGAGCATAAGCTATGCTTATGCTAAGGTGCCTTCATGAACATCGACACGCTGCGAATCTTCTGTGACGTCGTGCAATATCAAAGCTTCTCCAGGGGGGCCGCGATCAACAACGTCAGCCAGTCGGCGGCCACCCAGTCGGTCCACCGCGTGGAACGCCACTTCGGCGTGCAGTTGATCGACCGCACCAAGCGCCCCTTCGTTCTCACGCCCGAAGGTCGGGTCTGCTACGAGGGGTTCCGCGAAGTGCTCGAACTCTACGACTCGTCCGATGCCCGGGTGCGATCGCTGCGGATGGACATCAGCGGGATCGTTCGGGTGGCGTGCATCTACTCCGTCGGTTTGCACGACATGAGCCGGTGCATGCAGGACTTCATGCGCCGCTATCCGAAGGCGAAGGTGAGGCTCGAATACCTGCGTCCGAACCGGGTCGTGGAAGCCGTGCTCAATGCGGAGGTGGATTTGGGGATCGTCTCCTATCCGGCCGCTTCGCCCGATTTGAGCGTCGTGCCCCTGCGTTCCGAAAGAATGGTCCTGGTATGCCATCCGCAACACCACCTGGCACGCCAGGAGGCCGTCACGGCCGAACATCTCCACGGTGAAGACTTCGTGAGCTTCGATCGCGACTTGAGCATCCGCAAGGAACTCGACCGGTATCTGCGGCAGCGTTCGGTGACCATCCACGTCGTCATGGAGTTCGACAACATCGAGACGATCAAGCAGGCGGTGGCGATCGGCGCCGGCGTGAGCATCCTGCCCGAGCCGACCGTACGGGCGGAGGTCCAAAACAAGACGCTGGCCTCGGTCCGGTTGATCGCTCCCGAGATGAGCCGGCCGATCGGCATCATCCACCGTCAGCGGAAGTTGTTCACGCCGACGACCACCAAGTTCGTCGAACTGCTGCAGGAGGTCCAGGGCGGTTCGCCCGGCAGCGTCGAGTGACGCCGTTTCGCCGGTCCGGTTGCCGCTCCCCCGTCGCCGTGATACCCTGATGGGCAGCCGAAAGAATCATTATGCGTGAAGCAGAACTTCCCGTCACATTCCAGCCGTCGGGCAAGACCGTTTACGTGCTCGCAGGGACGAAGCTGATCGAGGCCGCCGGCGGCGCCGACCTCGCGCTCGATCTGCCCTGCGGCGGCGAAGGCGTCTGTGGCAAGTGCCGCGTCGTCGTCTCCGGCAAGGCGAGCAAACCGACGCCCGCAGAAATCGAGGCCCTCTCCGCCGAAGAGATCGAGGCCGGTTGCCGCCTGGCCTGCCAGTCATCGGTCATCGGGCCGCTGAACGTGGAAGTGCCCCCGACCTCTCTGCCGGCCGCCCGGCACAAGATCCTCGTCGAGGCCAAAGAGACCGCGCCGGCCGTCGTCGATCCGGCGGTCCGCAAGCGGTACGTCGAACTCTCGCCCCCCGACCGCGGCGACGACGATCCCGACCTGATACGCCTGGAAAACGCCATCGGGCCCTTCGACGTCGATCTCCAGCTCCTGCGGGAATTGCCCGGCCGGCTGCGCAAAACCAACTTCCGCGGAACGGCCGTGCGGGCGGACGGGCGGCTGATCGATTTCGAGCCCGGAAACACCCAGTCGGAGTGCTTCGCCGTGGCCGTCGACCTCGGCACCACCACGCTGGTCGCCGCGCTGCTCGACCTGGGTACGGGAAACGAGTTGGCCGTCACCTCGCGCCTGAACCCGCAGACCTCCTTCGGCGACGACGTGCTCTCCCGCATCCTGCACGCCCGCCAGGAACCCGACGGCCTGGACCAACTCGGCCGCGCCGTCGCCCAAGCCGTCAACGAGATGATCGGCGAGTTGACCCGACAGGCGGGCGTCGGTCGAGAACGGGTCTACGAGCTGACCTTCTCGGGCAACACGACCATGCAGCAGTTGCTCTGCCGTGTGGATCCCGGCCCGTTGGGGCAAGTCCCGTTCGTGCCCGCTGCCGGACGCGGCCAACTGCTGCCCGCCGCCGATCTCGGACTGCACGTCCATCCGCGCGCCCGGGCGTACGTGCTGCCGGTCATCGGCGGGTTCGTGGGCGGGGATACCGTCTCGGGCATTTTGGCCACGTCGCTGGGCGAGGCCGAAGGGCCGACGCTGCTGGTCGACATCGGCACCAACGGCGAGATCGTGCTGTTCGACGGAGCGAAGCTCTCGGCCGCTTCGACCGCCGCCGGGCCCGCCTTCGAGGGCGCCCGAATCTCGCACGGCATGCGCGGCAGCACCGGGGCCATCGAGAAGGTCGTCCTCGACGGCCGCCTGCGGGTCAACGTGATCGGCAACGTGCCGCCGGTCGGCCTGTGCGGATCCGCTTTGATCGATCTGGGCGCCCTGTTGTTGCGGCACGGATTACTTACGCCGCAAGGCCGGCTGCGTACGCCCGACCAACTCGCCGAGGGCGTGATGCCGGATCTGGCCCGGCGCCTGATGCTTCACCGGGGCAAGCCGGCCTTCCTGGTGGTGCCGGCGGAGGAGACGGGCCACGGCAGGCCGATCGTGCTGACCCAAGGCGATCTCCGCGAGCTGCAACTGGCCGCCGGCGCGATCCGCTGCGGCACGCAGATCCTCTTGCGGCGTGCCGCCCTGGAGCCGACCGATCTCGAGAGCGTGTTGATCGGCGGCGGTTTCGGCAACTTCATCCGCCGCAGCAACGCCCAGCGGATCGGCCTGCTGCCACCCCGGGTGGAACACCACCGCATCCGTTACCAAGGCAACACGTCGCTGGCCGGCGCCCGGCTGACGGCCCTTTCGCAGCAGGCCCGCCGCCAGGCCGAGCAGATCGCCCG
>DATLAN010000370.1:0-7556 GCA_035527455.1 Thermoguttaceae bacterium
ACGAAATCGACCAGGTCTTGGATGGCTTTCACGCCGTGATAGAAGCCGGGCATGGCCGGGAGCATCACGGCTCCGGCGTCGGCGGCGCGTTTCATGTTGTCGAGCTGCATCGACGACAGCGGCGTTTCGCGCGGGACGAGCACCAGCTTGCGGCGCTCCTTCAGGTGCACGTCGGCCGCCCGGTGGATCAGGTTCGCGCTGGTGCCGTGGACGATCGCGCTGAGCGTGCCGGCCGAACAGGGGCAGATGACCATGCCTTCGGTCATGAACGACCCGCTGGCGATCGGGGCCGTGTAATCGCGGTAGTGGCAGTAGTGGAATTCGCCCGGCTTTCCGGAGGCCACCGACAGCACGTTGCTCGACTCGCTGGAGATGCCGGCCAGCTTGCGGACGCCTTGCAGTTTGGGGTCTTTGGGGTTGAGCCCGCGGTCGAGCATCAGCATGCCCAGGTTGAAATTCTCCAGGTCGACCGACAGATCGAGTTCCTGTTTGAGGACGGCCCCGCCGGCCGCGCTGATGGTCAGGTACACGTTGCACCCGGCGGCAGAGAGGACCTCCAGCAGCCGGACCGCATAGGCCGCGCCGCTGGCGCCCGTGATCGCGACGACGAAGTTCCGACTCATTTCTCCCCCACGTGTAAAGTGGCGATGCCGAACGTGAATCGATGAAAGCGGACGCGGCTCAATCCGGCCGCCCGCATCCGGTCGGCCAGGGCCTCCTGCTGGGGAAACTGGCCGACGCTCGTCGGAAGGTAATTGTAAGCCCCCTGCGTGTTTCGAGCCAGGGCCTGCCCGACGCGGGGCAAAATACGGCGGAAATACCAGCCGTAGACCGTCCCGAGCGGCCACGCGCGGGGCATTGAAAACTCCAGCACGGCCACCCGACCGCCCACCCGGCAGACCCGAACCATCTCCCGCAGTCCCGCGTCCGTGTCGCTGACGTTGCGCAGGCCGAAGGCCACGCAAACGATCTGGAACAGCCCGTCGGGAAAGGGTAATCGCCGGGCGTCGGCCTCGACGAGCGAGAGGCGATCCTCCGCCCCGGCGCGACGGCATTTCTCGTTGCCGATGGCCAGCATGGGACGGCAGAAATCGGCCCCCACGACCGGCACCTTGCCGCGGCCGGCACGCCAATACGCCAGCGCCAGGTCGCCCGTCCCCGTGCAGACGTCGAGGATCGGCCCGTCACCCTCCGGCGGCACCAGCTTCACCGTCCGCCGCCGCCACGACCGATCGATCCCCAGCGAAAGCAGGTGATTCAGCACGTCGTACCGCCGGGCGATCTGCCCGAACATCCGGCGAACCCGAGCGGAGGATTTGTCGACGGTCATGGCTCCGGTCCCAATCCGTACTCCGCCCAGCGGTCGCGGACCAGCTTGCGGATCTCTTCGCTGACGAACACCGGCTGCGGCCATGTGCCGGGGTGTTCGCCGGGCAGTTTCGCCGTGGCGTCAATACCCATTCGGTGGCCCAATTGGCCGGACGGCGTGGCCGCGTCGAACGGATCGGGGGGGCCTTGACGGAAGAAAACGTCGCGAGCGGGGTGGACGTTCGTAGCGATTGCCCGGAGCACTTGCTGTTGATCGTGTACGTCGATCCCCTCGTCGACCACCACCAACACCTTGGCGAACATCAACTGGCGCAGTCCCCAGGCCGCATCGGCCACGCGATGAGCCTGCCCGGCGTAGGTCTTCCGGATCGAAATGGCCGCCCAATGCCGCCCCGCGCCGAACGTCGGCAGATCGTAGTCGACCAACTCCGAGATGGCCATCTTCGCCAAAGGCAAGAAGATCCGAGCCAACGCCTGCGTGATGATGCACGATTCATCCGGCGGTTTGCCGGGCACGATGGCCGGATAGATCGGATTGGCCCGGTGCGTGATCGCCGTGACGTACATCACCGGGACCGGCCGACCGGGTTGATTATGCCCCAGCGGCGCGGACCACGGGCCTGCCTCCGCCGGGGGCTCCGAGGGATCGACGTAACCCTCAATGACGATCTCGGCCTCGGCGGGCACCTCCAATTCGATGCTCCGGCAGGTCACCACCTCGATCGGCTTCTCGCGAAACAATCCGGCCGTGGCGCCTACGTCGGCGCCCGGCGGCAACGGCGCACATGCGGCGAGCAAGATCGCCGGATCGCCGCCCAACACGACGGCCAGCGGCATCTTTTCCCCCAGTCGGGCAAAATCCCCCAGCGCCCGGGCTGGCTCGTCGTGCGCGGCCCAACCGACGGCCAACCGATCCGGGCCCAACACCCGCAGATCGTAACGGCCCGCGATTGGCCGACGCGATTCGGCGTTCGACGTGAATACGATGCTGGCGGTGATCGTACCGCCCGACTCGTTCGGGGCCGACTGCGACACGGGCAATTCGCCCAGGTCCACGTCGCTGCCCAGCCGGACGATCTGCTGAGCGGCGCCCGAGCGGACCCGGCGTGGCGGCAGTTTGGCCAGCGCCGCCGCGTGTGGGGCCGTTTTGATCTTCTCGAACCATCCCTCGGGTTCAGCGGGTGCCGCCAGTCGGGCGATTCGCTCGGCCGTCTCGTCCAACGACGCCACCCCCAGAGCCCGGCAGATTCGGGCGTGGGTGCCCAGCAGGTTGGTCAGCAGCGGGAACTCGTGTCCGGCGACGGCCCCGAACAGTAGGGCGGGCCCCCCGGAAGAAGCGATACGACCGGTAATCTCGGCCACTTCCGAGCCTGTCTCGACCTCGGCCTCAACGCGGACCAGCTCCCCGGCGTGCCCGAGATCCTCCAGAAAATCGGCCAGACAGCGATAAGACATGGGCGATATTGTAGAGTGGAGAAGACCGAAGGGGAATTGCTGAAATCATTTGCCTGTAAATCCTTAGCGTTTCGGGACCGTGCCCATGCCCAACACGCTGAACGTCTACGCACTACCGAAGTTGGTCACACCGGAGGAAATGGCCGGCGCGACCGTGGTGGTGATCGACGTGTTGCGGGCGTGTACCACCATCGCGCACGCCCTGGAGGCGGGGGCCCGAGAGGTCATTCCGTGTGAAGGGGTCGACGAAGCCCGAGACATCGCCAAACGAGTGCCCGACGGCGAGGTCATCTTGGGGGGTGAACGCAAGGGGCTGCCGATCGAAGGGTTCCAGCTCGGCAATTCGCCCCGCGAGTACACGTTTGCCCGCGTGGAAGGCAAAACGGTCGTCTTCACCACCACCAACGGCACCCGGGCCATGATCCACGCCCGACTGGCCAATCGCATCCTCATCGGGGCCTTCGTCAACGTCACGGCGGTCTTCGAGGAACTGGCCGGGCAGCAGCAGATCCACCTGCTCTGTGCGGGCACCAACGGCCAGATGAGCCACGACGACGTGCTACTGGCCGGTCTGCTGGTCGAACGTGTCCAACGCGAGGGGGGCCTGTTGTACGAGCAGAACGCCCAGGCCATCACCGCGCGGGAGACCTGGCTGCACTCTTTTGCCCTGCCGCGGGCGCTGGGGGCCGAGCCGCTGGAGCCGGAGCGACTGGCCAAGGAGTTGCGCAAGAGCCTCGGCGGGCGGAACCTGGTCTCCATCGGCCTGGAAGACGACATCCTCGACGCCGCCCGGATCGACCATTTCAGCGGCGTGCCCGCGCTGGATCCGAATCGAATGAAAATACAACTGATCTAGCCCCCCTTCCCCCGGAGCACGCCTCAACCATGGAAATGGACCAACTGGTCGCCTTGTGCAAACGACGCGGATTCCTCTTCCAGTCCAGCGAGATTTACGGCGGGCTGCAAGGCTTTTGGGACTACGGCCCGATGGGCGTGGAACTGAAACGCAACGTCCGCGAGGCCTGGTGGCGCGACATGGTCACCGCCCACGACGAGTCGCAGGTTCCGCCCGGGGCTCCCTCGGCCTATGAAATGACGGGCCTCGACTGCACGATCATCATGCACCCGCAGGTCTGGAAGTGCTCGGGCCATTACGACATGTTCCACGATTTCATGGTCGACTGCCGCGACTCGAAGCGCCGCTACCGCTACGACCAGGTCCAAGGCCGCTGGGCCGAGTGCGACAGCCGGCGGGTCTTCGTGGCGACCGCGGTCACCGGGCAGGAAGCCCTGGAAGAAACGCAAAACAAGGCCATGAAGTTCTTCAACCTCCGGGCGAAAAACGCCGACCGGTTGACGTGGAACGGACCGCTGGTCTCGCTGACTACCATCGAGGACTTCGCCGAGGTGCTCGGGCCGGATACGAAGCAACTCGGCACGCTCACCCAGCCGCGAGAGTTCAACCTGATGTTCAAGACGATCGTCGGCGCCTTAGGCGGCGAGGACGACGCCGTGTTCCTGCGGCCGGAAACGGCCCAGGGGATTTTCGTCAACTTCAAGAACGTCGTCGACAGCACCCGGGTGAAGATCCCCTTCGGCATCGCGCAGATCGGCAAGAGCTTCCGCAACGAGATCACGCCGCGGAACTTCACCTTCCGCTCCCGCGAGTTCGAGCAGATGGAGATCGAGTTCTTCTGCCATCCCGGCACGTCGGCCGAGTGGTATCGGTACTGGCGCGACCGGCGGTATCAGTGGTACGTCGATTTGGGCCTGGCCGGCGATCGGCTGCGGTTGCGGGACCACGACCCGGACGAGCTGAGCCACTATTCCTGCGGCACGGCCGACATCGAGTACGCGTTTCCGTTCCTGGCCGATGGCGAGTTCGGCGAGCTGGAAGGCGTGGCCCATCGCGGCGACTTCGATCTCCGCAGCCACATGGAAGGCAAGCTCGTCCGCCAGGGCGACGCCTTCGTCGTCGAGCAGAACGAACACGGCCAGCCGAGATACCGCGGCAGCGGCAAGGACCTGACCTATTACGACGACCTGACCAAGGAGCGATACCTGCCGCACGTGATCGAGCCTTCGGCCGGCGCCGATCGGGCCGCGCTGGCGTTCCTTTGCGAGGCGTACACCGAAGACGAGGTGCCCGACGAGAAAGGCCGGCCGACCGGGCGGGTGTTCCTGCGGCTGCACCCGCGGCTGGCCCCGATCAAGGCGGCCGTGTTTCCGCTGGTCAAGAAGGACGGCATGCCCGAGGTCGCCCGCGAGATCTATCGGGCGCTGAAGCCGGATTTCAACGTCTTCTACGACGAGAAGGGCGCGGTGGGCCGCCGCTATCGCCGCCAGGACGAGATCGGCACCCCGTTCTGCATCACGGTCGACGGCCAGACCATGCAAGACGGCACGGTCACCATCCGCGATCGCGACACGCTCGAGCAATGGCGGGTAAAAAAGGAAGACTGCCCGGACGAAATCCGTCGGCGCTTGACGGCGTGAACCGGGTCGGGTAAGCACGCCCTTCGTCCCTCAGGGCGTGCCACGCAATCCGAACAATCGCTTTCTGCGCCGTTCCCTATCACCAATACGTTGCCAACAACTCGTCTACGGCCGCCGCGCTGGCAGCCGGCTTCTGGGATGCCCGATTTGCCGTAGTGATCTGTGCGATTTCGTCGATCCATGCCCAGGGGTCGGCCGGCGCTTCCTGACTCGCCGCGGGTTCGAGAAACTCCGCCGCGGACTGCGGCAACGCAACTCCCGCCGCCTGCGGTGCCCGGATCAACTCCAGGGCGTCGAGGAAGCCCGTCTGGTGCTGCCTCGCCAACAGCACGTCGGTCGCGTTGACGCGCCGGTCGCGGTTGAAGTCGTATGGGGAATCGATGGTTGCCGGATCGAGGAAACTGCGGGGGTTGTTCCGCACCAAGAGGAGGTCGGCGGTGGTGACTCGTGCGTCCGCCGGCGAGTTGCCCGTCTCGGCCACCACGTTGCCGAAGTAGAAAACGTCGTCCTCGGCCAGGGCGAGGTTCACCCCCAGCACGGTCACTTGCAGCCACTGATTCGTGATCGCGTAATCGTCCCAGATGATCGTGATCCGGTCGGAGCCGTCGGTGCCGGCGTCCCGGCGGAGCGTGACGGCGCCGGGTGGCGGAGCGGGTTGCCAAGCGCTCAGATCCTCGCCGTTTCCGATCAGGAACTCGAAGTCGTCCGCATCCGGCGTGATTCCGGCCGGCAGGTTGGCGACGTCCACCATGACGCCGTTGATCCCGCGATGGTAGCTGGTGTAGTTGCCCGGCGAAGCGATCTCGCCCGGCATGAGCGCCGACTTGCCCGCGGCGATCGCATCGTCGTCCCGGGGATTGGCCGCCGCGTCGCTGAGGTCGTAGTCGGAGTTGTTGTAGAAGACGTGGCGATCGACCATTTCGGCCGGCTCGTCATCGATGGTAACCGTTACCGTGGGCGCCCCGCTCTCGCCGTTTCCGGCGCTGGGGGCGAAATGGGCCAACAGCGCGTCGAGGTCCGCCTGGTCCACGTAGCCGTCGCCGCGTCCGATCGGCCCGTCGACCATGTCGCCCCGGACCCAGGAGCGATCGGCCGGTTCGCCCGGCTGACTCACGTTCGAGAGCACGATGTTGATGTCCAGACCGTTCACGTAGCCGTCGCCGTTGGCGTCGCCCGTTTCGGCGACGAACAGGTCGACGGCCACGGCGGAAGCCGGGCCGTCCGGCGTCAGGCGGCCGACGTACTCGGTTCCCCGATGGAACACGCCGATGCCCAAGTGGCCTTCCGGACCCCTGCGGAAGCCGTGTACGGGCGGGACCGTGTCGAACTCGCCCAAGACGTGGCCGGACGAGGTGATGATCGTCGCCGTGATCAGCGCTTCGGGCACGATCCCCTCCACGCCCACCGGTTGGATTTCCAGCGTACCGCCGAGCTGGACGATCCCGCCGGCCTCGAGCGTGCCGTTGGTCGCGCCGCTGACTTGGCAGATATACGTCGCCTCCGAGGTCATCGAGACGTCCTCGGCGATCGTCAAGCTGCCGCCCGCCCCGATCAGGATCGCACCGCTTTGGAGGGTCAACTCCCGCGCCGACGATCCGGCGAGAATCGTGACCGTGTTGGTCCTCACCACCACGTCGAGAGCCTCGTCGGGAATCATGCCCACGTGCGTACCGTCGGCAATCACCCAGCGCGCCGGATCGTCCCAGTCGCCGTCGCCTTCTCCGTCCCAGTAGAGCGTGTGCGCCCAGTTGCCGAAGTCGATCCCGGTGACGATTTGCCCCGCTTCGACGATCACCGATCGCGAGCCGCCGGCGGGACTGGTCGGCACCCAGACCGGGCTGAGCACTTCGGCCACGGTGTGCGTTCCCGCTCTCACCTGCGGCAAGACGTAGTTCCCATTGGCGTCGGTCGCAGCGGCAGGTTCCCCGGCGTCCAGCAGGCCGTTGAGATTCTCGTCGATGTAGACCTGCCAGCCGACGAGGCCCTCTTCGCCGCCGTCCCGCTGGCCGTCCCCGTCGCGATCGAAGAAGACCTCTCCTTCGATCGTCCCGGGCAACGCGCGGGCGGCGAACGTGGGGCCGGTCACCGTCGCGCCGGGCGTGACGGTCGCCTGGTCCGGCGGCGTCGGTTCCCAGCCGGTGCGACGCTCGACCAGCACCATGTGCGTGCCGACCGCGACGCCGCCGATCGAATAATCGCCCGCCGCATCGGTAATCGCCGACGGCTCGCCCGCGTCGAACTGCCCGTTGCCGTCGAGGTCCACGAAGACCTGCCAG
>DATLAN010000371.1:0-9358 GCA_035527455.1 Thermoguttaceae bacterium
ACTTGTGGAACGTGGTCCACGGCCATTTCGCCGGTGCGTCCACATACCCGTGCTTGACGGGATTGTAGTGGACGTAGTCGAAGTGACCTTCGAAGTCGCATTCGTCTCGGATCGTGTGTTCCATGAAACGCGGTTGCCACACGCCGCGACGCTCCTGTCGCCGCTGGCCCGCACTGACTCGGCGCTCCCGGCCGCCGGAAGCCAGCCAGTCGCGGGTGAACCGGGCTTTGATCGCCGACCAGCGTATCGAGTAGTTCTCGTCGCCCTGCGGGAGTGTCCAGATCGTGTGGAGGTGATCTGGGAGCAAAACCAAGGCACGGATCTCGAAAGGACGGTCTTCCCTCGCCGTCCGCATCGACTCTCGCAGTAGCCGCCGCGCCGTTTCCTCGCAAAGAAAGGGCGTCCGGCCGTACGTGACCAAGGTAAAGAAATAGGTGCCGCCGGGAACGTACCATCGTCGATAATCAGGCATTTCGGAAGTATAGCCGATGGTGCCGAAGAAAGTAGGTCAGGGCTTGCCCTGACGAATCTCGACGACGACATGGTGTCGGACCACAATCCGTCAGGGCAAGCCCTGACCTACAAGAGAAAAACCGGAGACCCCGGCCTGTTCGAGACACAGAGGTGGGGAGGTGGGAATTGAAGTGGGGAGTGAAAAAGTTGCGGGATGGACGCCGCGAAGACCGCGGGATGGTCGGGCGTCCAAAACTCTTCTACCTTTCCCTCGATCGGCTCGGGGTCTCCGGAATGTCTTGGTTGCCGTTCTGGTTGCTGCTGTCGGCCGCCGACGCCGTCGGCAATATCGCCTTCGGCCGGCGATTATCCAGTGCTACGATGACCAGCTTGTTTCGGTTCGCGAAATCGATCGATTCCGATTCGTTCAGGATGATCGTTCGATCGGCTTCCACTGCCAGCACGGCGGCGCCTGCCTCGACCATGGTCTGGAGGGTTCCCAGCCCGATGGTGGGCACGTCGAAGCGCATGTCCTGCCCCGGCTTGGCGGTCTTGACCACGGTGAATCGACCCGACTTGCAGAGACGGCCTGCCCGGCGGATGCACTCGTCGGTTCCCTCGATGGCTTCCAGCGCGAGCACGGCCTGATCCTTCACGGCCACGCTTTGTCCCACGTCGAGCCGGCCCAACTCCTTGGCAAGCTGCCAGCCGAACTCGATGTCCTTCTGCTGCCAGGCCGAGGGACCGCGCCGGGTAAGCTGCCCTTGCTGGAGAAGCAACTCGGGCGCGTAGTCGGTGGCCGGAGCAAAGCGGATGCCTTCGGAGGCAAACTCATCCACAACGGCACCCAACAGCGTGTCGTCGCGGCAATCCTTCCGGCGCGTGAGGAAATGGGGGATGAACATGCGGATGGTTCGCAGATCGGGCAAGTACCTCAACCATCCCCAATGGCGGAACAACGCCACCTTGTGGATCTTGCCGGCCATCGTGGCGTCGGTGATGCCGTGTCGCTTGAAGTAGCGGATGGCGGCGCCGAACTTGGCCAGCCCGTTGTAGCGAAACTCGTCGCACAAGTCGGCCAACCGGGGATCGGCCTCGCCGATCACGCCCAGGCAGTAAACCCGATAGCCTTGCCGGCGAAGGGCTTGGGCGACCCTCAACGGGTAGTCGCCCCAGCCGGCGATCAGCCCGATCCGACCCGGCCGTCGCTGGTGGGCGGCGTCGATGCGAGTCGTCTTGTGGTGCGTTCCCCCCACGGCCGTTCTCTCCTTACGCGGCGACTCGATTCTCTACCCCACGGTTCTCTTCCGCGGAAGCCTCTTCCCGGGCGGCCGCTTCTTCGACGAGTTTGTCCACGGTCCGCTGCAATGCCTTGAGCTGGCGCCGCATTTCGGGCAGCTTGGACAGGGCCGCTTGTTTGATTTTTTGTTCCCGCTCGGGCGTGGCGGGGATGCCGATCATGCGGCTGCGGTCCGGCACGTCGTTGATGATTCCGGCCATGGCCCCCAGCACGGCGCCATGGCCGATGTGGACGTGATCCCGCACGCCGACCTGTCCGGCCATCACCACGTAGTCGCCCGTGGTCGTGCTGCCGGCCACGCCCACCTGCGAGCAGAGCATATTGTGCCGGCCGATGCGGCAGTTGTGGGCGACCATCACCAGGTCGTCGATCTTGGTTCCCTCGCCGATCGTCGTGGGGCCGTAAGTCCCGCAGTCGATCGTGGTGCCGGCACCGATCTCCACGTCCGCGCCCAACACGACGTTTCCCAACTGGGGCGAGAGTTCGTGATGGTCGTCGACGAAGGAGTATCCGAACCCGTAGGCCCCCAACACGGCATTCGCGTGGATCATGCATCGGGGGCCGACGACCGTGTCTTCATACAGCACTGCATTGGGAAAGATGGTCACGTTCTGGCCGATCTTCGAGCCGGCCATGATGTGGACGCCCGAATGAATCGTCGAACCGGCCCCGATCACCACGTCGTCGCCGATCGTGGCCAGCGGGTGGACGTCGACCCCTTCGCCCAGTTGGGCGGTGGGGCTGACCACGGCCAGCGGACTGATCCCGACCCGCTCTTTCCGCCGGCGGGGACGGAAATGCGTGACGATGGCCGAGAACGCGGCGTGGATGTCGTCGACCTGGATCGCGGGGATTCCCTCGGGCAGGAAGGTCCTGGGAGCGAGCACGGCCGCAGCCCGACAGCCGGCCAGGTCCCGGTTCCTTTCGTCGCCGTCGGCCAGCGTGATCTCGCCCGGTTTAGCATCGCGAAGTGTCGCGGCCCCGTGGACAACCAGCGTACCGTCACCCAGCAAAGACCCGTCGACCAGCGCCGCCAGCTCAGTGAGAGTTGCCTGCATGATGCCGGATTCCTTTCCGTGCAGAGCCCATCCATGCACCCCCTTGAAGGGAGGGCTAGAGATTCAAAAGCGGCCCAATCTACCTCATCGCCAACAACCACACAAGAGCAGTCTAGGAGTCGGCACGAGCAAGCCCCCCGAACCGGCGGTCGCGGTTGGCGAAGCTGCGGATGGCGGCGTGGAGTTGGGCCTCGTCGAATTCGGGCCAGCAGAGGTCGGTCACCCAAATCTCGGCGTAACTGATCTGCCACAGCAGGAAATTGCTCACGCGCATCTCGCCCGCCGTGCGGATCAACAGGTCGAGTTCGGGCATGCCGGCCGTGTCGAGATAGCGTTGGAGGGTTTGCTCGGTCAACTCGCCGGGATCCAGGCGGCCGGCTCGGACCTCTTCGGCAACGCGGCGCATCGCGTCGACCAGTTCCGCCCGGCCCCCGTAGTTGATCGCCAGGCAAAGCCGCAAGCCGGAATTCTCCCGGCTGAGTTCTACCGTGCGATCCATCTCCCGGAGCACTTCCTCGGGGATGCCCTGCCGGCGTCCGATCACCGCCACCTGGACGTTCTGGTCCATGATCGTCGCCCGCTCCTCGATCATGTACTGCTCGAGCAGGTGCATGAGGAACTCGAGTTCGGCCGGCGGGCGTTTCCAGTTTTCGCTGGAAAGGCAGTAGAGGGTAAGCTGCTCGATCCCCAGCCGCGTACACTCCTCGGTGGTCCGTCGCACGCTGGCCACGCCGCGGCGATGTCCCTCGATTCGCGGCAGGCCCTGTTGCTGGGCCCAACGCCCGTTGCCGTCCATGATCACGGCGATGTGACGAGGCATCTTCCCCCGCGGCACGTCGAATACTTCTTTCGTCGGAACTGCGGAAGGATCGGACATGGGATTGAGGGGCTGTCGAGCGAGGCTAAGCCGCGAGCGGTCGGGGGCCCTTGAAAATCGTCTGCACGCGGTCGGGACCGACCGAAACGACTTCCACCGGCCGGCCCACCAGTTCGCTGAGCCGATCGAGGTAGTCGCGGGCATTCTGCGGCAACCGGGCGTAGTCGCGAACGTCGCTGATTTCCTGCTGCCAGCCGGGCAGGGTCTCGTAAATCGGCACCACCTGGCGAAGATCGTCCACGTGGCTGGGAAAATCCTTCGTGCGATGCCCGGCCAATTCGTACGCGGTGCAGATCTTCAACTCGGGCAACTGGCTGAGCACGTCCAACAACATCACGGCCAGCACGTCCACGCCGCTCAGGCGGGCCGTATATCGCGTGGCCACCGCGTCGAACCAGCCGCACCGCCGCGGACGCTTGGTCACCGTGCCGTATTCGTTTCCCCGGTCGCGAATATGCTGGCCGGTGTCGTTGTCCTGTTCGGTCGGGAACGGCCCGCCGCCGACGCGAGTGGTGTAAGCCTTGAGGATGCCGACGACCTTGGAGATGTATTTGCCCGGCACGCCCGAACCGCTCGAAACGCCCACGCCCGAACTGTTGCTGCTGGTGACGAACGGGAAGGTGCCGTGGTCGATGTCCAGCAGGGATCCCTGGGCGCCCTCGAACAGGACCCTCTTGTCGGCCTCCACCGCGTCGAGCAGATAGGCGGTCGTGTCGGCCACGTGGGGCTTCAGCCGCCGGGCATAGCCGTCGTACTGCGCGCAGATTTCGTCGGCGTCGAGCCGCACTTCGTCTTCCCCGCCCAGCCCGGTGAGGATCTGCCTCTTGGCCTCGACGATCTTCCCGATCCGGTCGTGGAAATTGTCGCGATACATGTCGCCCAAGCGGATGGCGAACGACCGGCCGACCTTGTCGCAATAGCACGGTCCGATGCCCCGCATCGTGGTGCCGATCGCCTCGCCGCTGGTACACTGCTTGTCGATCAGCCGGTCTTCCTCGAAGTGCCATGGGAAGATCACGTGAGCGCGGTCGCTGAGCATGAGGTTCTCGGCGACTTTGATCCCGCGGGCGATCAGTCCGTCGATTTCCTCCAGGATACCGGCCGGATCGAGGACCACGCCGCCGGCGACGACGCACTGCACGTTCGGTGCGAAGATGCCGCTGGGGATCAGCGAGAGTTTGTAGGTTTCCCCTCCAGCCACGACCGTGTGGCCCGCATTGGCCCCACCCTGATAGCGGACCACGATGTCGTGCTGTTCGGTCAACAGATCGACGATTTTCCCCTTCGCCTCATCGCCCCATTGCAGTCCGACAACACACGTAGCAGGCACAGAACCGGCCCTCGATTCCAGGGTTCACGCGCTATCCCGGGGCACCCCGGGACTTCCAAACATATCAGTCTACAAACCGCCGTATCGGGGGTCAAGGGAGTCGGGCCGGCCAGGATGAATAAATGCGGAAGGAACGGCCCGGGGGTGAGCCAGGGACGGCCCGAATGGCGGAGAACAAGCAAATCGGCTGCCAGAACTCACCGCAAACGCCCAACTGCCATTCACCGTGACACGAATTCCTTCATTCATCATTCATCATTCATCATTCATCCTTCATCCTTCTCCCCCCGCTCACCCCCCGGGGTACTGCCGGCAGAATTCATAGAGCGCCATCGCCGCCGCCGTGGCCGCGTTGTGGCTGTAGGGCATCCCGTAGACCGGGATCTCGACCACGTGGTCCAGCAGCCGCAACACGTCCTCCTCCAGGCCCAGCCGCTCGTTGCCCACCACCAGCACGGTCTTGCACCGGAAGGAGAACTCGAAGAGCGACCGCGAATCGGTCGTCTGCTCCAGGCCGACCAGCTCGAATCCCTCCTGCCGAAGCCTCTCGAGCACCGGCGGCAGCGTGCGATGGACCTCCAGGCGGATCGACGGGCCGGTCTCCCTCGCGATCTTGTCGATCACCTTGGCGGTGCCACAGCAGATCATCCGCCGCACCCCGCAACAACCGGCGGTCCGCACGATGCGGGAGAGGTTGACGTTGCTGCGCATCGGCGGGCAGGCCACGATCAGCTCCCGCGGCTGCTCCAGCTCCGCCGGCGGTTTGTGGCGTTGGTGGATGAAATCGGGCATCGGCTTGATTGTAGCCATCTTGCTCCGCAAGATGAAGCTTCGTCTCGCGCAGCGAGACGGCTACCATAAGAACAAGATGAAGCTTCGTCTCGCGCAGCGAGACGGCTCCCAGACGCCTCCCCGTGAGAAACGGGCCGGGGATCGCAAAGGCGATCCTCGACCCGATTTCGGCGCCGTAAGGAGCAGGGGGAGACGGACCATTCTTACCCGGTTCGGCAGCCCGAGGGCAACAATTCCGGTCCGGCTTCGTGGCGGGCATTCTCGCAAGTCGTTGCCTTGCCGATGGTTATGGAAACGATCGCCGCTGCCGGCCCCGGCTTTTGCCCGATTGTTTCCCGCCCCACGCCACACTGCCCGAGGTCGGCGGCGAGACCGATTCTCTCGTAACTCCTGATTCTCCAACGGTTTAAGCCGTTCGCACCCCCTTGACATCGGCCGCTCGATCAGGTCTCATGGCGTGCTTGTTACTCGGTCGTAAGGCAATTCGCAGCCTGGACTTACGACATTGTTACCCGATTTTCCTCGATTTCGCTTCTGCGGAGACAACAATTCCCCAGCCGCCAGGCTCCCCCTATTTGGCGATCGGCCGGAAGTGATTTGCCCGTAGCTGGATTCGCAAGAATTCAGCCGTAATGCGAAGAACCGAATTCTTGCGAATCCGGCTACGAAAACTGCCTTGTCAAAGAGCCGCCCGCAGCGCGAGCTGGAGCATAAATATATGTACACTATCAGTGGCCCGAAAGTCAAGCCCGAAACGTCGGGAGACGTCGTGGCAAGAATCTTGCGGTCACGCACAGCCTGACCTACGCTCTACCGCTTCACGATCACCTCGAGTGATTCGAAGAGAGCTGCGCCGCCGCGTCGTCCACTCCGTTCCAAGGCAACACGATCCCATCGCCCAACCTTCTTCACCGAATACACGACACGCTTTCGAAACCGTTGGGTTGGGTCGTCCACATTGATTACGGCGATGTCGTATTGGACGTTTTCAGTGTCCCGCTGCACGTCGACTGTCATGTCGTACGTTTTACCGCCCACGGGCGTGAAACCCATATCTTCGTTTTGCGTAAGGTAATTGTGATCGTCGCTCTGCTCGATGCGAAAGGCACCGCCAGAATAAGCCGGGTGAAACAACATCTTCACATTACCGACCGTCATGCCGACGTGGTATCCCGCACTCCCGTCGGCCTCGCCGCCGATTTGCGATCGGAATTCGAAACGATCGGGCAATTCATCATCGTCATTCAGTTCCGTTGCCGTGAGCACAAGTCGTTGATCGCTTTCCTCATGTTGACCGCCCATCACGAAAATGCCATCCGCCACGTGCGCTTCCACGCCAGGTAACGTTGATTCGAAAGACAGCCTTCCGTACATCGTGCTGACCGACTCTTCCGGGCGAACGAAATCCTCTCGGAATCCCGACGATTCGCGCAACAATTCCCAGCGCGCCGCACCAATCGGTACGCTCAGCGATCGCGAGATATCTTGATTAGATGCCAACCATTCCTTCCATTGTTCGATGGCTTTGGCCTCGACGTGCGTCGTCTCTTTGCGTCCCGTCGCGGCGATCAACAGCCAGCGGGCTTGCTCGCGAAGGTTGCGATCTTCCTCGTCGAGCAATTGGACAAGCGCTTCCACGGCGGCCGCGGGACGGTGGTCAACGAGTGCTCGCGCTGCCGCCAGTCGCTCCCCCGGTCGACCCCGGGATAAAATCGGCATGAGTTCCTCGACGGCATCCTTTCCCAATGCGGCTTCAAGTCCCACGATACCCGCTCGGCGAACGGCCTCCTTTTCGTGTCGCATCGCAGCCCGCAATTCACTCACGTGCTCGCGTGTGACCGATGCCCACAGCGCCTTGCTGGCAGCTTCTTCGAGCTGCTGGTCCGAGATCGAGTTCATGAAATCGAGCACGGTTTGCACCGCGTCAGGCGAGGGTTGCAGCTTCAACGTACTCAAGGCCGCAAGCGTCTCTTCTTTCAGCCGGTTAGCTTGGCTGTCTATCCGCCTCAACAAGCTTCGTGCCCGCCAGGATACTTCGGCGTCACCACTTTGCACCGCTTCAAGAATTTCCTCCCGAGCGGCAGCCCCCAGGTCACCCAGTTGTCTGCTCGCGTCTTCGCGCGCGATAAGGTGATCGTGCCCAAGCTGCTCAATCAGGTGTCGGATGAGCCGCTGACGTTCTCCGCTCGGAATACGCGTGCGCAAGAACTTCAAGAGATCCGCCGTGTCGGTTCCCATTCCGTGTTCGTTCAGGACCGGCATGCGGGAGGCGGTTCGTTCGTTGGCCAAGTGCAGGAGAATCCGCTCGGCGCGGATGCGGACTTCGCGGCTGGAGCCGCCGATGACCGCCTTCTTGAGCAGAGCGATCGCTGTCTCGCCGGCTTTGAGCAGATGTCGTTCGGCATGCTCGCGGATGGAAAAGCGATCGTCGTCAAGCTGCTCGATCCACTCAGCTATCTGTTTGTCGGTAACGGACAATTTCACTGGCGACGATTCGGTCGCTTCCGGTTCGGCGCCGCCCACGCGCAAGGATATGATCCCCAGCAGGACCACCAAACCAAGTGACTCGGCAAAAGCAGAGGCAACACGATACAACACTCGGCCAACACGACTCATGGAAGGCAGCACCTTCTCAAGCAATCCCGCGGACCCGGGTAGGAGAAATTCCTGGTGGATACGCTATCAACTGATACTTCCCACTTACGGTGAACTTGAAGACGATCCAGGTTCATCGTGGTGAGCATTGTAACATCAAGCCTCCCCGTGCACAACTCTCTTCGTAACGACTCGCGCGACCCGAATCCGCAAGTGCTGAATTGGAGGGGCTTTGCGAAAGTTCGAGTCTCTTACGGCCGGCCCCTTGACACGAAAGGCCCTCTTTGGGGAGAATGCGGACGCTATCTGCCGGGAGGAGAGGAGACCATGGACGTACGCAACATCGACCACGTGCCGGCGTTTACTACCAAGGACGGGTCGGAGATCCGCGAGCTGCTGGCGCATCGCAACTCGTGCATCGTCAAGCAGACGCTGGCCGAGGCACGGCTGCCGGTGGGCGGGAGAACTGTACCGCACCACCATGTCGAGACCGAGGAGATCTACTACGTTCTCTCCGGGCAAGGCGTGATGCGCGTCGGCGACCAGACCCGAGAGGTAGGCCCCGGCGACGCGATCGCCATCCCGCCCGGCGCAAGCCACCAGATCACCAACACCGGCTCGGAGGTCCTGAGATTCCTCTGCTGCTGCGCGCCCGGCTATGAACACGAGGACACGGTGCTGGAGGAGGATTGCCCGTAGCTGAATTCGCAAGAATTCAGAAAATCTCCAGACGAAGTCGCTGTTGCGAGGAGTACATGGAAACTTTCGTATCGCTTGTCATCCCGGCGTACAACGAGGCCCAGCGGCTGCCTCCGTACTTGGCGCCCGTCCGCCGGCACTTCGATGCGCGATACCCGGGCGGTTACGAGGTGATCGTGGTTGACGACGGCAGCCGGGACGGTCTGCCGGAGGTTCTGGCCTCGCTGGCCGGCGAGTGGCCCGAACTGACCGTG
>DATLAN010000372.1:0-25431 GCA_035527455.1 Thermoguttaceae bacterium
TACGCGCGGACGAAACTCGGTCGGCCCGCGCCGATCGCCCGGGCGGTGGAACTGCCCTGGAGCGACGCTTGCAAACTCGTCAAAGAAAAATGGGACGAGCCGGTCACCACCTCGTTCGGCGAGTGGACGGAGCTTCACGTACGGCTAGAATTCGACGCGACGGCCAAGGGGCTGATCGAGCAGGAGTGCGATCAAGCGGTCGTCCTCGGACGGCTCGGGTACGTCGGCATGGCGCTGGCCGCGGTGCTGGCGTTGTTGGGTGTGCTGTACGCCTGGTTGAAGATCGACCTGGCCACCGCCGGGAGGCACAGGGCCCGCTTGACGTGCGGCGCGGTCGCAGCCGCTTTGGCGGTGGCCGCGGTAACTTATGGCGCCGTGTTGTTCCTGCACACGGAGGCCACGGCAACCACCCCCGAGATCGCTCCCCATGAAGACTCGTTGGAACCACCGCCTTCCTTTCAATAACGCTTTGCGATAAGCTGGAGGCGACGTTGGGGCCCCGCAGCCATGAGAGTCCGACGCGATGCCACCGCCCAACCAATCCGACGGCCTGTTGATTCGCCGCATCCGTGCGGGCGAAGCGGACGCGTGGGAGGCGTTGATTGCGCGGTTCGAGGGGCGATTGCTGGCCTACGTCGACAGCCGGCTGCGCGATCGGGCGACCGCTGAAGACGTGGTCCAGGAGACGTTCATCGGCTTCCTGACCAGCCTGCCGAACTACGATCCGCGCCGCCCGCTGGAGGGCTATCTCTTCTCGATCGCCGCCCACAAGCTGACCGATCACCTGCGTCGCGAGGGTCGGCGGCCCACCTTGCCGCTGATGCCGGATGGGACCGACAGCTACTGCCGGGAGCCGCAAGGCAAGGCCCGGCGTGCCAGCAGCATCGTCCGCAGCGGCGAGCGGCGCGGCCTGGAGCACTCGGCGTTGGCGGCCGCGCTGGGCAGGCAGATCGAGCATTTCCGCCAACGCGGACAATGGGAGAAGCTCAAATGCGCCGAGTTGCTGTTCGTCCGCGGCTGGCCCAACAAAGACGTCGCCGCCCGGCTGAAGATTTCCGAGCAGACGGTCGCCAACCACAAATTCGAGTTCCTCGCCAAGCTCCGCGCCGAAGTCCGCCAGCAGGGCCTGCCGGAAGAGGTGTTTCCGGAGTTGTACGAAGAATAGTGGGTAGTGGGTAGTGGTGAGTGGTGAGTGGAGAGTGGTGAGTGGGGGAGGGTGGCTGGAATTGCGTGAGGATTTTGGTCGTGTAAGAACGCCCGCCGACTGCGTTCGGCGGGGTTCGTTGAGGAGACGTGATGGCTTGACCCTGTGAACCGAATGACCCCACTCGTTCGCATTCCGCTCCTGATTGCGTGCTTCCGCGGTCGGCTTCGCGTCGACCAACGTGTGAAAAAAGGTGTCAATGCTTGAACCAACAAACAGACCCCGCCGAACGCAGTCGGCGGGCGTTTCTCACCACTCACCACTCACCACTCACCACTCACATGGACCCCATCCGCCCATCCGACCTGGAAGCCTATCTCGACGAGGCCTTGCCGCCGGAGCGGGCGGCCGAGGTGGAACTGGCGCTGCGCAACGATCCGGCGCTGATCTCGAAGGCGGCTGCCATCCACGCGCGGCGAAACGCCGGCGTGCACACCTTGGGGGAAATCTGGCGCCACGGGCGGCTGAGTTGCCCTTCGCGCGAACAATGGGGAAGCTTTCTGCTGGGCGTCCTCGACGACGAAGCGGCCGATTACCTCGACTTCCACCTCGAAGTGATCGGCTGCCGCTATTGCCGGGCCAACCTTGCCGACCTGAAAAACCAACAGGCCGAACAGCATGAGGCCGCCCAAACGCGCCGCCGAAAGTACTTCCAGTCCAGCGCCGGATATCTGCGAGAGGGAAGTCAGTGAAGTGGTCCGGAAGGTGCAGGGGGCGTGGAGGCGGCAGCCAACCATCCTCGGGCTGAATTACTGCTTCTCCTTTTCACCCACCTCGATCCAAAGGACGCCGACGTCGATGCCTTGGCTACCGTGGGTTTGGCGGCAGTGGACGGCCAGCGTGTTGGTGCCTTGCCGGAAGAGAGCCAGCTCGGCCCCGGTCAACGGGTGCTGTTGATAGGTCTGCGTGTAACCGCCGGCACGGAGGAGCAGCTTGCCGTTGGCGTAGATCTCGACGTCTTCGTCGTGGAAATACCCCAAGAGCATGCCCACCGGTTTGGCCGGCAGTTGAAAATCGGTGCGGAGCCAGACGTCGGAGGTCGTCCAGGGCGTGCCGATTTGGATGGCCGGCGTGCCCGTGCGGCCGAAACCGCCGGGACCGGTCTGCCAGGACGCGTCGTCGAAGGCCGGCTGCATCCAATCGGCGGGCGGCTTCTCGGTCGTGTAACGCCACGTGTGCCCGCCCTGCTCGGCAGTCGGCACGCCTTGCACCACCCGACTTCGATCGAGCAGCCGATCAGCGGCCACCGGCTCGTCGGTCGCCCAGCCGACCGGTTTCGACAAATCGCGGGCCGTCTGCAGGATCATCGTGGGATCGATCGGAAAGCGTCCCAGCCGGCGGCCGTAGATCGACAGCCCGCGGCCTTCGCCCAGCGTGCGAAAGGTCACCGGAAAGAAGGGCCCGTCGCGCATGGCCTCGCGCAACTTCGGGTGCCCGGTCAGATCGGCTCGTTGGCGCAGCAGATAGCCGTAGCTGCCGTGATGGTAACGGGCCTGGTGCGAGAGCACGCCCCGGGCGTCGGCCGGATCGTCGGGCAGGTCGACCTGCCACAGCTCGTCGCCGGCCATGCGGATGCCGACTTTGCCGGGGTGTTTGCGGTCTTGCGTCTGCGGGTAATCCAACGCCCGGCGCACGGCGGGCCAATCGAGTCGCTCGTGGTCGGCCTTGGTGGCCAACTCGGCCATGAAGATCATGCTCGTGGGAATCGCGTCGCGGACGAACTTGGGCAACGCCAGGTGGTATTCGACCTCGCAGGCGCCGTGGGCGAAGAACTTGCCCCGGTCGTCGAGCCAATCCCGGGTGGACTCGTCGGTCCGAAACGAGGCGAAGTCGCTCGGCTCGAATCGCACGGCCACCAACCGCGGCCCGAGCACTTCGACGCGTGGCGGCACCGGCGGCGGCAGCGGCGTGCGGCGGTCGGTATCCTCCGGGGCCTGGTGGACGATCAGGTTGACGAAGTTGGCCGCGATGCGGCGTCCTTCCCGGTCGAGCAATTCCAAAGCCAGCGCGCCCACCAGCGGACGACCCTCCGGCACGCGCACCCGCAACGGTTCCTGGAACGTCACCTCGGCCCGCCGCCAAACCACCGGCAGGCGGCTCGGTTCGGTGGTCACCGGCCGGCCGAGGGTATCGACGCCGTTGATCTGCCAGACGAGCGTCGGGGCCTCCGTGCGGTCGGAATAGTGGCTGACGAAAACCGGCAGCGTGAACTCCTCGCCCAGGCTGGTCTCGATGACCGGCGGGGCGTCGAAGCCGACGAAATCCGCGCCCTGCAGGTCGGCGATCGTCATGCCCGGCACGAACGCGTCGTAGCCGAACTCCTTGGCCGACCGGTCGTAGTCGACCACGCCGTTGTGTTCCCATTCGACGTCGGAGAACTCCGTGTAGACGTAGCCGCCGATGAGTCCGTGTCGCCGCAGTTGCGTGGTCAGGCTGCGGAACCCCCAGGAAACGTCGCGATCGCCGCCTCGGGCCGAGACCGCGCCGTATTCGGAATTGATCAGCGGCTCGGTCCCCGCGACCTGGGAGGGGACATAGTTGAACGAAGCGCCGGGCCGCGTTCGCTCGACCACCTCGCCGATGTGCTCCCTCGCTAGGCGGTCGTCGTCGATGTAGAAATGCCACGAGTTCAGATCGGTCCGGACGTGGTCGAACCGGCAAGGCGAATTGTCCTCGACCAGCCGCGAGGGGTCCAATCGCTGCTTGACTTCGGTCCACATATCGAGCACCCAGCTCTGCGTATCGCGGTCGCTCTTGAAGGCATCGTTGCCCAGGCCCCAACTCTCGTTGAACAGGCACCAGGCGATGACGCACGGATGGTTGCGGTCGCGTTGGATCGTCGCCCGCATGGTCTCTTCCCACGCCCGGCGCGCCCGAGGAGTCTGCTCCCACGTGCAGGGCATGTCCTCCATGATCAGCACGCCGAGCCGATCGGCCCAAACCAGCCGCCGCGGCTCCTCCGACTTGACGTGGATCCGCAGGAAGTTGAACCCGGCCCGTTTGGCGATCTCCATGTCGCGGCGGAGGAACTCGTCGCTGGGGGCCGTGTAGATGCCCGAGGGATTGAACGACTGGTCGAGCGCGCCGCGGAGATAGATCGGCTCGTCGTTCAACAGGATCACTTCATGCGCGAAGTCGCCGTACTTACCGCGCTGGATCGTCCGCAGGCCGAAATAGGTGTGGATGGTGTCGATCGTTCCGTCGGCGCCCTTGAGACGAACGTCCAGATCGTACAAGTGCGGTTCGTCCGGCGTCCACAACTTCGGTTGAGCCACGTTCAGATTGGCTTGCAGGCGACCGCGACCGTCCGACAAGGCGATCGAGCCGCGATAGTTTTCCACGGTCGGATCGGGCGAGGCGATTTCCACCTCGGCCTCGCCGTCCGGGCCGGCGGCCTCCAACTCGACGGCCAACACCCAGCGACGGCCGTTGTGCGTGGGCGTCAGCCGCAGTCGGTCGATGTATTGTGCCGGCCGGGCTTCCAGCCACACGGTCTGCCAGATGCCGCTGGTGGGCGTGTACCAGCCGGGCACCTGCTTGCCCAGCGGCAATTCCCGGTCGGTCGCGTCGGCGGCGCGAACGACCACGGTCGCCTCTTCGCCCGGTCTGGCCCACGGCGTTACGTCGAACTCGAACGGCGTGTAACCGCCCTCATGACGTCCGACCTCGTGGCCGTCGATCCACACGCGGGCATCCCAATCGACGGCGTCGAAGCGGAGCCAGATTCGCCGGCCCTCGAACTCCGGCGGAATGCGGATCGTTCGCCGATACCAGCCGATCTCCTGGCCGGTGAGATCGGCGACGCCCGACAGCTTGCTCTGCCAGCAGAAGGGCACGGTGATTTGCCGGTCGAATGGCGCGGGGCCCGCGTACCAGGCCTCCTGCAAGCCTCGGTCTTCCGGGTCGAAGCGGAATTGCCACGGCCCGTTGAGGCACGTCCAGAGATCCCGCCGAAAATCGGGCCGGGGATGCTCGTTGCGGGGTATCTTCTCCCCGGTCGCGGCACTGCCGATCGTCAACCATGCGGCAAGCGCCGCGATGAACGGTATCGAGTGTTTTCTCATTTCAGGGGAACTTCCCAACTTCGGCACGGCCCGACAAAAACTTACCTTGCCCCTGCCATTCATCGGCTAGCACACCGCTGGTGGTCAACGGATCGCTGCGCCGCCGCATGATCGCCCGAATGTGACACGCCAGACAGGGCATCTGGACCAGGCCGCCGCAGCCGGGGCAACGGGCGGGAAGACCGTTGGGGGGGATCCAATCAGTCGGCGGCTCTTGCCGTTGGGCGGCGTAGTCGGGCCGGCGGTCGCAGGCGATCGCGTTGACCGTCCCGCGACTGACGCCCAGGCGTTGGGCGATCTTTCGTTGAGAAACACTGCCTTCGACAAGCAATGCGCGGATCTCACGCTCGACAGCCGCCCCAATCATGTTCAGATCTCCTGTTCTTCGTCCGTTTCTGTCCAAAAATCACCGTACTCCGGCTCCGGCTCGGTCGTTTCGCCGTCGAGGTCGAACGCATCGAGGACCTGAAGCCATACCGCGGAGGGGTCGCATGTCCACGTGGGCGAATCCTCCTCGAGTTCGTCGGTTTTCGCCTCCGTGAACCATCCGAGGTCCCAAAACGTTGATTCATGGGTGAATCGGTTCATCTCCATCGCACGAATTCCTCCCCGGGACACTGCATCGCGCAGCCGGATCAGTACCCATCTAGCGAGTGGGCTGGTCCACGAAAGCTGCGTGGACGCGTGAAATGACCCGTGTCACATGGAGATGAGCGTAGCATATTCTGTACAAAAGTTCAACCATCATTTTGAACATTTTGTACCAGATTATGCACGCAAGCCGTGGGCACCATCTGAAATCTTCACGGCCCCTCACACCGGTACGGCGGCTTCCGGTGGGCCGCGGTCGGCGAGCGCCTGGTCGATCGCCGCAAGCTGCTCGTCGGTCAACCGCCACCCGGAGCCGCCGGCCGTCTCGCGGATCTGCTCTGGCCGCTTGGCCCCGCAGAGCGCCGAGGTGATGCCCGGCTGGTGGATCGTCCAGTTGATCACCAGCTCCGCGACCGTGCGGCCGGCCGATCGGGCGATCTCGCGGAGCCGATCGAGCAGGTCGTGGTTCTTCTCCCACTCCTTGCCGCTGAACATCGGGTACTTCCGCCGGCTGTCGGTGTCCGCAAAGACGTGGTCCCGGCCCATCTTTCCGGCCAAGAGCCCTTTCAACAACGGCCAATAGACCAGCACGGCGATGCCCCGCTCGCGACACCACGGCAAGGTGTCGGCCTCGATCTGACGCTGGAGCATGTTGTACGGCGGCTGATAGACGGCGATGGGACATTCGGCCGCGAACTGTTCCATTTGGGCGACCGTCACGTTCGAGATACCCACCGCTCGCGTCTTGCCCTCGTCCATCAGCCGCTTCAGTTCGCCGGCCGATTCGGCGACCGGCACCGTCTTGTCCGGGGCGTGCAGGTAGAGCAACTCCACGCGGTCGGTCGCCAGCCGCCGCAGGCTCTCCTCGCACTCTCGCCGCAGTGTCTGGGCAGAGGCGTCGTAGGCCATCACGCCGTCGTCGTCCCAGTGCAGCCCGCCCTTGGTGGCGACGACCATCTCGTCGCGCCGGCGGCCCAACGCCCGGCCGATCAGCTTCTCGCTTTCGCCCGAGCGGCCGTAGCAATAGGCCGTATCGAGATGATGGATCCCCAGTTCGAAGCACTCGCGGATCGTGGCGATACTGTCCCGATCGCTGGTTCCCGGGCTGGTGATGCCGGCGATCGGCCAGCAGCCCAGGGCGATTTCCGAGATTTCGATGCCGGTGTTTCCCAGAGGGCGGAGTTCCATGGCGAGATCTGCGTCGTCGTGCGTGGAGCGATGGATGTCTCGTCAATTAAACCGCGGTGCATCGCATTCTGCAAGGCGGTCCATCCGCTGCGGACTTCGATTCCCCTGCTCTCGCCCATTCCGTTTCGAACCGGACTAAGGGCCCTCGCAGAAACAACCTGTACATTTTTCAGCGAGGGTGGCACGCCCTGAGGAACGAAGGGCGTGGAAAACCTGCCAAACCACGCCCTTCGTTCCTCAGGGCGTGCCACCCAATTGGATAAGTTATTTCTGCGCGGGCCCTAACGACCCTCGGCCCTTTCGTCCGCAATCGAAGGCTCCCGCTTTTCGACGTCGGATCTTCTCCGCCGGGCGACCGCCTCCTTGAGCAGGTACTCGATCTGCCCGTTGACACTGCGGAACTCTTGCTGGGCCCAGGCCTCGAGTTCCTCGTACAGTGCCGGGCTGATGCGGAGCAGAAATGACTTGCGCGATTTCATGCCGACGTGCTACGTGTACAACGTTCCCGTGTTGATCACCGGCTGCACTTCCGCCTCGCCGCAGAGCACGACCAGGAGATTGCTGACCATGGCCGCCTTGCGTTCCTCGTCGAGGTGGACGACTTCCTTCTCGGCCAGGTCGGCCAGCGCCATCTGGACCATGCTGACCGCCCCGTGGACGATCTTCTGTCGGGCGTCGATGATCGCCTCGGCCTGTTGGCGGCGGAGCATCGCGCCGGCGATCTCGGGCGCGTAGGCCAGGTGCGTCAGCCGGGCTTCCTCGACCAGCACGCCCGCCTTGGCCAACCGCTCCTGGAGTTCCTTCCGCAAGGTCTCGGAAACGTCCTCCACGCCGCTACGGAGCGTCGTTTCGCCCTCCTCGCCGTGGTCGTAAGCGTAGCAGTTGGCCAGGTGCCGCACGGCCGATTCGCTTTGCACCTCGACGTACTCGGCGTAGTCCTCCACGTCGAAACAGGCCTGGGCCGTGTCCTGAATCCGCCAGACCACGACCACCGCGATCTCGATCGGATTCCCCCGCTTGTCGTTGACCTTGAGCTTCTCGCCGTTGAGGTTCCGCGAGCGGAGCGAGATGCGGCGTTTGGTGTTCAACGGGTTGGTCCAATAGAAGCCGCTTTCGCGAACCGTCCCCCGATACGATCCGAACAGGATCAGCACCCGGCCCTGGTTCGGCTGCAAGGTGAAATGTCCGAAGCAAGAGAAGAGTGCCAGGCCGAAAACGAGCAGGTTTCCCACCAGGAGATAGAAATTGGGAAGATGCCGTGTTTTCTCGGCCTCGACGGCCGAGAAGATGAAGGCGACCAACAGGCCGGCCGCCAGGAAGAACAGGGCAATGTTGACCACCAACATCGGCCAACCACCCAACACGCGGATTTCTCTCTCGCGGTTCATCGCAACGCCTCCACTGGACCATGTGATAGCGCGAAACTATCACTATGATATCATAGTGATATGAGTATGTCAAGCGAGTTTTCGCAAAGAATCGCAAGACTTTTTGCGGAAAGAGGTTACGTCGATCGAGGGGCATCCGCCGGCAGGCAGCAATCGGCCGGACAGACATCCGGAAACGGGCCATACGTCCCCAAGGCAAGCCGAAGGGGATTCTCTTGCATCCGCTCGACGATCAACTCGCGAATCATCTGCACCAGTCGCGGATGCGACCCGACCACCGCCGCGCGAACCATGTTCAGGCCCAACTCCTCGCACACGGACCGGGTTTCGACGTCCAGGTCGTAGACGATCTCCATGTTCTCGGCGAGAAAGCCCACCGGCACGACCACCACGTCGGCGCCCGGGGACTGCCGGCTCAATTCGCGAAGGTAGTCGCGCACATCGGGCTCCAGCCACGGTTGCGACGGCGGCCCGCTGCGGCTCTGGTAGACCAGCCGCCAATCGGATCGCCCCACGCGCTTGGAAATCAGCCGGCACGATTCCTGCAACTGTTGCTCGTAATCACAGTTGGCAGCCATCGACGCCGGGAGGCTATGCGCCGTGTAGACGAGACTGGCCGCGGAGCGATGCTCGGGCGGAATCTCCTCCAGCGCGGCGGCCACGCGCTGGGCCATCGGTTCGATGAAGCCCGGGTGGTTGTAGAAGACCCGCAGCTTGTCGATTTTCGGTGCGTCGGCGCCGACTTCCTCTCGGGCGAGTTCGATGGCTTCGAGGTACTGCCGGCAAGTGGAATAGGAGCTGAAAGCCGAAGTGACCAGCGCCACCGCCCGACGGACCCCGTCTTCGGCCATTTGCCGGACCGTGTCGGCCAGCAGGGGATGCCAGCAGCGGTTTCCCCAGTAGACCGGCAAGGCGGGGCCGTGGGCGTTCAGTTCGCCCACCAGCGCGGCCAGCAAGGCCCGATTCTGCGCGTTGATCGGGCTTACGCCGCCGAAGAGTTCATAGTGCCCGGCTACCGCCAGCAGCCGTTCGCGCGGCACCCTCTTGCCGCGGACGACGTTCTCCAAGAAAGGGAGCACGTCTTCCGGTCGCTCCGGACCACCGTAAGAGACCAGCAAGACGGCATCGTAAGAAGCCATGAGAAGTGACCCCGACGGGATTTGAACCCGTGCTGCAGGCTTGAAAGGCCTGTGTCCTAACCTGGCTAGACGACGGGGCCGCCGGCTCCATCAAGCGGGAGCCAAGATAATCTGTATACCCGGCCGGCAGAGGGTCCGTCAAGGGGTGCTTGCGCAAAAGTCGACCGGCGGGCAGACCGGTAGCCCCGTCATGAGCATCGAGAACCGGGTCGAGAGAAGAGGCGGAAAGCGGGGAGGCGTCGAGGCCGGTTGGCCGACGAAAAGAGCAGTCTATGCGTCGCCGCTCGTCTCAGCAGCGTCAGCTTGGCTTGGTTCAGCGGCGTCCGTCTTACTTGCGGCCTTGTTCTTCGCAGCAAGCTCGTTGCGGTGGATCGCGTCGAAAACTTCGCGCCGGTGGACTGGGACTTCCTTCGGGGCCTCCACCCCCAGGCGGACCTTATCTCCTCGGATCTCCACGACCACGATCGTAATGTCATCGTTGATGACAATACTTTCGTTCTTTTTCCTTGACAGTACCAACATGTTACATTCCTTCGCCCTCTTGCCAGGACTTCCTAATTCCACACCCTGTCAGGAACAGGTGGGGTGCGAGCGCATAGGAATCGCCTTCTCTTTACGATACGCTCGATTCGGGCGAAGTCAAGCAAAAGTCAGTTTCGCCGGTGGGTTTTCGCGGTATTTTTTTCCGATCTTGGCACGCTATTCATATTTCCGACCTGGACCCCTTGGCCGGAAAACCTTACCCCAATCGGAAGGGGACTGCTGGCAGTGCATGTAAGTCGTTTCTGAAAAGCATGTTACGTATTGCGATTAACGTAGTCGGGTCAATCTCGTTTGTGAGAGCCCCGTTTGCGATACCCCGCGCTAGTAGGGTTGGCCTCCAAGAAACAACGAGAAAAAACACGAAAGAAATGGGGGATGGCGATCAAGTACACCCTGGTGGAAACAACGCCTCGAGGTCCCGCTGACGGCCCGGCCGCTGCCGCCGGCGGTCTTGGTGACGCCGCGTTCGAAGGTGTAGGAGGCGCTCGTCGGGATCGGCCGCGGCGGGCTTGGGCTGGCCTCGCTACGTCGCACAGATCGAGGAAATGCTGCTGGCAGGCGCTCCGCTCGGAGAGATTCGCCCGCTTCCACTTCGTGATGAACTCTTGCGGCGTCATCGGTCGTATCCACGCTAGAGAGGAACCGGGGAAACGCCGATTGCAGTAGGTCCGTACGGCGGCGTCTATGGCGGGGTCGATCGCGATTCCCGGCCGGAAATGGCCGCCGCCGAACCGCGCGGGCCGTCTCGCGACTACTGACGGAGCGCTAGCACCAAACGGTTTTTGACATCGTTGCGGTAAACTTTGGGGTGGCACGCCCTGAGGAACGAAGGGCGTGTTTTCCCGACGTACCACGCCCTTCGTTCCTCAGGGCGTGCCACCCACCGTGACATCCCAGACTTGATGCCAAGCCGCCGAAAAACCGTTGGGTGTTACGACGCCCGGCTCGAGCTGCGCGTGGGCTTGCGGTGCGGCGGGTGTTGGATGGGCACGGCGATGCACCGGCCGTCGGAATCGTCTTCGGATGGTTCGTCCGGCGGAGGTTCGCGGTCGAGATCTTCCTGGAAGACTTCCGGCGACTCGTCAGGGTGTTCCTCCTTTTTCGCGCTGCGGAAGAATCGGCCGATGGGGCCGGAGAGCAGCGCCGGCAGGAAGATCAGATCGCCGATCAACGCGGCACCCAGCAGCGCGAGCATCAGGTAACCGAACCGCTGGGTGGGCGTAAAGCTGCTGAAGGCGAACACGGCCAGCCCCATGCCGCCGATCAGCGTGGTCTGCGACATGGCCGTGGCGCACCGCTGGTACGCCCAGGTAACGGCCCCTTTGCGGCTGCGTCCTTCGGCCATGCCTTGGCGGAACCAGGTCAGGTAGTGGATCGTGTCGTCGACGGCCACGCCCAACGCCACGCTGGCGGTCATCATCGAGCCGACGTCGACCAGAATCCCCAGCCAGCCCATCACACCGAAGATGACCACCACGGGGAACAGGTTGGGGACCATGGCCAGCAGGCCGGCCATGAAGCTTCCCACGACCATGACGACCACCGCGCGGATCTTTCCTCCGATCCCGCGTGCCTCCGACCAGTTCAGGGGGCTCCGCAACACGAACATCATCACCAACGCGATCAGCACGAAAGCCAGTTGCAGACTCTGGAACAGTCCCTTGAGCAACTCGGTCTGGGCCTTGTAGATCAGCGGGACCAGCCCGGTATAGGTGACCGACAGGCCTTCCCATCCGGCGCGCTGGTAGGCTTCGATCACCGGATCGACCTTGTGTTTCAGGTCTTCGACGAAGTGGGCGTAGTTGACGTCTCCCAACGCCTCCACCCGGGCGCTGACGCGCCAGAGTTCCTCGTTGGTTGTCTCGTCGAACACGAGATACTGGCGCATTTCATCGAGCAGGAAGGGGTGCTCCTGGAGTATGTCGTTGGTGACGCGATCGCGGGTGCCTTTGACCAATCGCCCGAAAAGTCCGCCTTGACTCTGCGGGGACTCGATGTCGGGCATGAAGGTGGCCGGCGAGAGGGCCCCGCCCACTTGGGGCTTGAGGCTCTCCACGGCCAGTTCGACCCGCCGGGCCAAACGCATGCGTTCCACTTGCGTCAGGCGGCATTTGTCGTTGTCGATGCGGATCACCACTTCCATGGGAACCAGCGGGCCGAGGTGCTCCTCCAGCCAGGCGTAGTGGCCGATGATCTCGGCGTCGTCCGAGAAGAGCTTCATCAGCTTGACCGAAGTCTGGATTCGCGTGGCACCCACGGCGAAAAAGACCATCAGCGCCACGCAACCGGCCGCGACCCAGCCGTTGCGGCGGGTGATGAAGCTGCCGATCGCCAGCCAGAATCGCAGGAACACCGTGTCTTCCTCGCCGTTGCGGCGTCCCCCGTTACCGGCCGTGGCCTCGATCCGGGCGTCGGCGTATCGGACCAAGGCAGGAATGCGGACGAATCGCGCCACCAACGCCCGGTTGATCTTTCCCATCACGCGGAAATATTGGAGCAGGGCGGGCAACAGCAGGAAGACGAATCCCAAGGAGGCCAACACGCCCAAGGCCGCGTAGAGTCCGAAATTGCGGATCGGGATCAGATCGCTCTTCAACAGCGAGCCGAGCCCGATGGCGGTGGTGATGGCGGCCACGGTGCAGGGCCGCCAGCCGTGTTGCAGGGCCCGATCGGCGGCCCCGGCCAGCCCGCCCTCGCGGACGGCGTCATGATAGTAGTTGACGATGTGGATCGCCCCGGAAATCGCCAGCACGTAGACCAGCGACGGCATCGACATCAAGATGGCGTCGACGATCCCTCCGCTGAAGAAAACGATGGCCATGCCCGTCCCGGCGGACAACAGCGCACAGACGAACACGATGTTGGTCAGCCGGATGCTGCGGAAGCAGAGCCAGGAGACTCCCAGACCGACCGCCAGCGACAGGAACGCCAACCGGATCAAGGTCCGCTCGCCTTCGTAGTCGATCGCGGCGTTGTCCACGGGCGGACCGCCCAAGCGGATCTCGTCGCGCGACACGGCACATTCTTCGGCCGTGGCGCGAATCTTCTCCAACACGTCGCGGAGTTCCCGGCCGTGGTAAGTGTCGTTGAGCGTGACGACCAGGCAGGTATTACGGTCTCCGTCTTCCCGCTCCTTGCCGATCAGCGATTCCTCGAACCGCTCGAGAATCTCTTCGCGGGGGTAGCCTCGGATTTCCAGCTTCTCGACCAACGTGAGGCCGCTGACCACCTCCTTGAAATACTGCGGCTCCTCGGACGACCGTTTTGCGTCCTGCGGCGGCGTCAGCTTCTTGGTCAGCAGCCTCAGCTTCGAGTCCTTGTCTTCGAGCGTGCAGCCTTCCCAACTGATCAGCACGAACTGCTCGTGGGGGAAATGTTCCTCGAACCACTGGTGATCCTTGGTCTCGTCGAAGCCCTCGGGCAGCCACTTCTTGACGTCGTTCTTGTTGCTGAGCACCGCCCGGCGCGTGCCCATCCAGATCAGCGGCAACATGAACGTCACCACCATCAAGACGGTGAAGCTGCGGCGGGCAAAGAAGGAAGGTTTCATCGATCGACCGGCTTGCCGGATGTTGGGGCGAGCGGATGCGCCGGAGACCGAACGCCGGCGCATATCATCCCGAGCCACGGTATGGTTGGTCCAAGGGGCGCGGCGTGGCGCGGCAAGCCTGTCCGTTCTACGTGCGTTGCCGAAACCCTGGAAATGCTCGATTCATCTATAATCAAGCTTAATCCGATGCGGCCTCCTCGTCTATCCCGTCATCGACCGATCCGCGATGATTCCTTCGGCGTAGACAGCACGCTCACCCCGGATTGGCTAATCGGCCAGCTTTGCACAAACGGAATGCTTGGGGTTCACAATCTTCGGCGTCCGATTTTCCCGGAAGAAGATCCTCACGCCTCCGCGTGGTGATATGTAGCCCATATTGATGCTTTTGCGACCGTAGTTCACCTGGACACCCAGGAAACGTTTTGCGAACCACCCTATTGCCCCCAGTTTTACACAGGGAGAAATCTCGAATCCGACACGGACTTCGCCAACGGCAGCCAACGGCAGGAATTTCCACGGATTCGGTATTTTCCTACCGGGAGGTTTCGAGTAGCATCCGCCCTCCTCTTCAGAGACACGGGACTTCTCCCCAAGCGTGCTTGAAGCCTCGCGGGTCATTTCGTTTGCGTTCGCAGCGGTCGAAGACCGCATCGGAAAAGGATCTGTCCAATGGAGCATGTCGGAGTGTTGAAACTCGGGATACTCTGCTTGGCCTGTGCAGGAATGATCCTTCCCGCCCCGATACTGTCGGCCGCAGTCAACGGCCAGCCGGCCGGCGGACGAGTCGCCGACCCGGTTTCGGCGCTTGTCGACGTGGAATTGAGCGACGGTGGTTTGTTGTCGGGGCAGGTGATCGAGTCGGCAGGCATGCCGCCGGCGGGAACCCGCGTTTCGGTTCGGCAGATGGGGTTGGAGGTCGCGGCGACGGAAACGGATCGGACCGGCAACTTCCAGGTTCGCGGCCTTCGCGCCGGACCGTGCGAGATCGTCGCCGGACGGGCCTACGGGACGTTCCGGCTTTGGGCCCCCGACACCGCGCCCCCCCTGGCCCGTCGCAGTGCCTTGGTTCTGGCCACCGAGGGACCGATTCGTGCCAACGAGGGCCCGATCGGATACTGGCTGGGAAAGCCCTGGGTGATCGCCGGGATCGTGGCCGTTGCCGTGGGCGTGCCCGTGGCAATTCACAACCACCGAATCGACCGGATTTCCAGCCCGTGAACAACTCCCTGCAAGGAAAACGTTCCATGAGCTTGTCGCGACTCTTGGCGCGAGCGTGCGTCGTATTGGCAACTTTGGGCCTGATGCTGCCAGGCTCGGTCTTGGAAGGGGCACAACCTTTCGGCGGGACCTTGTCCAACGCGGGCTCGGCGGGCGATATCGAACTGGATCCCGAGGGTGTGCTCCACGGCGTCGTGGTCAACGTTCAGGGAGTTCCGGTGGCGAGGATGTCCGTCCTCGTTCACAACGCCGCCGGAGAGGTGGCCGCCGTCCAGACCGACGCCTCGGGGCGTTTCTCGGTCGCCGGTTTGCCCGGAGGGACCTACCGGGTATCGACGGGTGGTTTCACGCGAGAGTTTCGCACGTGGGTCGCCGGCACGGCCCCGCCCCGATCCAGGCAGATTGCCGCCATCGTGGTCGGCGGCGACGTGGTCCGCGGCCAGATGCCTTTGGGGGATTTCTTCAGGTCCGACGCGTTTCTCCTCACGGCGTTGGTCAGCGCGGCGATCGCCATTCCCATCGCGGTCCACAATTCGAAGTCGCGCGCCCCCAGCAGTCCCTGAGCAAGACGTAGAGGGATCCCAGCGTGGACGTACTCCGGCCAGCGGTACAGAAACAGATGCCTCCCGGCGGGCGGCTCGCCGTCCTGGCCATCCTGGCCATCGTGTTCTGCGGTTTCGTATTGCTCGAGCAACCGTGCCCGGCGGCTTTGCCCGGCGCCGTTGAGGCGGATTCTTTTGCGGATGGCGACGTGACGGCCGGCAGCGGCCCGTCCTATTCGGCCGGCAACGTGGTGGACGTGAGTCTTCTGCCCGACGGCGCGCTGTCAGGCCGCGTGGTCGACTTCGGCACTGCCCCCGGTCAGGACAACGTGGCCGCAGTGCAGGTCGAACTGCTCACCGGCCGGCGGACGGTCGCCCTGGCGCGCACGGACCGCCACGGCCGATTCGGATTCGAGAACGTCAGGCCGGGACCGTACCAGATCGTCGTCCGGAGCGGCGACGGCCCGAGTAGGTGGTTTCTTCGTGCGTGGTCTGCGTCCTCGGCCCCACCGCATGCGCAGAAAGAGATCGTCGTGTCCATCGGCGGCCTGATCGTTCGGGGACAGCACCCGATCGTTCTTCCGGTGGTGAGTCTGCGCCAGGCCGCCACCGTGACGGGCCTTGTTGCCGGAGCGGTCGCCGCTCCGATGATCTATCACAACAGTCTGGTCGACAACCGGGTGCCCACGAGTCCGTAGGGTACTCAAGCCTCGAGCACGTCCAGCGTATCGAATTTCTCGCCGAGGATGGCCGAACTGTCCATTCCCAGCCAGCGGTCCAAGACGGTGGCGTAAACCCGGCGGAAGTCGGTGTGGAATTTCTGGCCGCCGTTTTCCAACTCCGTAAGGGCCGGGTGCGCGCCGATCAAACGGCCCTTGAGCCGACCACCGGCAAGGAACACCGGGGCGGCCGAGCCGTGTCCGGTGCCGTGGCGTCCGTTCTCGGCCACGGTGCGGCCGAACTCCGAGAAGGTTATCAGCAACACCCGATCCAGCAGCTTGTCACGTTTCAGGTCGTCGACGAAGGCGGCCACCGATTCGGACAGTTGGCTGAGCAGCGCGCCGTGGTTGCCGCGTTGGTTGGCGTGGTTGTCGAATCCGCCCGGCCCGTTGCCGCCGAGTTCCGTGTGGAAGATCCGAATCCCCAACTCGGCACGGATCAACTGGGCAACGGTCTTCAACGACTGCGCCAGCGGCAGCGGCGGATACTCGGCCGTGGGGGCATTGGCCGCCGCTTCGATCCGTCGGCTGTCGGCATGGGCGGTTCGCGCGCTGAGCCTGAGGAAGTCCAACAGCGGGTTGTCGTCGCCGGTCCGCGTGCGTTGGGCGGGACCTGCCGAATCGAACTCGGGCGTCAACATGCACTGCTCGAGGTTCTTGATCGAGGGGACGACCGCCTTCTCGGTGTTGAGTCCGAAAGGCTGCGCGATCTGCCCGACGAACACACCCGGTGTGTTCGCTTCGCCCGGGTGGCAGGCGTGGTCGATCGCCCGACCGAGCCAACCGGTTTGGCAGTCGGGCTGGTGCGGCCTGGCGGTTTGCCAGTCCCGCATGGCCGCCGCATGGTCACCGTTGGGATTGGGATATCCCACGCCCTGAACGATGCTCAGGTGTCCCTCTTGATAGAGCCGCATGAATGCCTGCATCCGCGGATGGAAGCCCAACAGCGAGTCGATCTTGTGCACTTCCTTGGCCGCCCACCGCAAGGTAGGCCGCCGGCGGGCGTACTCGTCATCTTCATAGGGCACCACGGTATTCAGGCCGTCGTTGCCGCCGGCCATTTGGACCACGACCAGGATCGTATGGCCGTCGTCCTGCCGCGGCGCTGCAGCCAGGGCCGAACGGCTGAGAAACGCCGGTACAGCCGGACCCAGCGAACACAACGCCGAGGTACCTAGCGAGGTCTTCAGAAAGTCGCGGCGCGTAGTGAACATGGTTTTCCTCCCGATTTGGTCAAGCCAAGTGGAACTCGGGCAGCGTCACGATGGTCCCGGCCAATCGGCGCAGCCGACGCGAAAGATCGCCGCCGGCCGCGGCAACGTCCCGCAGCAGGCGGTCGCCAACGTCGGCCTCGACGTCTCCCTGCAGAAACAAGTCGAGCAGGAAACGTCCGGCCGGCTCGGGGTCCGGAAAGCCGTGCTTCTTGGCGATCGCCGCCGGATCGAGTTTGTCGCCGTAGGGTTCCGAGCCGGAGAGCAACGCCCCGGCCAGGTTGCTGCGGCCGATCAGCGTGGCACGGTTGATCCAATACTGTCCTCCCCGCCATCCCCGGACGGTCGGGGGATGGTACAGGTTCTCACCCAACGCCGCCAGGTCTTGACCCAACTGCGTGGTCGAAACCATCCCCTCCAGGCCACGGACGATCCCCAGGGCGAACTCCACCGGACTCTTGATCCGCTGCCGGTACGCGGCCGGCGAGAAGAACAGGTTCGAACGCAGCATCGTTTCCACCAAGGTGGCCACGTCGTAATCCTTGCGGAACGACTCGACCAGCGGTGCGAGCAGTGCGTCGTCGGATTCCTCGGTCTCACAGATCAGCCAGCGGTACAGCTTGCGAACCAACAACCGCGATACGGCCGGTTGCCCAAGCAGAATCCGAACCACGGCATCGGCGTCGAAGTCGCCCTCTTCGCCGAGGAACCGTTTCGTCCCCGTATCGTGCTCGCGCTCGATGTAGCGGAGTTGGCCCCGCAGGACGAACCAGCCGGTAAACGCCCGGGCGGCGCTGCGCAGGTCCTCTTCCGTGGCGTGGCCCGGTCCCAGGCTGTAGACTTCGACGATGGTCCGGGCCGGTTGCTCGTTGGGTTGGGCCTTGCGGTTGGCGGCGGCCTCCAGTCCCAAGAGGACGGCCGGATCGCGAGAAACGCTCTGCAGCAACGGGGCGAAACGGCCCAGGGCATGGCTGCGGAGCGACTGCACGTGCTTGTGCATCAACAGGGCGTTTTTCACCCTGGCGTTGCTGATGGCGAAATGGTCGTGCCAGAACAGCGTCATTTTCTCCAACAGTGGATGCGGCGTCTGCATCATTCGCCGCAACCACCATGCCCGCAGACCGTCGGCCGAGTCGGAGCCGGCAGTCGAGGCCTCGTACTCGTCGTAGGTTCGATGGAAGGCTTCGACGTCGGCGTCGGGACGCAACAACCTATCGACGGTGCGTTGCGGGCCGTCGGCCAACGCCTGCTGGAGCTGACCCCAATCGGCACCGAAGGCCGCGCGACGAAACAGGTGTCCCGCCCGGCGCAGGTCCCACGGCCGCTGCGTGTCCGGCTTGTAGGGTGCCCAGGCCCAATCGGGATCGATCGGCCTGCCGGCGTCCGGCGTACCGGGCGGTTCCGATCGGCCTTGGTCCGGGACGGTTCGGTTGTCGGCGAACATAGACGGCTCCCCTTTCTCCGCGAGCAGCGTCAGGGTAGATCCAACTTTAACTTCAGGTTTGCCTGGGGCCGTCCCTCGCGGCTTCCCACGCTGAGTTTCGCCTCGTCGAGGTACTTCAGCACGGCCAAGATCAGGTCTATCTGAGTTTCGGCTTCCGCTTGGGTGTTGCCTTCTTCGAGCATGTTCTGGCGGATCAAGTTCTCGCGATTGGCCGCCAGAATCGAGAGCAGCCCGGCCCCGTCGAGTTCCACCAGGCTGTGGGTCTCGGCCAGCGGCTTCGGCGTGCCGGCTTGCTCCTTCTTCAGCGCGTCGATCAAGTCCCCGGCGAGGCCTTCGGTGGAACTGAAGATGAGGTATTCGCCCTCGGTTGCCAAGGCCGGCCGGAAGTTGAAACGCGCGTCGACGTTCGTGCGATCGGCGTCTTTGGGCGATCGGAAATAGGCCACGGTGAACTTGGTGCCGGAGTGGACGGGCCGATCGATGATCAAGCCCGGCTGTGCCTGCTGGCCGCGTGTGAAGTTGATTAGCCCGACGGCCTTCTGCCACGCCTCTTCTACCACCTCGGCGAACTCGGCGGGCCGCTCGAGGTGAAAAACCGCCGCAAACGCGGGAAACTGAACCTGGGGCGTGCCCACGGCCGAATCGTAGTCCTGCTCGGCCACCACCACGCGGATTTCGGGCCGGGTTTCCCCAAAGACTTCCTCGGTCAGGTCCATCCCGCTGAAGAAGATCCCCATCATGTTCTCGAAGAAAATCAGCCCGGAAGTGCGTTCCGGAAACAGATCGTCTTTCGCGGCATAGAACCGGTGCAGGTCGCGATAGAGGCTGGCAGCGGCAATGCGGCGCGGCACCGCGAGATTCGGCAGCGCTCCTTCAGCGTCTCGGCTCGGCAATGCGAAGGCTGCGGGACTGTTCTCACCACCAGCCTTGCCGTCGACCACGGCGGAAAGCGACAGCGTGTCTTCCTCGACGTCCAACCCAACGGCCAGCCAACTCGAGTCGCGCAGGGCCTCCGTCACCCCGGCAAGCAACAGAGTCGCCAAGGGGTTGGAAGAACTCTGCGTCAGGAGATCCTTCACGGGAGGATGCTGCTTGAGCGGCTGTAAGTTCACGAAGGCCGAGGCCACCATGTCGCCGGAAAGGGCCGCCCGGGCATTCTGGTAGGCAGGCGACGAGGCCAGGCTCTGGCCGTCGGGTTTCGCGCGAAGGTCGAGGGCGGCCTTCAGCACTTCGGACCGATTGGCCAGCAGCAGCCGGTTGCCGAGAATGGCATGCGCTTCATCGCCGCCAAACGTCCAGCAGGTCGCACCTCGGTACTCTTCAGAAGCGACACGGCCCGGCTGCTCCTGTTTTTCCGCCTGGTTCTTCGCAAAGCCCAACAGGATCTCGTGCAGCCGCTGGAGCATTTGGGCGTCTTGGGCGTCGACGATCAACAACGCGCCGCCGTCGGCACTTGCCGCCAGCGTGACGCCGCCACCGACGAGCTTCCGCACACCCGTCGGCCATGGCGTATCGAGCGTCATCTCCAGGAACCGGACCACCTGCAGGAACTGCCGAAACCCCGGTTGCTCCGCTTGCTTCTGATAGGCCGGAAGGGAAGCGACGGCTTCGATCATCTTGGGATCGAAGGCCAAGTCGAGCAGGGCCTCCGGCTGAGAGACCTCCACGACGAAGATGGCCTCCGGGGAAATCCACCGATTGGCCGGCGGAAGCGAGTCGGCCGCCGACGCTCTCGGACATATCACCATCAACAAGACCAGGCCACACGCCCAAACCATTTTTCGGTGCATCAGGTTTCTCCTGCGGCAGAGAGTAGAAGATTCTCACCCAAGAACTGCAGCCCATCGCGCAACAGTCATGATACCGGCTGGCGACAACGCGCTCAATTACTCTATTTGCACCCACAATCGGCAGCATAGGTTATGCGCTTTTCGCAAGTTATTCGGGTTCCGTGCGCGTTTCTTAGCAGCATTGTTGAGAATAGCATTGTTGAGAATACTGTTGAGAATTTCGCAGAAACCGTGGAGAATCGCCTAGGTCCAGCGATAAGCCGCTTTCAACACGGCAAGTGTGGCTCGCGCCGGGCCGGCACCCCTCCTCCAGGTGGCTGCCAGAGGTAATTGGCCCGCAGCCGAGTCCCTCGACCTTGCCGTAACGCGATCCGGCTGTATGCTGGTAGAAGAACAAGCCTCTCAAGCTGGAGGTACTCGAACCAGCTTCGGTAGCGATGAATACGCCGGAGCGCCAAGAGAGCCTTCGAGCGCCGAAGTCAGAAGATCGGAAGTGCTTGCACACCTGGTGGTGGCCGCGGTCTTCAAAACCGTCGGGCGGCGCGTGATGCGCGTCGCCGGTGGGTTCGATTCCCATGCACTTCCGCCATTTTCTTCCCCGGTTTTTCCGCTGTTTTCCGCGAATTCCCGAGGTTTTCCGTTCCCGGGCTGTCCGGTGGCCGTTTGGGCGTTCACTGCACCGGACTGCACGAGGGTGCTTGATTCTGGGTCCTTTAGCGCCACACAAAACGCCACACTCTGCGCCATGCTTTCGGCCACATTTCTCCGGCCGTCGGTCCCGGTCGCCCGCTGGGGCTGCTCTGTCGGTCCGGATAGGTCTGGCAATCGCCCGAGGGCCTCGCTCAGGTCTTCCCACAGCGAATGCGTGTACCGGTCCATGGTGAGGGTGATGGTCGAATGCCGGGCCAACAACTGGGCAACTTTCGGATGGGACCCGCTGCTGGCCAGATTCGTGATGAATGTATGCCTCAGGGCGTGGAAATCGGCCACTCGGCCGGACTCGTCACGATACACCAGGAACGACGAGGATTCGCGTCTGTTGCGTTCTTCCAGGGTCGGGGCTGTATCTATCCATTCAGCCCGAGCGGCCGCCAAATCGGCCCGTACGACCCCTGCGAGCCTGTCTTTCTGGGGCGTGGCGAACGCGGCTGCCTCGGGAAGTTTCTTGGCCAGATGCTCCCTTAGAAGGTCGGCTGTGTCGGGGCGAAGGGGAAGCACATCCAGCCGCCGGCGCTTCGAGTATGCCGCCTCGACCGTCACGGTTGCGGGTCTTGCGGTAAAGTCGAAACTGGACCGGCTGAGCGTACGGATTTCCTTCGCCCTCAGACCGCTTTCCAGTGCCAACCGATAGATGAGATACCGTTCCGCGCCGCAAACCCCTGCCTGCTCTGGGCCGGCAAGCGTGGTTCGCAGCAGCCAGCGGGTTTCCTCAACCGCAAGCGCCCGCCGGTCATGTCGCCGGTCGGTCTGGACGTTCTGGCCCTGCAAATGCTCCAACGGCGACCGGTTTGCCCGGCCGTCGCGTACCATCCACTTGCAGAACTGCTTGATAGCTTGCAGATAGAAATTGCTGGTCTGGATACTCAGCCCGTTGCCGCCGTCACGTAACTCCGCCAAGCACGCTTGCACCTTGGAGGCGGATAGGTTATTCCAGAACTGAAACCTGCACTTCTTGACGAGTCGTCGTGCTCGATTGGCAACCAGCCGGGCATGTTTCTCCGTGTCCCCTTTGGCCGCCAAGGCTGCCTGAAAATCGTCCAAGTGTGCGGCCAAGAACTTCCCGGCTGCCACGCTTTCTCCGCTCAGCAAACCGATTGCTGCCAGCCGGTCGCGCAGCTTGGGCGGCATCGACTCCAACCACCGCCCCAGCGCGGTATCGGGCGATTCTCCGTTCGACCGGCACGCCACCAGCCGTTCTATCTTTCGACCCAGTTCCTCGCTTTGCTTCTTGTCCGTGAATGCCGGCAGCCGGCGGATACTTTCCAAGTGGTCCCGGAATTCGACGTACCATTTTGCGTAGGGTTTCTTCTGACCCGACTTGGTTGTCCGGGTCGGTCTGAACACTCGCATCCTCTCACCTTACCTTTCAGATTCCGCAGGAAGCCTCAGGAACGCTTCCGACCGCGATGGACCACTTCCAGGTCGAACAGTTCCCCGAGCCTGTCCAGGGTCAACGTGGTCAGCCCTCGCTCGCCCGACATGAACCGGCTTAGAACCGATTGTTCGATACCGGTCTGTCTGGCGATTTCATACCGGCTCATTCCGCTGGATTCGATGAGCCGGCGAATCTGGTCACTTAGGGTCGGTTTTTGTTTGCGTTTCTTTCCCATACTCCCGATTATCGGCATCACTTGCCGTGTGTCAAGTAGACTTCCGGAAAAAGTCAGAGCGGGGCCAGATAGCGGTACCGGCTGGCCCGGCGTTCTTCTCGGCTCCCCCTCGATTCCAGCTTGATAATCCCGTCGTGCCGTAATCCTCGAAGCCAACGGGATGCTGTGGCGTGATGGATGCCGAGCAACCGGCCAGCCGTCCGGGTATCGAGGAAGAACGACCCGGCACCGCAGGCCCGCTGCAACTCTCGACATAGAGCCACCAACCATCGCAGCTGTGTTTGTTCGTACTGCTTGGCCACTTCGGGCACTTCCGCCTCGACTGCTTTCGCAAACATCATGGCAATGGGCTCCTTTCCTTTGGGGAACTTCACCTTCCCCCAAGATTCGGCGAAATCGAACCAACTTTCCTCGAAGGGCTTGGTGTGAATATGCGGCAAAGCCCTCTTGTGCCATTCTCTCACGTAGGGCTTCAACTCGGCAATCGGGGCATCGGCCAACCCGGGCAGGGCTTTCAATTCCCTGGCCAACTCGAAAAGCAGCTTGTGCCGTTGTCGGGTTCCGGTGGGCAGCGTCCGAGAAATCGCCGCTTCCACCTGCCGGTGCAACAGAGAGTGCCGAGACGCCAGAGAGTCCATAAGACATTCAGTGGGTGGTTTTTTTGTAGAACATTCATCCACACACCTAAATGTCTTCTGGTTACTCTGGTCTCCTCGGGCTTCTACGTTCTCTCTGGCCTCTCTGTTGCATGGGAAAAATCCCGAGCAGTTCAGGTCGATGGCCGGCACCTCGTCTCCGAGCGGGACAATCCAGCGGTAGCTTGTGCCGTTGGGGTGTGGCGACGGGGGAACGAGACAGTAGCCGGCTCCCCGCAGTTCTCCATCATCGAATTCGAGGATTGCCCCACCGGTCTTGCTCACAGACCGAATCTGCCCGATATCGGCCCTTGCGTAGACGTGGCGTCCGGGGCGTCCGGTTTCGGCCGTGGGGAGTGTTCTGGCCAAGTCGGGATGTTTGGCTTCCCATCGTCCATAGCTGGTCATGTCGTCGAAATCGCGGCACACCAGACCGCCGGAGACTTCCCCCATTATGACAGCCAGGGCCTTTTGCCCGTTGCCCGAGAACCACCGCCGGATGGTCGTCTCCTCGGGCCGTTCGCTCTGGTAGGGCTTCCAACTTCGACAAGCCGGTTTCTTTGTTCCTGGGCGAATCGGAATGACCGACCAGCCGCGCCGATGGTATTCCAGCGCGATCTTCAGCACCGAACCTTGACTCGCACGAGAACTGCTCGCATCATGCATGTGCAACCTCCAAGGCGTCGTGCTGAGTTTCGCCGGCCAGCACGACGCTTTGTTCTTTTACTTCCTCCACGACGGAAAACGCAGGTAATTGTAAAGAACCCGTCCTCATGGTCCCCGTTTTCTTGCTTGCGCGTTTCGTCGGGACGTACGTTCCTTACAATTCTTGGCAGCCACCTCGGAGACAATCCGATCCCATGGCGTCGCAGAATCGTCTTTCAGTCGCTTGCGGATTATGCGCTCCAGCGTTTTGGGAATCTCCACCTTCTCAGCTTCCTCAGCGGCAGCTTGGGCGATCTTTTCCAAGCGTGCGTTGACATACTCGATTTCGGTGGCCCATCGGTAGGCAGCTTCTAAGGTCTTGCCATCCGGGATGACCTTCTTGATTCCATGTTCATGGAGTTTGGATTCGATCCACTCGATCAATTGCTCCGAAGTGAAGGCATTCAACTCGACACGATGACCACGTTTGCCCCAGTGTGGACACAGGAACTTGATTTCCTCTTCGGTGGCGCCGCGGCGGAGAAGCAATCCCGCCGGGCTGGATTTGTAATACACCTCCTCTGATTCCAGGTTCCATGCCTCGGCATCCGCCAAGCGCAACCCCAGATCAATCACCTGGACTCGGTTCCGGAATTGGTAACGCTCGCTGTTGTGTCGCAGCGTGTGGACGATGGAAAAACCTGCTTGGTCAAAGTCGCGGAGAACCAGTAAAGGCACGCCGTCACTTTCGCTGCACAGAGTGTCGACCATCTGCCGAGCCGCTGTCACCGACATGCCTTTGGTGGACATGATCCCAATGTCGTAGCGTTCGGCCAGTTGAACCTGCTGGAACAACGGCATGAAACCCTCTTTTTCGATGAACATGATGGCGTTGAAGCGGTGTTGCGGTCCGCAAGTGGGATAGGCGCTGTTCTTGAACTCGAAGTTCGCAACGTCGCCCACGGCGTGGCTCCGAACGTCTCCCAGATACTTGCGTACGTCCAGCGTGCCCAGCGCCACCGTCTTTTCGGTATGTGGTTCGTGGAGGTGTCCACGTGGATCGTACGCCACGTCCCAAGCAGCCGTTTCGGGGTGGCGTTTCATGTAGCCCGGCAAGAGAGTCTGCGTGAAGTAGTTGGAGTCCAGCTTCTGGACGTCATCGACCAATTCGAGTATCTTGCCGCGAGCGGCGTACATGATCTGGCGAGCCAGTGCCGGGTATTTCCCATT
>DATLAN010000373.1:0-5900 GCA_035527455.1 Thermoguttaceae bacterium
GTACCAAGATGCGCTGAAAGCGGCAGGCTCCAAAGCGGACCTGACCCTCGGCATCGCGCGGATCGACCGAACCAATCCGTATGGCGACTTCGACGGATGGATCGACGAGTTGTACATCTACCCGAGGGCGCTGGACGCCAATGAAATCTCGGCCCTGTTCCTGGCGGCCAACGACGACGGCGGACCGCCGCTCGACCTGGGGACCTACAACCTGGTCGCCAACGCCACCACGGAGATCACCTCCGGGCACAGCTCGGTGACGATGGCCAACCTCACGCTCCACAACCCCGCGGCCCCCGATCCGCCCACCGTGTTGACGCTAGCGGATTCCTCCTACAGCTTCCGCGACGTGACGGCCGACGACGGCACGGCGGTCCACGGGGAGCTGGAGATCCTCGGAAACCTAAGCCTCGCCGGCGAGGCCCCGCTCTGGTCGGCCACCGCGAACGTCAATCCGACGATCCGCCACGGCCTGCTCGATCAGCACATCGGCACGTTGACGTTCGTGGGGTATCCGCAAATGGTCGTCGAGGATGACGGCCAGGGCAACGTCCTTTCGAAGCCCAGGACGACGTTCGAGATCCTGAGCGATCAGCACGACAAGATCGTCCTGACGGGCACGCCGACGATCGACTCGGAGATGGTGCTCGCCGGCGACGTGACGCTGCGCGGGATCGGCGTGCTTTGGAACGGAACCGTGCCGCAAGGCCACATCGCATCGACCGACCCGGGCAACGTGCGCTCGGAGCCCTTGACCCTGACGCTCGTCGAGGCCGAAGACTCCCCGATCAATGTGCTCTACGGCATGTTCGACGCTCCGGAAGCGTTCGGCGGCAGTCACATCGGCAGCGGTATTTTCAACATGGACGGCCATCCGGTCTGGCAGGAGACTCGAGACGTGTACGACCAATACGAGATCGGCAAGCTCCTCTGGACGGAACTCGGCCAAACGGATCTGCTCGGCCAGCCCATCCCCGAGGACAAGTGGGGATTGAGGTACTATCCCGTCGATCCGAGCGACCCGGCCTCGGGTTTCCTGCCGAAGGTCACCGATCTCAACGGCCTGACTTACCACTTGGCCGACGGCGGTTCGACCTATTACAGGGACCTGGACGGCATTCCCCAGCTTGCGGACGATGAGGCCTTCTCGAAAGTGACCGGCGACTTCTTCATCGCCCGAAGCGGCGACGCCAACGGCGACGGAGCCGTCAACGGTCTGGACATCGTCGCGATGATCGGCAACTGGACGGGTAACCAGTGGAAGCCCGCGCCGAACAAGACGTGGCTCGGCGGCGACATGGCCGGCGGCCCCTCCGACCGCGGCGACGGACAGGTCAACCTGTTCGACTTCATGGCCTTGTTGCAGAACTACAACAAGGCCGACCCCGGCGTGGCGGAAGGTTCGGCAACGGCCGTGTACGACCCGGCGACCGGCCGGTTCACCGTCTCGGTCGACGGCGTGATGGCCTGGGTCCTGTCGGTCGACGGCCAGTTGACCGGCGAGGACGTCCAGGGCGTGGCGGCCGTGTTGCCCTCGATGGAAGGCACGCTGGTCTCGGCCAACGGCGACGCGGTGGGCGAGGGCTCGCTCGTCGGCCTGTTGTCGTACGCCGACGTGGAACTCGGCCAACTGGTCGAGCCGGGCACCGATCCCAGCGAGATCACGTTCGAGTACATGCTCGGACTTGGCGGCCCGCGCCACAGCGGCACGATCACCGTCGTCCCCGAGCCGGGCACGGTGGCGATGCTGCTGGCCGCATTGTTGGGAGGGGCATTCTGGGCCCGCCGACGCCGGAAACCATAAACCTGAAGTGGTGGGTGAGCAGTTCGAAGGCAGCCGCCTTCGGCGTGCCAAGGGATTGGCGCGTTTTTCGCGGCCGTCGGGGTCTGCGCCGGTCTTTCCTGCCGACGTTGCATCCGGTATCCTGGTCCAGATGCCAGGTCGGCAGCTAGACACTTCCACAAAGCCGACGACGGCCAGGACGGACGGAGGCACCGGCGTGAAACTGGTGATCGCGATCATCCAACCGCCGAAGCTCCACGCGGTCCGCGAGGCGCTGAAGAAGATCGCGGTGACGCGGATGACGATCTGCGACGCCCAGGGGTTTGCCCGTCAACGCGCCTGGACCGAACGACCACGGGACCCCAGAGAACCCAAAGTGCTCCGCAAGGTCGCACTGGAGATCCTCGTCAACGACGATTTTCTCGAGCGAACCGTCGAGACCATCGTCAACGTCGCCCGAACCGGTCCGGAAGGCAGCATCGGCGACGGCAAGATCTTCGTCGTGCCGGCCGAGGAGGCCGTACAGGTCAGTGATGGCGGGCGAGGGCCCGGCTCGGTGTGAGTGGGTCGTGGGCAGTGGAGAGTGGGTAGTGGGGAGTGGGTAGTGGGTAGTGGGTAGTGGGTCGTGGGGAGTGGAGAGTGGAGAGTGGGGAGTTTAGCGGGCGGGCTTGCCCGCCGTTTGGTTGCGGCCAAAAACCGCGTTGGGGGTGAGTGGAGAGTGGGGAGTTTAGCGGGCGGGCTTGCCCGCCGTTTGGTTGCGGCCAAAAACCGCGTTGGGGGGGGAGTGGCGAGTCGGGGTGTGTGTGGGCGGCTGGACTCTTGGTTACTCTGATTTTGGCTCGGGCTCAGGGTCGCCGGGGGATGTCTCCGGCTGGTCGTCGATCACCGGGGCGCCCGCTTCGTCGGTCCCCAGCGGCGGCAGATCGTGGGTCCCTTCGCCGGCGTCTTCGTCGAGAAAGACCTCGTCCATCTCGGTCGCGTCGACGTCGCGTCGCAGCAGGAAGTAAATGCAGGTCGTGGCGGTCCAGAAGTAGCCGAAGAAGAAGCCGGCGGCCAGCAGCTTCACGCAGCCGCCGAAGAAACGGATCACCGCCCCGCCGGCGTTGCCCAGCACGCTGTCCATATCGGTCCCGGAGGCAATCTCGCCGAACCGATCGGCGCCGGATCCCCAGGCGGCCGCCCATAAGGGCAGATGGACCACCGCGGCGGCGAAATTCGCGACCAGCAGCCATCCCACCGCGCCGAACAGACCGGCCACGATCGCATAGAACAGATAGTGCAGCGGTCTTTGGAAGACGTAGGCGTAGCAGCGGCTCAGGGCGTCGAAATTGTCGGTCCCCTCGGCGCTGATCGTGGTCCACATCAAGGGCCATCCGAAGATCAGACCCAGCAGCAACACGGCCATGATCAGTCCCGACACGAGCGCCAACGGCCAGACCAGCGCCGTCAAGATCACCAGCGCGTCGACCCGCTGGATCAGGCCCAAAAGGCAAATCGGCAGCGCGGCCAACAGGATGCCGGCGGCGGGAAACAGCGGGGCGAAGAAGTAGGACGTCCACCGCGAACAGGCGAACCGAAGCGCGGCCATCAGGCCGACCCGCTCGTCGCACGCCAACTGAACCGCGGCCATCCGCGTGATCGCGCCCCCGAAGAACGCCCAGGTTGCCAACGACCAGAGCCCGCAAAGCAGCAGGCACGCCAGGCCGGTGAAATCCGAATTCAGGCGGACGATTTGCAGCGCCGGCCGGCAGAGATGGGCCCAGGATCCGAAAAACGGATTGCCCGGTTGTCCCTTTGACGTGATCGGTGCCAAGGCTTCCCCGACCGATTCCCCGAACCCATCCATGCCGGGCAGTCGGGGCGCGTCCGGCACCATCTCGGTGGCCGCTTTCCAGGGGTTACCCCCATCGGGCCCCATCCACTCGGTTTGTCTCGAATCTTCCGAGAAGACCCAGAAGAAGAGGGCCCAGCCGCAGAACGTGATGAAGACGGCCGCCGCCGAGAGCAGCAGAATGCGAAACGAGGCCGCCAGCCGAAAGGTCCGAAAGATGGCCAGCCAGGGGCAGATTTCCGACCAGGCCACCCTTCTCAACGTGCCGTTTTCGTTGTCCGCCATTGCATCGACCTCCTGACCTGTGCTCGATAGTCACCGGTTTTGCCAGTATACGATATTCGGATGGGGCTGCTTAGAAGGAATCCCCCGGGGCACCGCCGAAATCATCGCCATAATCGGTAAATTCGACGTGCGGCTCTTGCGAAAGGTTCTCGAATCGGGTGTGCTTGTCGATCCAGGTCAGTTTGACCCTTCCGGTCGGACCGTTGCGCTGCTTGGCCACGATCACCTCGCCCAGACCGGCGACACCTGCATCTTGCGCATCTTCCTTGGTGTTGCAGTAGTACTCCTCTCGGTGGATGAACATGACGACGTCGGCGTCCTGCTCGATGGCCCCCGATTCGCGAAGGTGGCTCAGTCGCGGCTGATGCCCCTCCTTGCCCGCGTCGGCCTGACGATTCAACTGGGCCAGGCACAAGACTGGCAGTTGGAGTTCCCGGGCGAGGCCTTTGAGCCGCCGGGCCATTTTGGCGACCTGCTCCTGGCGCGGGTCGCGCGGATCGTCCGGCTGGATGAGCTGCAGGTAGTCGATCACGACCAGCCCCAAGCCTTCCTTGCGCTTCAGGCGTCTGGCACAGGCGGCGATCTCGGTGACCGAACGGCTGGGCGAATCGTCGACGAACAAGGGGGCTTTTCCCAGCTTGGCCGACGCCTCGACCAACTCCTTGCGGTCCTGGCTGGAGAGCAGCCCCTTGCGGAACTTGCCCGCGTCGATCCGCCCTTGCGAGCAGAGCATCCGCTGGGCCAGTTCGAGCCGGGCCATTTCCAGACTGACGAAGAGCGTGGGCACGTTCGATTCGATGCTCACGTATTCGGCGATATTCGTGGCCAGGGCCGTCTTTCCCATGCTCGGCCGGGCGGCCAGGACCACGAATTCCGAGTCGTGCAGCCCGCCGGTGAGATTGTCCAGATCGGTGAAACCCGTGTAGATCCCCACGCCCTCGGTCCCCAGCAGCCGGGCGTCGATCCGGTCGAACGCCTCGACCAGCAGCTCGCGAATGGTGGTTACCTTGTCGGAAGTCCGCTGGTCGTGGACGGCAAAGATCTTCTGCTCCGCCTGGCTGACGATCTCGTTGGGCTCGACGGTCGTGTCGTAGGCGTCGCGGAGGATCTCCGTACCCGCGTGGATCAGCGACCGCAAGGTGGCCTTGTCGCGCACGATTCCCGCGTAGTGGATCGCGTTGGCCGCGTAGGGGACCGATTGGACGACCTCGGCCAGATAGGCCACGCCACCGATCGCTTCGAGATCCCCCGCCTGCTTGAGCCGTTCGATCAGCAGCGTGGCGTCGATGCGCTTGCCTTCGTCGTGCATCGCCATCAGGTGGGCAAAGAGTTTCTGATGGGCGTCGGCGTAGAAGTCGTCGGCCCGAATCAGAGGGGCCACCTCGTCGCACATCTCGGCGTTGAGCACGAGGCTCCCCAAAACCCCCTTTTCGGCGTCGAGATTCTGAGGCGGCAGCCGGTCGAGAATCTCCGGGCTAACCGAAGAGGAAGAATGGGCCGTATCGGTGCGCTGGGCGGTAGCCATGGCGATCCATCGCGGTCAAGTCGTGAAAACACCGTTTAGCGGGCGGGCTTGCCCGCCGTTTGGCGGTGGCCCGATGCCACATTAGGTCCTTTAGAGTCGGAAAATCGAGTATGCGCATCATAAGGCCTCTCGTGCCGGATGACAAGCAGCCAAGCCCCGCATGGCAACGAATGGGCGACGAGAGGTCGTGTCGCACCGGATGCCGGTAACGACCCCTCTTGATGCCCGCCGTGGGGGTGTCACAATGGTGACATGAGCGATCATCATCCTACAAGCTGCGAGTTCGACCCGCTCTGCGACGCATGGCCGCTGGACCCGGCTGTTACCATGCTCAACCACGGCTCGTTCGGGGCATGTCCCCGGCCGGTGCTGGAACTGCAGGATCGCCTGCGGACGCAGATGGAGGGGGAGCCCGTCCGGTTCTTCTTTCGGGAAATGCAGCCCCTGCTGGACGAGTCGCGCCGGGCGTTGGCCGC